>NZ_JBIVMX010000001.1:0-321010 GCF_044753305.1 Pseudomonas sp. NPDC088429 | reverse complement strand
AAACCAGCTTTCTTCAGCCACTCCCCGGCGGTACTCGCCGCCGGCCATTGGATATGCGAATCGGAAACGCGCAGGCGATCAATGATCTGTTTGGGTCCCCGATCGGGATGTTCGTTTTTCTTGGCCAGCAACTTGGCGATGATTTCGTCGGGCGTTTGATGAGGACAGTTCAACGGCTTGCGCGATTGCTCTTTCAAGCCATCTACGCCCAACGCTGCGTATCGTTCCAGCCACTTGTCGATGGTTGGACGGCTGACGCCATAGCGCCGGCTTAATTGGCTCTTGGTGTAACTGCCGCCAAGCCAGTCGCTGACTAACTTCACTCGTTGATCCATTGGGGACTCTTGATTCCAGGGCATGGTCAGCACCTCCTGACCATGATTGATACCTGTAAACCATGTCCCCGGTCTCAAACGTAAAGGATGTACCCGGTCTTTACCCACCCTAGCCCTCTCCCAAAGGGAGAGGGGACTGATTGGGGGATATTGGGGAAGTACACCGACTTGAATGATCGGTAGGGAATCCATAATCGACACAGCACATCCAGGTCGGCGCATGACGCCAGACACCTCGGTCTGCTCCCTCTACCCCTGGGAGAGGGCTGGGGTGAGGGGCTCTTGCCGTTCGGCTGTCCACCCCCCGCAAACACATCACTTGGGCTATACCTGAACCGGTCTCTTCGCAGTCCTCAGGAGAAACCCCCATGAAAACCTCCGGCCCCAGCCCTGTCATCAACCTCGAACAACTCGTCGGTTGTCTGCTGGTGAAATTCCACGGCATCCAGGTCGCCGCTTCCTCACACGTGCTGATCCTCAACGAAGCCAATTACCCGCCGGTCTATTACGTCCCCCGCGAAGACATCGACGAAAAGTATTTCGCCCGCACCGACCACACCAGTTATTGCCCGTACAAGGGCGACGCCAGTTATTTCAGTCTGCAAATCCCCGGACACGAAGGCGCCAACGCCGTGTGGACGTACGAAAACCCCAAAGTCTCGGTCGCGCCGATCCGCGATTACGTAGCGTTCTACCCCGATCAAGTGAAGTTCGAAGTGATCAAGGCCGAGCCCTAGTAGTTCAGGTCGATAAACGGCTGATCCAGTTTCGCATCGGGGCCGAGCCGCAGAATCGTCTTCAGCGTGGTGGTCATCGCGTTCAAGTCATTATCAAAACCACCGTGCGAGGTGTCTGCTTTGGTGCCCGGCCCATAGGTCATTTTCACGTCGTTGTAGAGGTGCAGGGTTTTCGCCGACTCTGCACTCAAGCCGTTGCCGGTCAGGGCAAAACCTGTGGGGATTTTGTTGCCCCAGTAGAAGTTGTTCCATTGCACGGTCATGTCCTGCGCGGCGATGTTCCACTCGCACAAATCAGGTTTGCTGAAGTCCTGATACGCGCCGTCGAGACTCTTGGCCATGCCGAGCAACGGCATGCGCTGCAATTCTTCATAGGAGCGCGACACCAGATAGAGCAGCGACTTGTGATAGACACCGATGACGTTGTCATCCTGCTCGCGGTTGTCCGACATCATGTGCAGGTGGAAGTCCTTGCGCTTGAGGCCGCCGCCCTCGATGACTTTGCGGAAGGTCGAGTTGGCGAAGTCGAGCGTGCAGGCTGGCGCGAGCAGCGTTGAAGTCGCAATCGTCAGGCCTCTCGCCCAGAGCAACTGGATCAGGTGGCCATTAATCAGCGAGCCGGCGGAGTGGCCGATCAGGTGCAATTCGATCTTGTCGGCGCCGACATCCGCCGTGAGTTTTTTCAGATTGTCGGCCGTTTCAATCAGCCCGCGCGGGGTGAAGCCGGCCACCGACGCGGCTTCGGCGTTCTGCTTCATCTGGCTCCACTGATCGCCACCGAGTTTTTTCGTGGCCATTTCCACCGTGCGATCCAGACCTTCGGTGGCTTTGTCCTTGATCACTTTGAACACGTCGCCCAAGCCACCTGAATCTGGAAACAGGCCGGGCAGGGCATCTTTGACGATGTCGGTCAGCGTCTCCAGCACCCCGGTGCGCCAAGTGATGAACAGCGGATAGACGCCGTTTTCGAGGAAGTACGGCGCCATCGCGCAAATGCGTTTGATCGAATCCTGCTCCGAGTTGAGCCCGCCGTGGGCGTAGATTGCGATGCGCAGAATTTTCGGTTTTTGCCCGGCGGGGAGTTTGTCGAACCAGGCCTTGGGCGATTCGCGGACGATGCGCGCAACAGCGGCGCGCACGTTTTCCACATCGGTCAAGCGTGGGCCGATGCTGCCGTTGTTTTCCATGACGATGGTCAGCCCGTAAGCCTGATCGTTGGTCAGTGCGGCCGGGCCTTTGCGGGCGGCTGTCGGTGCTTCAGCGGAGAACAGCGAGACGCCTTCACGCTTGGCGCTGGAGGTCGGCAAGGCATCACGGAACACCGATTCTCCCTGCGCTTTATCGAGCCGCGCATTGCGCGAAATCGCCCCGTGTCTGATCGGCACACCGAGGCCCACGGCCCAGGCATCGGTGCCGTTGGCCAGCCAGTCCTCGTAGGTGAGAATCGCAAAACCCGAGTAACCCCAATCGGTCGACCAGGAGTTCTGCACGATAAATCCATCGTGGGTGTAGCCGATCAGCGCGAAGGCGTGGCCGCCCTGAGGCTTGGCGTTCCATTTGATCACCGGCAATTGCGCCGTGCTCTGGAAGGCTTTGGTGTTGGCCTTGGGTTTGAGTGCCCAACCGGAATGCACATTGGCCGACACGTACAGCGCGCCGGTTTCGTAGAGCGCCGCCATCATCGACGTGATGTCGTCTTTTTCCACACGGTAATAAACCCCGAGCGGGCGAGTGACGGCGTCTTCCGCCCAGTTCGGCGCGGGGGCTTCAAAGTCCGGCACCGAGCCGTCGGCGGCGACGGTGTAGGGCCACAGACTTTTCTCGCAGACGCCGTGCTTGTGCCAGCCCTTGAGCGCGCCACGGCAACTGGAACCGGCGTAATCCTCGCCAGGCCATTCGTCGTAGAGCTTGGCCAAATGGTAGAGCTGGCGCGGGCTGGTTTTCACCGAATCGCGATCGCGGCGCCACAGCAAATAGTTGATCACGGCGGACAGGCCGAACCCGGTGCAGGCGCCTTCCTTGCCTTGGTACAGCACCATTTCGCGACCGAGATAATCGGCCAGTTGGCTGCTGACTTCAGCGTCTGCCGGGAACGAGGCGGGCAGTGATTGCACGCGCGCGGTGAAGATCCGGTCGCGCAGGTCGAGGCGATCAGGACGGGCGTCGAGGGTGATGGTGGTTTGCGCGAGGGCGAAGCGGGAGGCGGGCATGATGGAGTGCTCGATTCGACCCCACGTCACCAACGCAGTCCTGCGCCGCAGGGATTAAAAAGGGTGAGGGTTATCGTAGACGAGATTTGGCGGGTGGGCGCGAAACGCGATGGCCGAGCTGAGCCCCTGTGGTGAGGGGATTTATCCCCGATGGGTTGCGAAGCAGACCCAATGCCTTCAACTCGGTGTGTCAGGTACACCTTGGTTGCAGGTTTTGGGGGCGCTTCGCAACCCAGCGGGGATAAATCCCCTCGCCACAGGTTTTCTTTCTATTGGGAAATAATGGGTGGAGTTAGTTTTTATCGAGGTCGATGTTTTTGGTCTCACGTAAAAAGATCATCCCCACCACCAGGCTCACGCCGGTAATCAACACCGGGTACCACAGCCCATAAAAAATATCCCCGGTGTACACCACCAACGCAAACGACACCGTTGGCAGAAAACCGCCGAACCAGCCATTGCCGATGTGATAAGGCAGCGACATCGAGGTGTAGCGGATGCGCGTCGGGAACAGTTCAACCATCAGCGCCGCCAGCGGCCCGTAGCACATGGCCGAAATAATGATCAGCGCCACGATCAGCGCGACAATCATCGGCTTGTTGATCTGTTGCGCATCGGCCTGTTGCGGGTAGCCGGCGAGGGTGATCGCGCCGCGCAAAGCGGCTTCGTCGTAGCCGTCGAGCTTCACGTCACCGACGCTGATTTGTATCGCACTGCCAGCCGGCGCAGCGACGCTGGAGTAGGGCAGGCCTTGCTTGACCAGGAAGGTTTTCGCCTTGTCGCACGGACTGTCGAATTTCGCCTTGCCGACCGGATCGAACTGGAAAGTGCAGGTCGCCGGATCCGCCATCACCGTGATCGGCGCCTGACGGCTGGCCTGATCGATGGCCGGGTTGGCGTAGTGCGCCAGCGATTTGAAGATCGGGAAGTACAGCGCCGTCGCCAGCAGCAGGCCGAGCATCAGCACCGGTTTGCGTCCGACCTTGTCCGACAGCCAGCCGAAAATGATGAAGAACGGTGCACCGATCACCACGCTGATAATCAGCAAGGTGTTGGCCACCGCCGGATCCATTTTCAGGAACTGAGTGAGGAAGAACAGCACGTAAAACTGCGCTGCGTAGAAGGTCACCGCTTGCCCGGCGTTGATGCTGAACAGCGCGATCAGCACGACTTTGAGGTTTTCCCATTTACCAAAGGATTCGCGGATCGGCGCCTTGGAGGTTTTGCCTTCTTCTTTCATTTTCAGATAGGCCGGCGACTCGTGCAGGCTCAGGCGAATCCAGGTGGAAATGCCCAGCAGCACGATCGACAGCAGGAACGGAATGCGCCAGCCCCACACTTCAAACTGATCGCCAGTGAAGTAGCGGCAACCGAGCACGACGAGCAACGACAGCAACAGGCCGAGGGTCGCGGTGGACTGAATCCAGCTGGTGTGGAAACCGCGTTTGCCGATCGGCGCGTGTTCCGCCACGTAGGTCGCCGCGCCGCCGTATTCACCGCCGAGCGCCAGGCCCTGAAGCATGCGCAGCACCACCAGAATGATCGGCGCGGCGATGCCGATGCTGGCGTAGGTCGGCAGCAGGCCGACGCAGAACGTCGCCACGCCCATCAGAATGATCGTCGCGAGGAAGGTGTATTTACGCCCGATCATGTCCCCCAACCGCCCGAACACCAGCGCCCCGAACGGCCGCACGATAAAGCCTGCGGCGAAAGCCATCAGCGCAAAGATGAACGCCGTGGTGTCGTTGACCCCGGCGAAAAACTGCTTGCTGATCACCGCCGCGAGGGCGCCGTAGAGGAAGAAGTCATACCACTCGAACACCGTCCCCAGTGATGAAGCGAAGATGACTTTTTGTGTGTCGTTGCTGGTTGTGGCGCTGCTCGCAGCGGCCAGCGGATGAGCGTGTTCTGACATATCGGTATCCCTCACAGTGATTGTTTTTGTTGTTCCACTGATGCTCGATGTCCATGAATCAAACGCATATCCCTGTAGGAGCTGCCGCAGGCTGCGATCTTTTGATCTTGGTTTTGATTTCAAAAATTCAAAGTCAAAAGATCGCAGCCTTCGGCAGCTCCTACAGGGTTTGGGCCAGTTCCGGTTTTGCGGTGCTGCTCTTGGTGGTTGGGTTGAGAATGAGTTGTGCGGCTTTCTCGGCAATCATCAGCGTAGGCGAACAGGTGTTGCCCGAGGTGATGCGCGTCATGATCGAGGCGTCGGCGATGCGCAAACCGGGCACGCCGTGAACGCGTAGTTGCGCATCGACCACCGCGTCACCGTCATTGCCCATCCGACAGGTGCCGACCGGGTGGAAAATCGTCGTGCCAATCGTCGCCGCTGCCTGATGCAATTCTTCTTCACTTTGCAAACTCGCACCCGGCAAATACTCGACCGGTTTGAACGCTTGCAGGGCCGGGGCGCTGACGATCCGCCGGGTCAGACGAATCGCATCCGCCGCCACACGCAAATCCTCTGGATGACTAAGGTAGTTGGGTTGAATCAGTGGCGCTTCCTGCGGATCCGTTGAACGAATTTCAATTCGCCCACGACTCTGCGGACGCAGATCGCAGACAGAAGCAGTAAACGCGGGAAAGCTGTGCAACGGCTCGCCAAAGCGCTCCAGCGACAACGGTTGCACGTGATATTCCAGATTCGCCGAGGTCTGCTCCGGCCCCGAACGCGCAAACGCGCCCAACTGACTCGGCGCCATCGACAGCGGCCCACTGCGGTCATACAAATAACGCAGACCCATGCCCATCTTGCCCAACACACTGCCGGCGATCTGATTCAGGGTGCGCGCGTTTTCCAGCTTGTAGATCAGCCGCAGTTGCAGGTGATCCTGCAGATTGCCGCCGACGCCCGGCAACTCATGAATCACGCCGATACCAAGGCGTTCAAGCAGCGGTCGCGGGCCAATTCCGGAGCGCTGCAAAATGCTCGGTGAACCGACCGAACCGGCGCACAACACGATCTCTTTGCGCGCCTTGAACTGTTTGACCTGACCTTCATGCCGCGCACTGACTTTTGAGGCGCGACCGTTCTCCAGCAGGACACGATCCACCTCAACCCCAGTCAGCACCGTCAGGTTCGCCCGGTCGCGTACCGGTTTCAGAAACGCCTTCGCCGCGTTCCAGCGCACGCCGGATTTCTGATTGACCTGAAAGTAGCCGCAACCCTCGTTGTCGCCCTGATTGAAGTCATCGATGCTGGCGATGCCGCTCTGTTCCGCCGCACTGCGAAACGCATCGAGAATCGGCCACGACAAGCGCTGTTGTTCGACCCGCCATTCGCCCTTGGCACCGTGAAAATCAGCGGCGCCGGCAAAGTGGTTTTCGCTCTGTTTGAACAGCGGCAGCACGTCGTTCCAGGCCCAGCCCGGATTGCCCTCGGCCGCCCAGCCGTCGTAGTCGTTGGCCTGGCCGCGCATGTAAATCATGCCGTTGATCGACGAGCAGCCGCCCAGCACTTTGCCGCGCGGATAGCTCAGCGCGCGGCCATTGAGGCCGGCTTGTTGTTCGGTTTTGAAGCACCAGTCGGTGCGCGGATTACCGATGCAGAACAGGTAACCCACAGGAATGTGAATCCACGCATAGTTGTCGCGTCCGCCGGCTTCGAGCAGCAACACGCGCTGCTGCGGATCAGCCGACAGCCGATTGGCCAGCAAGCACCCGGCGGGGCCGGCGCCGACCACGATGTAGTCGAATTCATCGAGGGAAGTCTGCATTCCCTGACCTCACTTATTGTTTTTGTTGTCGGACACTCTAGTTGTTAGCTTTCGTCAAAAGAATGTTAGTTTTTGCGCAGCCGCTGTGCGTTTTTAAACAGCCTCACTAGACAATAGCCGACAAGGACACAGCATGTTCGACTGGAACGACCTGCGGTTTTTTCTCGAACTGCAACGCAGCGGCCGCCTGCTCACCGCCGCCCGGCGCCTCAACACCACCCACGCCACCGTCGCCCGCCACATCGAAGCCATCGAAAAAAGCCTCGGCACTGCTTTGTTTGTCCAGCATGCGCAGGGCTATGAGATGACCCCGGCGGGGGAGGCGCTGCTCAAGCATGCGGAGGCGATGGAGAACGTCGCGTTGCTGGCGCAGGAAGAAATCACTCAATCGACGGCGCCGCTGGGCAAGATTCGCGTGGGCGTCACCGAAGGGCTGGGCATCAAATTCCTCGCCAGCCGCATGATCGGCTTGTTCGAGCGCTATCCGGGACTGGAAGTGGAATTGGTCGCCGTGCCGCGATTTGTCAGCATTCTCAATCGCGAAGCGGAGATCAGTATTCATCTGGAACGGCCGGCGGCGGACATGCTGGTCACACGCAAACTCACCGATTATCGATTGGCGCTCTATGCCAGCCAAAGCTACCTCGACAAAGCGCCGCCGCTGCAAAGCCGTGAAGATTTGGGCCGGCATGCGTGGATCGGTTATGTCGACGATTTGCTGTTCAGCCAGGAACTGATGTTCCTCAACAGCTTCTGCCGCAGCCCTCGGGTGGTGTTTCACAGCACCAGCGTGATTGCCCAGCAGGAAGCGGCGCGGTCGGGGTTGGGGATTGCGGTGTTGCCTTGCTACATGGCGGCGTCGGATCCTGATCTTGTGCCGTTACTGCCGGATGAGAGCATCGAGCGCAGCTACTGGATCAGCACACGGCGGGAACTGCACAAGTCGGTGCGGCTGCGGGTGGTTTGGGACTATGTGGTGGGGTTGTGTGAAGCCGAACAGCACCTGCTGCGCGGCTAGCCTGACACACTAAAATCCCCCCTGTGGGAGCGAGCTTGCTCGCGAAGGCGTCAGCCCAGTCAAAACAACTGTGACTGACCCACCGCTATCGCGAGCAGGCTCACTCCTACATGGGTTATCTGTCGTGTCCAAATATTGTAGGCACCACCAAACCTTGTAGGAGTGAGCCTGCTCGCGATGAGGCCAGCCCTGAAAAAACCAATTCAGCGCTGGATCAAAAATCCCATTTCGTCGTCAGCATCACATTGCGCGGCTCGCCGTAGAACGTGGTGTCGAAGTTGCCCAGCCCCGTCAGGTACTGTTTGTCGAACACGTTGTTGGCATTCACCGTGAAGCTCAGGTTTTCGTTGTACTGATAACGCGTCATCAGGTCGACGAGGGTGTAGCCACCTTGCTTGATCCGCGTGTAATCGCCGGCCGGGGCGCTGTAGATGTTGCCGTAGAACGCGCTCTGCCAGCTCACGCCGCCACCGACGGTAACCTTGTCCAGCGCACCGGACAGTCGATAGGTGGTGAAGGTGCGCACCACATGCTCAGGTTTAGTGGTCGACAGTGGGTACCCGTAAATGCGCTGCTCATCGGCATCGCGGGTGCGCGCGTAGGTGTAGCCGGCGGAGACGTTCCAGCCCTCGGCCAGTTCGCCGGCCAGTTCCAGTTCCACGCCTTGGGTGGTCGCGCCGTCGATGGATTTGTAGATGCCTTCGTTGGTCACCGGGTTGGTGCCGATCGATTCGGCGACGCCGTCCTGTTCGATGCGGAAGAACGCCAGCGCGGCATTCAATCGACCGTCGAAATACGCCGCTTTCAAGCCTGCCTCATAGCTGTCGCCTTCGACCGGGGCGAGGGTCGAACCGTTGATGTCCTTGTAGGTCTGCGGCTGGTAGATGCTGGTGTAACTGGCGTACAGCGAGTAGGTGTCGTTGAGGTCGTAGAGCAGCCCGGCGTAAGGCGTGACCACACCGTGTTCCTTGTAACTGGCGTGGGTATCGTCCAGCCCGGCGCCGGGGATGTAGCCGTAATCTTCGTTGTACTTGAAGGTGCTCAAGCGGCTGCCGAGAATCACCGACAGGTCGTCCGTCGGGTGTAGGCGCGTGGCCAGGTACACGCCGTTCTGGCTTTGGGTGCGCTCGTATTTACCGTTCTTCGGGAATTGCTGTTTCGGCAGTTCACCGTTCCAGTCGTAAATGCTCCCCGGTACTTGCGAGAAGGCGCTGGTGTCGTAGGTCGAACCGGTCTGGCGCGAGTGCGCGGTCATCACGCCGGCAATCAGCTCATGCTCGCGACCGCCCAAGGTGAACGGGCCGGAGACGTTGACGTCGGCGGTGTTCTGCACGCGATGGCCTTCCCAGCGGCCCCAATACAAGAACATGCCCTCGCCGGTGGCGCGATCAGGATTGCCACCGCTGGCCGAGGCGAGTTGCGTATCGTGATCGGTAGTTTTCTGGTCGAGGCTGACCTTGAATTTCCAGTCATTCGCCAGAGCCTGCTCCAGCGAGGCGAAGTAGGTGATGTTGTCGAAATCGCGGCGGCTCCAGTCAGCACCGGAGTTGAAATGACGCGGGAATTCGGTGCGGCCGCCATCGCTGAAGTACACCGGGTTGCCAGTCCAGGAACTGCCGCGCGGCGTGGTGCTGGATTTGTCGATGCCGAAGGTCAGCAGGGTGTCGTCGCTCAGGTCGGCTTCGAGGATGCCGTAGAACAGGTCTTTCTTCTGGCTGTAGTGATCGAGGTAGGAATTCTTGTCCGAATAGGCACCGACAAAACGCCCGCGCACGTTGCCCGAATCGGTCAGCGACCCGGAGATATCGCCGACGGTGCGATAGGCATCCCACGAACCGACGGTGCCGCTAATTGACGCTTTGAATTCCTTGGTCGGCTTCTTGCGGATCAGATTGACGGTGGCCGATGGATCGCCGTTACCGGTCATGAGGCCGGTCGCGCCTTTGATCACTTCGACGCGATCAACGCTCGCGGCGTCGTCACCGTTGTTCGGGTTTTCGCCGTACACGCCGTCGTACGGAATGTTCACGCCGTCGTACTGGAAATTAGTGATAGCGAAGCCGCGCGCGGAAAACTCAGTGCGGTCGCTGTCGTACTTTTGCGTGGAAATGCCGGGGGTGTTGCGCAGTGCATCACCGACACTTTGCACGCCGCGATCGTCCATTTGCTGGCGGGTGATGACCGTGACCGATTGCGGTGTTTCGCGAATCGACAGCGGCAAGCCGGTGGCCGACGACGTCGCGCCGGTGGTGTAGGAATGGGTGTCTTCGGTGACCGCACCGAGGCCTTGCGCGGAAATATTGGTGGCGCCCAGTTGCAGGGCTTCATCGGTTTTAGCGACGGTTTCAGCGGCATGCGCGTGAAGGCTCAGCAGGGCCAGCGCCAACGGGCACAAGGCAAAACGAAAACGGACGTGCGACATGGAGATCCCTTTGCATCGAATCGATCGGTAGTTGAAGTGCTTCTGAGGGGTTAACCGAACGAGAACGGCAAAGGGGAACTGCGTACATAAAATTAATGCCCCCTGTGTAGGAGCTGCCGAAGGCTGCGATCTTTTGATCTTTAAAATCAAGATCAAAAGATCGCAGCCTTCGGCAGCTCCTACACAGGGTGTGGTTAGCAGGTTATGTTGAGGCGTTCATGCCACTGCGCAATGGATTCTTCGGGGTAGACGTCGAACTGCTTGTCCTTGGCTTTGGCGTCGACTTCGACCCACGGCGCCTTCGAGCCGAGCATCAAGTGCGTGTGTTCCGGCGGTACCGGCAACGCGGTGTCGATGGCCGAGGCGAACGGGTGGATCAGCTCCGGCCACTCCGGGCTGAACAGCCACAAACCGCTGCCGCACAATGCGCAGAAATGCCGTTCGGCGCTGCTGCGGTGAGCGCGTTTTTCGCCTGGGTCTTTCATCTTTGCGTGGTAAATCGTGATGTTCTTGCGACCCTGCACCTTGAGCGTGGTCGCGTCGCCGCCAAGGTTGATCGCGTAACCGCCGCCGCCCTGGGTTTTGCGGCAGATCGAGCAGTAGCAGCGTTGATACGGATAGGGGTGGGCGCTGGTCAGGCTGAACGTGACCGCGCCGCAGTGGCAGGAGCCTTCGAGGTGCATGATGGGGGCCTCCGGTTGGCTGGGATGGTTCGGGTTAGCCTAGAAGAGTTGTGGTGAATGTGCCGCCGCCTTCGCGAGCAAGCCCGCTCCCACATTTTGAAATGCATGCCCCTGTAGGAGCTGCCGCAGGCTGCGATCTTTTGACTTTGGTTGGTCAAACAAGACCAAAAGATCGTAGCCTGCGGCAGCTCCTACTGGACTGGCGCAGTCCGGCCGGTCAGCATGTCCGCCTAAAAACAGGGATCAACAACCCATGCGACGACTCCCCTCACTGGCCGCGCTGCGAACCTTCGAATGCGCCGCTCGTCACGCGCATTTCGGTCGCGCTGCTGCCGAACTGTGCGTCACCGACAGCGCCGTCAGCCACCAGATCCGCCAGCTCGAAGAACAACTCGGCGTCTCTCTGTTCATCCGCGAAGGCCGGCAAATCCGCCCGACCATCGCCGCTGGCCGCCTGATGCAAAGCCTGCAGCAAGCTTTCGAATTGATCGGCGACGCCTGCGATGAATTGCGCGATCCATCCTCGCTGGCCGTGCTGCGCCTGGCCGTGACCGCCGAACTTGCGCAAAAGTGGCTGATGAGCCGCCTCACCGATTTCTACGCGCGCTACCCGCACATCACGTTGCACCTCTACGAACAACCAATCGACGCCAGCGGCCCCGGCGAAGACATCGACCTCGCCATCACCTACGGCACCGGCCCGGTCGACAGCAGCGCTTACTTCGTTCGACCGTTGCCGGCGCTGCAGTTCTTCCCGGTGTGCAGCCCCGGCCTGTTCAACCAAGGCACGCTGAAGACGCCCAAGGATCTGGCCCGCCACTGTTTGCTGCACGATGATCAGGACGGTAAGACCTGGACCGCGTGGCTCACCAGCCATGCCGGCGATCAGCGTCCGCAGCGTCAGTTGTATTTCGCTCACGCGGGTTTGGCGCTGGAAGCCGCGGCGCAAGGGCAGGGCGTGGCGATGGGCGACAACCTCACCGCGCAGGAAGATTTGCAGAGCGGGCGGCTGGTGCGGCCATTTACCTCCAGCATGACTGCGCTCGGCCAATACGCGCTGGTCTGCGAACGGGTGCGCATGGAGCGTCCGGCGGTGGCGCAGATGCTTGAATGGTTCAACGATCAGCTCGCTGATTGATGAGTTGAATTCAACTGTTCCGCAATATTCATCGTTGGCGGGCCCTCCGCCAACGCCCGTACCGTGTGGTCATTCCCATCGCGAAGACGAGGTTTGACCATGGCACGTTTGCTCGACTCCACCCCTAAACACGACGGCTTCCGTCTGCCCGGCGAATTCGAAAGCAAGTCCGGCTGCTGGCTCGGCTGGCCGGAGCGCACTGACGTCTGGCGCAACGGTGCCAAGCCTGCGCAGAAAGTCTGGGTGCAGATCGTTACCGCCATCTCCCACAGCGAACCGGTCACCGTTTGCGCCTCCGCTGCACAATTCGCCACGGCCCGTCGCCAGTTGCCGCCGCAAGTGCGCGTGGTCGAGATGACCTGCAACGACACCTGGTTCCGCGACAGCGGCCCGTGCTTTGTGGTCAATGATCAGAGTGGCGAAGTGCGCGGCGTCGATTTCGAATTCAACGCTTACGGCGGCCTCGACGGCGGTCTCTATTACCCGTGGGACAAAGACGATCAGATCGCCAGCAAAATCCTCGAAATCGAACGTTTCGACCGTTACCGCGCACCGTTGATCGCTGAACTTGGCGGCATCCAGAGCGACGGTCAGGGCAGCATCCTCACCACCGAACAGTGCCTGCTCAACCGCAATCGCAATCAGCATCTGGGCAAAGAGGAAGTCACCCACCGACTCACCGATTACCTCGGCGCCGAACAAGTGATCTGGCTGCCACGCGGCTGCAAGTTCGACGAAACCGACGGTCATGTCGACGATCTCGCCTGCTTCATTCGGCCCGGTGAAGTGGTGCTGCAATGGACCGACAATCGCGACGATCCGCAATGGGAAATCTATCAAGAGGCCTACGACATTCTGCGCAGCACCCGCGACAGCCGTGGCCGTGAACTGATCGTGCATAAACTGCCGCAACCGGACGTGCTCGAATGGACCGCCGAAGAAGCCGAAGGACTGGATCAGCAGGACAGCACCCACACCCGTCAGGCCGGTACGAAAATCTGCGCGTCGTACATCAACTATTACGCCGGCAACAGCTCGATCGTGGTGCCGCTGTTTGGTGATCGTCAGGACAAAGTCGCGATGGCGACGCTGGCCGAACTGTTCCCGCAGCACAAGATCGTCGGCATTGAAAACTCCCGGGAAATTCTGCTTGGCGGCGGCAACGTGGCGTGCATCACCATGCCGCAGTACGCCTGCACCCCTGACCATAAGAAGGGAGCGTGACCATGCGCCTGCACAAACTGACTCAAGCGTTATTGCTGGTGCTTGCACCCTTGTGTGTGCAGGCTGCCGACACCGCCAAACCGGTGGTTAATTTGTACATCTGGGGCGAGTATCTGGCCCCGGATACCTTGAAGAATTTCGAGGCAAAAACCGGCATTCATGTGGTTGCCGATCATTTCGATTCGCTGGAAACCGTCGAAACCAAACTGCTCACCGGGCGCAGTGGCTACGACTTGGTGCTCACCGCTGGGCAGCATCTGTCGCGGGCCATCGAAAGCGGTGCGATCCAGCCACTGGACAAGGCGCGGGTGCCACACTTTGCCGGCGTCGGGGAAGAGTTCCGTCAGCACATGGCGGTGTTCGATCCGGGCAATCGTTACGCGGGGATCTACGCGTGGGGCACCACGGGCGTGGGCTATCAGGAGGAGGCGGTCAAAAAGCGTTTGCCCGATGCGCCAAAGGACAGTTGGGCGATGCTGTTCGATCCGGCGGTGGTGTCGAAATTCGCCGACTGCGGGGTGAGCCTGCTCAATGATCCGAATGAAGTGTTTGCGGCGGTCATGAAATACATGGGCCTGGACATCAACCGGCAGAACCTAGATGACCTGAAACTCGCCGAGCAGCAACTGGCGAAGATTCGTCCGTATATTCGCTACTTCGACAATGACCTTAACATCAGCGATCTCGCCAACGGCAACACTTGCGTGGCGATGTCGTGGAACGGCAACGTGGCGATTGCCGCTGGGCAAGCGGAGGCGGCGAACAAGCCGTTCAAGCTCAGTTACCGGATTCCGAAAGAAGGCACCTTGATCTGGTTTGACGCGATGGTCATTCCCAAGGATGCACCGCATCCCGAGGCCGGGCTGGCGTTGATGGATTATCTGATGACGCCTGAGGTGATGGCGCCAATTACTGACACCATCCATTACGCCAATGCGATCACGGCGGCGGATGGTTTGGTGGATGCATCGATTCGCAATGATCCGGGGACGTATCCCTCGGCAGAAGTGCGGGCTACGTTGTATAGCAAGAATGACAATGGCAAGGCGTTCAACCGGGCGTTGATTCGGGCGTTTAGCCGGTTGAAGTCAGGGCTCTGAGATTTGTGTTGGATGTCCCGACGCCTTCGCGAGCAAGCTCTGCTCCTACATCGGAATGCATGCCCCTGTAGGAGCAAAGCTTGCGCGCGAAGGCGCCAGTCCAGACAACCAAAATCCTGAATCAGCTACCACCCTCAGTCCGCCGACTACTCACCTCAGCCGGCACATCATCCCCCGCCATACGCTTGCGAAACAACGCCGCCCGCGCCAGCAATAATGTGGTCACCGGCACCGTGATCGCCAGCAAAATCGGGATCAACCATGCATGCAGCACCGGCCCCGACTTAAGCGCCGAGAAGCAAATGATCGACGCCAGCGCCACACACCAGGCGCCCAACGTCGAAGCCAATGCCGGCGGGTGCATGCGCTGAAAATAATCCTTCATCCGCAGCAATCCGGTCGCACCGATTAGCGCAAACACACCGCTGAGCACCAACAGGATCGCCACCGGAATCTCGACCCACAGAGACAATTCAGCATTCATTCGATCACCTCGCCACGCAGCAGAAATTTCGCCAGGGCAAACGAGCCGACGAAGCCGAACAGCGCGATCAGCAGCGCCGCTTCGAAATACGTGTCACTGGAATAGCGAATACCCAGCGTCAGCATCATCAGCATCGCGACGATGTACAGGTAATCCAGCGCCAGTACCCGATCCTGCGCCGAGGGGCCTTTGAACAGGCGAATCAGCGTCAGCACCATGGCCAGCGAAAACAGGAACAGCGTCAGCAAAATCGCGTTCGACAGTAATGGGCTCATTCGAAGATCTCCATCAACGGCCGCTCGTACGTGGTTTTGAAGTGCTCGATGAAATGCGCCTCATCGTCCAGATCCCAAACGTGCAGCAACAAAATGCTGCGATCCAGCGCCAGTTCCGACCACACCGTGCCGGGCACCACGGTGCAGATTGCCGCGAGCGCAGCCAGACCGTTGGCGTCGCGCAGATCCAGCGGCACTTTGATAAACCCGGAGCGAGGTGGGCGGCGCCCGGCATTGAGTACGCCCCAGGCCACGATCAGGTTGGAAGCCACCACGTCGCGTCCTACCACCAATAGCAGGCGCAGGATCGTCAGCGGACGACGAATGCGCACCTGCTTCGGGCGTAATTTGCGCATCATCAGCGGTGCGCAAAAACCGAGGATCGCACCGATCAGCAGATTGCCCGGGCTGACCGACAGATTCAGCACCAGCCATAGCAGCCACAGCGCCAGCGACAGCAACGGTGCAGGAAAGATACGCTTCATGGCTGCACCTCCAGCATCGCCGCTTTGGCTTCCGGACTTGGTACGGCGCGGGTGCCCAGCACCGCCATCACGTACTGCTGCGGATTGTTCAGCGCATCGGCGGTGGCCTGGGTGAAACGCATCAGCGGCTCAGCCTTAAAGGTGAGGACGATGCTCAAACCCAGCAGCAGGAAAATCGGCGCGCATTCGAGTTTGCGCAGCAGCGGCGAAGGTCGTTCCTCAGGCGTCCAGAAACGCTGAATACCCAAGCGCGAGAACGCCATCAACGAGCCCAGCCCAGAAAGAATCAGCAATGCCAGCAATGCCCATGCGGCCATCGAAATCGGCTCTCCGGCACCCAGTCCCAAGGGATTGAGCAGGGCGCTTATCAGGTTGAGTTTGCCGATGAATCCGGACAGTGGAGGCATGCCGATGATCAGCAGGGCGCAGGCGATGAAGCTCAAGCCGAGAAACGCCATCGTCCACGGGATGACCTGGCCGACCACGGCTTTTTGCTCGTCGTCGAGGTTGATGCCTTTGGGCGGTTGCAAGGATTCTTGCGGGCGCGGCAGCATGTCGCTTTCGTCTTCCAGCGGGATTTCGTTGGCCGAGCGCGAACGTTCGATCAACTCTGCCAGCATGAACAGTGCGCTCAAGGCCAGCGTCGAGCTGACCAGATACAACAGCGCCGCGCCGATCAGGTTCGGCTGAGCGAAACCGACCGCCGACAATAGAATCCCGGCCGACACCAGAATGCTCAGGCTGGCCATGCGCTCCAGACGTTGCGCCGCGACAATCGCCAGCGCGGCGCAGGCGATGGTCACCATGCCGCCGTAGATCAGCCATTCGCCGCCGAAGTACGCCGAAGCACCGGCCTGCCCGGAGAACAGCAGCGTCCACAGACGCAGCAGGGTATAAACGCCGACCTTGGTCATGATCGCGAACATCGCCGCGACCGGCGCACTGGCCGAGGAATAGGCCGGCACCAGCCAGAAGTTCAGCGGCCACATGCCGGCCTTGGCCAGAAACGCGACAGCGAGAATGCCCGCGCCCGCATGCAGCAAGCCACGGTCGGCTTCCGGCACCAGCGGAATTTTCAGCGCCAGATCCGCCATGTTCAGCGTGCCGGTGACGCCGTAAATCAGCGCCGCGCCAATCAGGAACAGCGACGAGGCCAACAGGTTGATAGAGATGTAATGCAGCCCCGACGACACCCGCGCCCGACCCGAGCCGTGCAGCAACAGGCCATAAGACGCGGCGAGCAAGACTTCGAAGAACACGAACAGGTTGAACAGATCCGCCGTGAGGAAGGCGCCGTACAGGCCCATCAACTGAATCTGGAACAGCGCGTGGAAGCTCGAACCGGCGCCGTCCCATCGCGCCATCGCGAAGAGCAGGGCGCTGACGCCGATAATCCCGGTCAGCACCAGCATCAGCGCCGACAGTCGATCGACCACCAGGACAATGCCGAACGGTGCCTGCCAGTTGCCCGGCAGGTACACGCCGATGGAGCCGGGCACGCCGGTGGTTTGCGTCCATTGCAGCAGCATCACCGAAATGAACAGACCGACGAGGCTGGAGAACAGGTTGATTTTCGCCTTCAGCGGCCGGTGCCGTTCGCCGAGCATCAACATGATGGCGGCGGTCAGCAGCGGCAGCAGAATCGGTGCGGCGATCAGGTGAGTCATCGCCATCATTCTTTAGGCTCCCGGCCATCAACGTGGTCGGTGCCGGTCAAGCCGCGCGAAGCGAGCAGAACGACGAGGAACAGCGCGGTCATGGCAAAGCTGATAACGATTGCGGTCAGCACCAGCGCCTGTGGCAGCGGGTCGGTGTAGTGCAGCAAGTCCTGAGTCACGCCGTCCTTGATCACCGGCTCCTTGCCGATAAACAGGCTGCCCATGCTGAAGATGAACAGGTTGACGCCGTAGGACAGCAGGCACAGGCCCATGACCACCTGGAACGTCCGTGGCCGCAGGATCAACCAGACGCCGGACGCCGCGAGGACGCCGATGGCGATTGCGATGACTTCTTCCATCAGACGGCTCCTTTGCTGGCGACGGACTTGGGCAGCGATGCGGTCTTGTGGCCCCGCACCGATTGGTGGGCGAGGGCGGTGAGGATCAACAGCGTTGAACCCACTACTACGCCGTATACGCCGACGTCGAAGAACAGCGCGCTGGCGATATGGTTGTCACCCAGCACCGGCAAGCTGAAATGCCAGGTGTGCGTGGTGAGGAACGGATAGCCGACCAGCATCGCCCCCAAACCGGTGACGGTGGCGAACAGCAATCCGGTGCCCATCCAGCGCAACGGTCGCAGGCTCATTTGCGCCTCGACCCACTGCGTGCCGGCGACCATGTATTGCAGGATGAACGCCACCGACATCACCAGACCGGCGACAAAACCGCCGCCCGGCTGATTGTGCCCGCGCATGAACAGGTAGAACGACACCACCAGCGCAATCGGCAGCAGCAGGCGTACCAGCACCGCCGGCACCATCATGAAACCGAGCGCGGTGTCGCTGGCCGAACGCGGGTTTACCAGATCGGTGACCACGTCGGGTGCCAGCAGGCGTTGCTGAGCCGGCAACTGCATGCTTTCTTTCGGTGGGCGGAAACGGCGCAGCAGGGCGAACACGGTCAGCGCCACGGCGACCAGCACGGTGATTTCACCGAGGGTGTCGAAACCACGGAAATCCACCAGCATCACGTTGACCACGTTGCTGCCACCGCCCTCGGGCATGGCGCGGCTGAGGTAGAACGAGGAAATGTCGTTCGGCGTCTGCCGCGTGAGCATCGCGTAGGACAGCAGCGCCATGCCGCCGCCGACGGCAATCGATAGCAACAAGTCGCGCAGACGACGAATGCGGGCCTTGCGCAGGGTGCTCGGCAACGGCGAAACCTCTTCGATCCGTCGTGGCAGCCAGCGCAGGCCGAGCAGGATCAGCACCGTGGTGACCACTTCAACAGCCAGTTGCGTCAGCGCCAGATCCGGCGCGGAGAACCAGACGAAGGTCACACAGGTCATCAGGCCGCAAACGCTGACCATGGTCAGTGCGGCGAGACGGTGATACTTGGCCTGCCAAGCGGCACCGAGGGCACAGGCGATCGCCAGCAGCCACAGGGTCACGAAGACGATGGAGCCTGGAATCTTCGGCCGGTCGCCCCAGCTCAGCGTGCTGTGCAGCATCGGGATCAGACCGGCGAGCACCGCGGCCAGCACCATCAGGAACAATTGCATCTGCAGACGCTTGGTGCCCAGACGCCGCTCGACGCGACGGGCCATGCGCATCATCACCACCAGGCTGCGTTCGAACAGGCGCTTGCCGTTGAAGCGTCCCACCAGTGGCGGGTATTTGAATCGGCCGAGTTTGAACTGGTTGCGCAGCAGCAGGTACAGAACGATGCCGCCGGACATAGCGATCAGGCTCATGATCATCGGCGCATTCAGGCCATGCCAGATCGCCAGGCTGTATTCCGGCAGCACACCACCGACCACGGGCAGCGCCGCAGCGGCGAGGAGCGGGCCGACGATTTGCGCCGGGAAAATTCCCACCAGCAGGCAAGTGAACACCAGCAACTCAACCGGCGCGCGCATCCAGCGCGGCGGTTCGTGCGGGGTGTGCGGCAGGTCGGTGGCCGGCGGGCCGAAGAACACATCAACGGTGAAGCGCAGTGAGTAAGCGACGCTGAACATGCCGGCGATGGTCGCGACAATCGGCAAGGACATTTCTACCCAGGCCGTGGCATTGATGAACACGGTTTCGGCGAAGAACATCTCTTTCGACAGGAAGCCGTTGAGCAACGGCACGCCCGCCATCGAGGCGCTGGCAACCATGGCCAGGGTCGCGGTGTAGGGAATCAGTTTGATCAGGCCGCTGAGTTTGCGGATGTCACGGGTGCCGCTCTCGTGGTCGATGATGCCCGCGGCCATGAACAGTGAGGCCTTGAACGTGGCGTGGTTGAGGATGTGGAACACCGCCGCGACGGCGGCCAGCGGACTGTTAAGACCCAGCAGCAAGGTGATCAGGCCGAGGTGGCTGATGGTCGAGTAGGCCAGCAATCCCTTGAGGTCATTCTGGAACATCGCGCAATACGCGCCGAGCAGCAGCGTACACGCGCCGGCGCCGCTGACGATGTAGAACCATTCTTCGCTGCCGGACAGCGACGGCCACAGGCGCGCAAGCAGGAACACCCCGGCCTTGACCATGGTCGCCGAGTGCAGATAAGCAGAAACCGGGGTCGGCGCCGCCATCGCGTGGGGCAGCCAGAAGTGGAACGGGAACTGCGCACTTTTGCTGAGTGCGCCGATAAGAATGAGGGGCAGAAGGATAGGGTAGAGGGCATGTGCGCGAATCAGATCGCCGGCGGCCAGGACCTTGTTGAGGTCATAGCTGCCAACGACATGGCCGAGAATCATGACCCCCGCCAGCAGGCATAACCCGCCGGCACCGGTGACCATCAACGCCATGTAGGCGCCACGTCGGGCGTCGGCGCGGTGGTGCCAATAGCCGATCAGCAGGAACGAGAAGAGGCTGGTCAGCTCCCAGAAAAATACGATCTGGATCAGGTTGCCCGAGATCACCAGGCCGAGCATGGCGCCCATGAACGCCAGGAAAAACGCGAAGAAACGCGGCACCGGGTCATCCGGCGACATGTAATAACGGGCATATAAAGAAACAAGTGTGCCGATGCCGAGCACCAGCATCGAGAACAGCCAGGCGAAGCCGTCCATGCGCAGCACGAAGTTCAGACCGAGGCTGGGCAGCCACAGGAATTCTTCGCGGATGACGCCGCCGTGGGCGATTTGCGGGTACAGCATCGCGACCTGGACGGTACCGATCAGAGCGACCAGACCTGCCAACAGGGATTCGGTGTTACGCGCGTTGTGTGGCAGCACCGCTGCCAGACAGCTGCCAATGAATGGCAGAAGCAGTAGAACTATCAGGGACATAGGCTTCTAATCTGCGGAAGTTTGTGAAGCATCATACGTGCCAGCTCCCCGATCACCAAACGCCAGGATGTCTCAGAATCCTACAAAGTAGTCTGAATATTTCGGTTTAGCATTGTTTCGAGGGAATCACAGGGGGTTAAAAGATCGCAGCCTTCGGCAGCTCCTACAGGGGATCATTCCAATGTAGGAGCTGCCGAAGGCTGCGATCTTTTGACCTTGCTCTCAGAGACCGCTTTCACGCTCCAATTCGCGATCATCCTCTTCAGCAGCGACTTTACCCTTGCTCTTCAACTCACTGACAATCACCGCCGCGACAATCAAACCAGCCCCGACCAGCGCAATCGCCGGCAACCGCTCGCCAGCAATTCGCCCGACAATCCCGGCCCACACCGGCTCACCGGCATAGATCAACGTCGCCCGAGTCGGCGAAACGCTCTTCTGCGCCCAGTTCATCGCCACCTGAATTGCCGCACTCGCAGCGCCCAGACCCAACGCGGTCACCAGCAACGTCCAGGAAAAATCCGGAATCAATTCGCCCGTGGGCACCACCAGCAGGAACGACAACACCGACGTTGTCGCCAACTGCACAACCGTCACCCGGCGCACATCCACCTGCCCGGCGTAAGTGCTGATCAAAATAATCTCGGCGGCAATCGCGATGGCGCTGATCAGCGTGGCAATTTCACCCGGACTGAAATTCAGCGAAGCCCCCGACGGCCCCGACAACAACATCAAGCCGGTGAACGCCAGCATGATGCCAATGCTCGGCATCAACCCCGGCCGCCGCCCCAGCACCAGCCATTGCAGCAGCGGCACGAACGGCACGTACAACGCGGTAATGAACGCCGACTGGCTGCTCGGGATCGTTTGTAGCCCGACCGTCTGCAAGCCGTATCCGAGCATGATCGCCACGCCAATAAAGGCGCCGGCTTTAAGCTCGAACAGGGTCAAGTCGCGCAGATGACGCCATGAGAACAACGCAACGATGCACGCTGCCGCGGCAAATCGCAGGCCGACGAAGAACATCGGGCCGCTGACCGTCATTGCGTGCTGCACGAGCAAAAAGGTGCCGCCCCAGATCATGGTAATCAGCACCAGCACGCACTCGGCCTTGCTGAATCTGGAGAAACGGAGGGAAGTGGGGGAGCTGTTCAACGACGTCATGACCTTGCGCACTATAAAAGGCAGGACGCACAATGCGCCCAACGTTGCGCAGTATACTGCCCAACCTCACCGAGTGAGCAATATAGTGCCCAAAGATTCCGCCCCAAGAACGTCCGTCCTTCAACACGTCAGCCACAACGTGAGACGTCTGCGTCACGCTGCCGACATGAGCCAGACGGCGCTGGCCGAGAAATCCGGAGTCAGTCGACGGATGCTGGTAGCGATCGAGGCCGGGGAAAAGAACGTCAGCCTGACCACCCTCGACCGCGTCGCCGCCGCGCTGGAAGTGGCATTCAGCGATCTGATTCAAGCGCCCGATGCGCGCGATCCGAGCCGCATCAACGAACTGGCGTGGGCCGGCACGCTGCCGGGCAGTAAAGCCGTGCTGCTGTCCAAAGCCACCGCCACCCGAGAAGTCGAGCAGTGGGAATGGTGTCTGGCGCCGGGCGAGGTGTATCCGTCGCAACCGGATGCCGAGGGCTGGAGTGAGCAGATTTATGTGTTCGAAGGGTGCCTGACGCTGATGCTCGGCGACGTGCCGCAGCATATTGGTACAGGGGAGTTTTTTATGTTTGCGAGTAATCAGCCGCATACCTATCGCAATGACGGGGATGTGCCGGCGCGGTTTGTGCGCAATGTGGTGATTTGAATGGAATACAGCGCAGACATCCTGATCATCGGCGGTGGCCTCAGCGGTACGATGCTGGCAGTCCAATTGCTGCTGCTACCCGGCCAACGCAAGATCCTGATCATCGAACCCCGCGCCGAACTCGGTCGGGGTGAGGCCTACAGCGCGGTCGAATTGGGCCACACGCTCAACGGCAACGCTGCACGAATGAGCGTTGATCCAGACAACCCTGACGACCTCACACAATGGCTGACCGAGCACATCGCGGCGGGCGGTTGGCCTGAGTCTGCGGAGCAGAATGTGCCAACCAGCGAGCTGTTCCCGCCGCGCGGATTATTCGGCGTCTACGTGCAGCAACGTCTGGCCGAAGCCCGGGCGGTCGGCGCTCGATATGGTTCGGTCGTCGAGCATGTACGCTCAGAAGCTGTTGATCTGCAGGTGCGCGAAGATTGCGTGCAGATCACTTTGAGCGATGGACAGAACCTGCAAGGTTCATTCGCAGTCATCGCTACGGGCATGTTTCCCGCGGCACGCACGCCGCAGACCGAATCCAGTGGGCTCAACGCCGCTGCGCTGGATCCGTGGGACGTCGCGGCCATGCGCCAGCTCGATCCGCAATCCACCGTGCTGATCATTGGCTCCGGCCTGACCATGGTCGATGCGGTGGTTTCGCTGGAGCAGGCTGGTCATCGCGGGCCGATCGAAGTGTTTTCTCGCCATGGCTTGCTGCCGCACGTACGCCGGCAACCGCCACCGTGGGTGGATTTTCTCGCCGAGGATCACAGCATTCGAACACCACGGCAGTTGCTACGCGAGTTG
This sequence comes from Pseudomonas sp. NPDC088429, assembly GCF_044753305.1. Taxonomy (NCBI): domain Bacteria; kingdom Pseudomonadati; phylum Pseudomonadota; class Gammaproteobacteria; order Pseudomonadales; family Pseudomonadaceae; genus Pseudomonas; species Pseudomonas sp. NPDC088429. The sequence goes on along the minus strand of NZ_JBIVMX010000001.1, from coordinate 297,631 downwards.
CGCCGCCATTGTCGTGAGGCGATCGCGCAAGGCATCGACTGGCAGGCTCCCCTCGATACTGTTCGGGCACATATCGGACGGTTGTGGAGTCAGGCGACTGACGTGCAGCGGCGACAATTCGTACGGCATGTGCGGCCATGGTGGGAAAGCCATCATCATCGTTCGCCGCCGTTGAGTGCTGAATTGCTGGCGCGGTTGCACGGTGAAGGGCGGCTGCGGATTCAGGCTGCATCGTTTAAAGGGCTAGAGCCGACAACTGATGGTGGCGTGAATATTCGCATCCGCCGTCGTGGCGAGGTTGAGACCACTGTGGTTCACGGTGCAGCGTTGATCAACTCCAGTGGCATCGAGTACGACTGGCGGCGCGTGGCGCGTCCGTTGCCAAAGCAATTGCTCGCGCGTGGATTGGTGCAACCAGGGCCGTTGGCGTTGGGGATTGCGGCAGTGGATGGCGCGGTGATGGATGCGGAAGGGCGTGTAGCCAGTCGACTGTTTGCGATGGGCCCGCCGTTGCGGGGGATGTGGTGGGAGAGTACGGCGGTGACGGATGTGGCGTTGCAGGCGAAGGCTTTGGCGATACGGCTGTTGGGTTGAGGGTGTTTGCGCTGACCTCTTCGCGAGCAAGCCCGCTCCACACTTGGAATGCATTTCAAAATGTGGGAGCGGGCTTGCTCGCGAAGGGGCCGTCCGCTTCAAAAACCTTGTTGAATGAACGACCGATATCGCGAGCAGGCTCACTCCTACAGTGTCAGGCGGTGACCCAAAGGGTTACGCCACCACGCGATAACACGGCACATACGCCGCGCCGCCCGGCAGTTTCATCCGGTGCTGGGCGACGAAGGCTTTGAGCAGTGCGTCGAGTGGTTGCATGATCGCCGCGTCACCACGGATCTGATACGGCCCGTGTTCTTCGATCAAACGAATGCCCTTGTCCTTGACGTTCCCCGCCACAATCCCCGAAAACGCCCGACGCAGATTCGCCGCCAGTTCATGCGGTGGCTGGTCGCGGTGCAGTTTCAGATTCGCCATGTTTTCGTGGGTCGGATCGAACGGACGCTGGAAGCCTTCGTCGATTTTCAACAGCCAGTTGAAGTGGAACGCGTCATTGCGTTCGCGGCGGAACTGCTTCACCGCTTTCAGACCCTGAGTCATCTGCCGCGCCACTTCGGCCGGGTCATCAATGATGATTTCGTAGTGCTGCTTGGCCGCTTCGCCAAGGGTTGCGATAACGAAGGCGTCGAGCTGCTCCAGATACGGTGCGGCGTGTTTCGGCCCGGTGAGAATCACCGGGAACGGCAAGCCTTGGTTGTCCGGGTGCATCAGGATGCCGAGCAGGTAGAGAAATTCTTCCGCCGTACCGGCACCGCCCGGGAAGATGATGATGCCGTGGCCAACACGCACGAATGCTTCCAGACGTTTTTCGATGTCCGGCAGGATCACCAGTTCGTTGACGATCGGGTTCGGCGCTTCGGCGGCGATGATGCCAGGCTCGGTCAAACCAAGATAACGACCGCCATGAATACGCTGTTTGGCGTGGGCAATCGTCGCGCCTTTCATCGGGCCCTTCATCACGCCGGGGCCGCAACCGGTGCAGATATCAAGGCTGCGCAGGCCCAGTTCGTGGCCGACTTTCTTGGTGTATTTGTATTCTTCGGTGTTGATCGAGTGGCCGCCCCAGCACACCACGATTTTCGGCTCGACGCCCGGGCGCAGGGTGCGCGCGTTGCGCAGCAGGTGGAAAACGTAGTCGCTGATGCCTTGCGAAGTGGTCAGGTCGATGCGTTGGCTGTCGAGTTCGTTTTCGGTGTAGACGATGTCGCGCAGGGCGCTGAAGAGCATCTCACGGGTACTGGCGATCATCTCGCCGTCGACGAAGGCGTCGGCCGGAGCGTTCAGCAGCTCCAGTCGTACGCCGCGATCCTGTTGGTGAATGCGGATTTCGAAGTCCTTGTAGGCTTCGAGGATGGTCTTGGCGTTATCAACATGGGCGCCGGTGTTGAGGATGGCCAGGGCGCACTGGCGGAAGAGGGTGTAGGTGCTGCCGGATCCGGCTTCGCTCAGTTGCTGAACTTCACGTTGAGAAAGGGTTTCCAGGCTGCCTTTCGGGCTGACCGAGGCATTGATTACGTGTCGTTGGGTCATGCAATGATCCTTAAAACGATGTCATCTCAAGACTAGGCGATGGCATCCGAATAGTGTGTATCCATGAATGAAGATGGCACGATCTGCGCTGTACCGCCATGTCCCCGTTGGACGCTGAAAAGATGAAAAGGAGCCCCAGCATAGCTAAATCCCTCGTGGAGGCGATAATGCGCCGGCGAGTTTTTTTGTTTGCCCCTTTTGTCGCTCAAGGAAGTCATTTGTGATGTTCGAGATTCAGCCGATGGACGCCGCTACCTTTCGCCAGCAGACCCGGCGCAGCACGATCATCATTGCCGTGCTGTTCCTGGTGCTGGCGATGTTGTTTTCCAGCGTGGCAGTCGCGCTGTTCGGTGAGCCCGGCGGCGATAACCTGCGGTTTAACGTCGGCGGGGTGTTTCTGGCATTTCTGCTGACGGCGGCCCTGCTGCGTGGGCGCTTCTGGAATCAGAGCTGGATGGCCCCGGCGGTGTACAGCTGGCGGCTCAAGCGCAGCCTGATGAGCATCACCAATGTGATGCATCAGGTGACAGCGGCGGTGGAGAAGAACGATCCGACGGCGATGAAAGTGCTGCGCTTCTATCATCTGGGGCTGACGCAGATGCATGAACTGGACGGCAATTCCAGCGATCATGGGCAACTGTGGCGGGAAGTCGAAACGCATAAAGAGCGGATGCAGACGCTGGGGCTCGATACCGAGCAGACGCGGCTGGATCCGGCCTGGCTGGAAAATCTGAAGCAAGCGTCGCGTTAAAGCGCCTGCTTGCTGCGCAGTTTCCATGCGCGGAACAGGCGCCCGTAGACCAAGAGATTGACCGCCAGCACCACGCTGCCCAGCGCCAGTTGAATCTGTGGAGTGAGGCCGGCCGGGTAGATGATCGGCCAGACGTAATGCTCGATAAAACCGCCGGCGTATTCGGTCTGCCCGGCGGCGTGGCGCATCAGGTTTTCCCAGTAGGTCAGCGGGCAGGTCAGGTGCAATACCTCGACCGCCACGCCCCAGGCCGCCGCTGGCAAATGCAGCCACATCACTCGTGGCCACTTGAGCACCAGCAACCCGCCAAACAGCACGAACAAAATAAAGCACAAATGAAATAGCACCAGCCCGTCGGCTGCGATTCGGTAGAGCATGTCGTCTCCCTGACGTGGTTGCGAATGGCGCTATCTTACGCCGCTCGGGTGCTTACACGTCAGTGCGAAAATCGGCGAACTCGGCGCGCATCCGTCCGTTGTGTTTGGCCTGATACAGCAACTTGTCGACCTGTTCGACGAAGTGCAGCGGATCGCTGCCGACGGCGACTTGCGTGGTGCCAACCCCGAGACTCAAGGTGACCAGCGGCGACACCGCCGAATGCTCATGAGCGATCTGTTGCTGGCGGATCAGGTGCAGGCATTTGTGTGCCACCAGGCGAGCCGACTCCGCATCGGTTTCCGGCAGCAGCCAGACGAATTCTTCGCCGCCAATCCGCGCAATAAAGTCCCGTGGCCGATTGGCCGCCAGCGATAACGTATTCGCGACCTGACGCAGGCATTCGTCGCCCTTGATGTGGCCGTAATGATCGTTGTACTGCTTGAAATAATCGATATCGAGGATCAGCAACGACAGCGGCAAACCACTGCGTTGCGCGGTGGCCCATTCGCGTTCGAGCACGGTATCGAACATGCGCCGATTGGCGATCCCGGTGAGACCGTCCTGAAACGAATATTCTTCCAGCTGCTTTTGCAGGCGGATCAGGTGTTCTTCGGTTTTTTTGCGCTCGCTGATGTCGAACATGAACCCCACCAGCGCCTCGACTTCACCGTCCTTGCGCACCACATGCACGACATCGCGGATCCACACGTACTCGCCGTTGCTGGTCAGTGCGCGGTAATCGGCTTCGTGATCGACGCCGGCGCGTGACTGCGAAACACAGAATTCCACCACGTAATCGCGATCGTCCGGGTGCATGCGCTCGACCCAGTCGTTGACCCCGACCCAACTGTTTTGCTGCCAGCCGAGCAAGGTTTCGATCTGCGGGCCGATGTAGCTGAAAGTCATGGTTGCCCAGTCGATTCGCCACGGAATGGCTTTGGTCGATTCGAGCAGGGTCTTGTACACGTCGCTGTCGATGGCGGTCATGGCGGGCACGGTCTCGGAAAAGTCTTCAACGGAAAAATCCAGCGCCAGCATGTTGCTAGCATTGAGGCGTTGCAAGCAGTTGGCCGATGAACGGCTGACTCGGGCCGATTTCCCACAAGTGCGCAAGATTGTTCAAGCCAAAAAGCAGCGTTTGCTGGCACAGTCTTCGGCCGTTTCTCTGGTTGAAGGGCGTTATGTCTGACTCACTTTTACCGCGCAGTGCGTTTCTTCGCGGCGCTGTGGCGATCATGCCGTTATCACTGGCAACGGCGCCTTGGGGGCTGCTGGCCGGCTCCATGGCGATCGAAGCCAATCTCACGCCGCTGCAAGGGCAGGGCTTGTCGAGCATTGTGTTTGCCGGTGCCGCGCAACTGGTGGCGATTGGCATGCTCAAGGGCGGCGCGGGGATTTTCTCGATTCTGCTGACCACGGTTTTGCTGACCTCACAGCATTTGCTTTACGGCATGAGCATGCGTTCGGTGATTTCGCCGTTACCGGGACGCTGGCGGATCGGCCTGGGTTTTTTGCTCACCGATGAGCTGTTTGCCTTGACCAGTCAACACGATCGCCAGCAGTTCAATCGCTGGTATGCGCTGGGTGTGGGCCTGACGTTTTACATCGCCTGGAATCTGTTCACGCTGGCCGGCATCGTCCTCGGCAGCAGCATTCCGGGGCTTGAACATCTGGGCCTGGACTTCTCGATTGCCGCCACTTTCATCGCCCTGATCACACCGGTGGTGCGTAACGTACCGACGGTGGTGTGCGTGGCAGTGTCGCTGTTTTGTTCGGTGCTGTTCAGTTATTGGCAGTGGGGCTCGGCGCTGGTGTTGTCGGGGCTGGCGGGAATGACCGCAGGATTTATCTGCAACAAGCTGTATCGGGAGCGCACATGATGGTTTGGGCAGTGATTTTCGGCATGGGGATTCTGGTGTTCCTCAACCGTTACGTGTTTCTCGAGCCGCGTTTGCCGGTGCGCCTGAGTAGCAACGCGCGGCAGTTTCTCGGTTTTGCCGTACCGGGAATGCTCACCGCGATCTGCGGGCCAATCGTATTCATGCCGGACAAACAATTGAATCTGCAGTGGGACAATCCTTACCTGCTTAGTTCATTGGTGGCTATTGGCCTTGTTCTAGCCACACGCAACACGTTGCTCAGCATGTTGTTAAGCATGGCGTTCTTCTTTTTGTTGCGTTGGTGGTTGTAAGTTGCCTGAGCGAATCTGTTCTACGCTGTAAGGATGACCGTTTACTTGTGACAGGAGGTGGGCATGGCGACTGAGCAAGAACATCCGCAACGGGATGAAGATGACACAAACGAACCGACCGAAGAAGAGATCGAACGCGAGAAGCACAAGGAACAAACGTGGAAACGCGATGAAGGCAGGGACTTGTCGGATCCTGACCGCAAATTTTGATCCAAAAAAAAGCCCCTTGATTCAAGGGGCTTTTTCGTGGTTTTACAGATCTTCCAACTGCGTGAAATCGGGGTGTGAGGCCCGATAGCCCAAGGTTCGGTCGATCCAGGCATTGAGCTCGTTGACCATCACCGGCGGGTGGCCGGGATACCCTTCGAGGGTGGTGCGCAGGATGCGATCAATATTCGGGACATCACGCAGGTTTCGGGTCTTGATGTAGTGGCCGATAAAACAGTCGAGTTCAAAGCGTTCTGTCATCGACAGATAGACACACTCCAGGCCACCGACCTGTTTGATTGCAAAATCGTCGCGCAACTTATTTCTCTGCAAGGCTTGTAAATGTTTTAGTGGATTCCTGATTTATTGACTCTTTGGTCAATTGGTATACCAATCGGAAGGCGGCGCGCATGCTAGCTTTAGCGCTGGAAAATGTATGTATGACGATCGAAATGTCAGACAAGCGGTTAGTTCACTCAAACGACTGTTTTACAGAGCCTGTCTCAAGCGTGAAACAGCCTTTGTAAAGATATGGAATCACCTGTAGGAGCTGCCGAAGGCTGCGATCTTTTGATGTTGTTTTTTACAATCAACATCAAAAGATCGCAGCCTTCGGCAGCTCCTACATCGATAGACGTACGGCTCGGGTAGATGTTTAGGGCTGCGGAATGATCAAACTGGGCCCCTGATTGCGTACGTTGCCGACCGCTTTGCCGACTTTGTGCCATTCGAACGCTTCACTGCTTTCCCCCTCGAACAGCAACATTTGCTCGGCGCGTTCAGCCGGTGTCGCTGGATCCAGCCATTCGCGCACTAAGTCAGCGCGGAATACCACGGGGCGGCGATCATGAATATCGATCATCCCGCCAGCACTGTCGGCGGTGATGATGACGAAACCATCGTCGTCGCGCGCCGGTTTTTCTGGTGTAGGAAATTGCCCGATGGCAGCACAGAAAACCGGCCCATGATCCGCCCGACGAATCAGCCAGGGTTGTCGGGTTTTGTCCTCGGCATCGACCCACTCAAACCAGTTGTCGACCGGCACGATCAGGCGCTGTTTCCAGATGGCCCGGAAGAACGGCCCATGGGCGACTTTCTCGACCCGCGCATTGATCGGCGCGGCGCGATCCTTGGCCCAATGCGGACGCCAGCCCCAGCGCAGGGTATCGGCGTAAATCTGCTGTTCGTGTTGATGAAGAATCGCCAGCGACGTGGTCGGCGCCGCGTTGTAATGCGCCAGCGGCGCATCGCCGACATGATTGATCAGTGCGTCGGGAATGCTCAGCACCGCGACAAAGTCATGGATGCCCCGGTACTGCGAGAGTCTTCCGCACATGGCTGAACCTCCGGTTGGACGCTTTCAGCTTAGATGCTAACGGTCATTCAATCCTTGGCGCCCTGACCGGTGAACGTGTCGCGCCAGTTCAGGCAGCGACGTTCGAGCGCTGCGAGCAAGCCATCGCTGAGTTTGCCAAGCAAGGCCAGCACGATGATCGCCGCCAGCACGATATCGGGACGCGAGGTTTCGCGGCCGTCACTGAGCAAATAACCCAGGCCTTTGGTTGCGGCGATCAGTTCGGCAGCGACAAGAAACATCCACGCCAGACTCATGCCGCTGCGCAGCCCGGTGAACAGGCCGGGCAGGGCGGCGGGCAATAGAATTCGCCGCACCAGTTGCAAGCGACTGAAACCGTAGATACGCCCGACTTCCACCAGTTTGCGGTCGATATTGCGGATCGCCGCGACTACGTTGACGTAGACCGGGAAGAACGCGCCGATGGCGATCAGGACGATTTTCGAGGTCTCGTCGATGCCCAGCCAAAGCAGCAAAAGCGGCACCCAGGCCAGACTCGGAATCGAACGCAACGCGGCGAACATCGGTTCCAGATACGCCTCGGCTTCGCGGCTCAAACCGACCCACGCGGCGAACACCAGCGCCAGGCTCGCACCAATGGCAAAACCTAGCAGCACACGTATCAGGCTCGCGCCGATGTGTTTCCACAGCGCACCTTCGGCAAGGTCGGTAAGCGTCACGGCGATCTCACTGGGCGCCGGCATCTGGTAGGACGGCAGCCAGCCGATGCGTACGATAATTTCCAGCACGACGATGATCAGCAATGGCAACGCGAGGCCTTTCAGACGGCGCTGCCATGCCGGGTTGGAAACGGATTTCTGCCGTCGCGACAGAGCAAGTGGCGCGGGCAGGTCTTTGCTGTGACTGGTCATGATCAGGGCTCCGCTCACGACAAATCCGCGACGGGCGCGGATTCGTGGTGAGTCTGGTCAATTACTGGCGGGCGACGGCTTGCTGCACACCGCTGTCGAGCAATTGATCGATAACTTGATCGACATTGACGCCACGGCGCACCAGTTCTTCCGACACCAGAATCGGCGCGGCAGCCTTGGAGGCGCTGACGTCGTTGGCGGTCAGTTGCGGGCTGCTCAGGTCGGTGCGCGACAGCTGCAGTTTGGCCACGTCCAGCGGCAGGCCGGATTCTTTGGCGAGGAGGGCGGCGAATTCATCAGGATTTTTCAGCGACCATTCGCGCGCCTGCTCGTAGGCTTTGATCACGGTGTCGATGGTTTGCGGATGCTCCTTGGCGTACTGCTCGGTGACGCTGACCACGCCATAGCTATTAAAGGCAGGGTTGCGATAGAGCAAGCGCGAACCGGCCTGAACCTGGCTGGCGGCCATGTGCGGATCGAGGCCGGCCCAGGCGTCGACGTCGCCTTTTTCCAGCGCAGTGCGACCGTCCGGGTGTTGCAGGTGCACCAGTTCAACGTCGTCTTTTTTCAGCCCGGCCTGTTGCAGGCTGCGCAAGGTGAACAGGTATGGATCGGTGCCTTTGGTGGCAGCGATTTTCTTGCCCTTGAGGTCGGCGACAGTCTGGTACGGCGAGTCTTTGCGCACTACCAACGCTGTCCATTCGGCACGGCTGTAGACGTAAACCGATTTGATCGGGCTGCCGTTGGCGCGGCTCAGCACGGCGGCGAGGCTAGCGCTGGAAGCGAAATCGACGCCGCCACTGTTGAGGTATTCCAGTGAACGGTTGCTGCCTTGGCTGAGCACCCAACTGACTTTGGTTTGCGGCAGGGCTTTTTCGAGGAAGCCGAAATGTTTAAGCACCAAGCTGACTGGCGAGTAATAGGCGTAGTCGAGGTGCACTTCGGCCGGCGCGGTCTCGGCGGCGTGGGCAATCGGTTGCAGGCTCAAGAGAATGGCGCTCGCAGCCAGCAGCGTCTTGATTCGAAAGAACGGGAAGAACGGTTTCATGGGGGAACGCTCCGGCAAAGGCACAGATTTCTTATGTCCAAAAAGATATTTTTAGCGAATGCTTCCTGCATGAATGGAATATTGCAGGCTCTATGCCATATCCGTTCTAGCCCGTGTTTATTGGGTTTTTCGCTGGTTTGCTCGTTTTTAACTGTTGCCTGGTGAACAGCATGCCGAGCCACTGTTGCGCCGTGAACAGTTGGAAACGACAGTGATGAGCTTATGCATTAATCGAATTTCAAAACTGAATATTAAGAGCGTTATGGTCTATGCAAATCCCCTTTGCAGGACTCGCCATGAAGCTTTCCCGATTCCTACGCAGTGCGCTGACTGCGGCACTGTTTGCTTCACCACTTTCCTACGCGGCCGAGCCAGTCGTCTTGCATATCGGCGATCAGAATTACTACAACATCCGCGCCTCTATTGAAGCGTCCGGCGTGTTGAAAGATGCGCCGTATACGGTCGACTGGAAACATTTCCAGGCCGCCGCGCCACTGGCCGAAGCCTTGCAGACCGGTTCGCTGGATCTGGGTTTTTTAGGTGATTCAGGCTTTCTGTTTCTGGCAGCCAAGCAGGCGCCGGTGAAGCTGATCGGTGTGTCGCGGCAAAACCCCGACACCATTGCGTTGCTGGTGCCGAAAGATTCCCCGGTGAAAACCATCGCTGATCTGAAGGGTAAAAAAGTCGCCTATTGGCCCGGTGCCTGGAGTCAGCAGTTGACCTTGCGCGCGCTGGAGCAGGGTGGTCTGCCGGAAAACTACGTCGACTTTGTCAAACTGATGCCGATCGATGCAGCCGCCGCGTTGCCGCAGGGCAGCATCGACGCGTTCCCGGTGTGGGAACCGTACATTTCCCAACAGATCGTGTTCTCCGGCGCGCGACCGATCCTGACCGCGAAAAACCTGATGCCGGGGCTCAGTGCCATCGCCGCGTCGACACCGTCGATCGACAGTAAACGTGAAGCCATCGCCGATTTTCTTGGGCGTTTGAAACTGGCGCGGGCGTGGGTCGACAGTCATACCGATGAGTACGCCGACCTCTGGGCGAAGAAGGCCAATCTCGATCAACAGGTTTCGCGGCACTGGTTGCGCCAGGCGCACATGACGGTCGGCCCGGTTGATCAGCAGGCAGCGACGGATCTGCAAAGCACTGCGGACTTCCTGTTCAAGGTCAAGGCACTGCCGACGCCACTGGCCACCGCCGGCATTATCGACACCTCGTTTCAGCAAGCGTTGGCGCACTGAGCAAGCGCCGGAACCAAACCCTGTGTACCTTATCCAACCTCGGCTCGCGGATCGGAGCGCAGGGATGGATAAGGGCGAGGGAGTTTTGCCAATCGACAATATGACGGCAGCGGTCGGGCTCAAGGCAAAACATGACATCGCTATTCAAAATATTCTGTGCGGCGGCCATCGCTTTCGGGCTGGCTGGCTGCATCGCCGCGCCCATCGAATTGACCGCGCAAACCGAAACACAGCTGAAAGCGCAGGCGCCGGTGCGTTTTTTGCTGACCTTCGATGATGGCCCCAGTGCTTCGAGTTTCTGGAATCCGTCGGCGACGGTGCTCGATAGCCTCAAGGACAACCCGATTCAGCCGGGCATCAAAGCAGTGTTCTTCGTGCAGACCCGCGCACCGAGGGCCGGTAACAGTGAGATCGGTCGCGGCATCATGCGTCGCGAACATGATGAAGGTCATATCCTCGCGTTCCACACCGCAACCCACTGGCACACCAATCATCGTTCGCTGAGCCCGCAAGAACTTGAAGAATCGTTGAGCAATGGCACGGCAGACATTGCCGCGATTACCGGTGCGCCGCCGAAACTGCTGCGTCCACCATTCTGGAATTACGACAAGCGCACTTTTGCCGCGTATCAGCAGCATGGCTTGCACGTGTTGTTGACCGATTTAAGCGCCAATGACGGCAAGATCTGGGGCTTCAATGCCAGCCCGAGGCGTCGTGCGAACATGCTGCGGCAGTTGTCGGAAGTGCGCGAGCAGATCGCGCGGGGTGAATTTCCGGTGGTGGACGGCGTGATTCCGGTGGTGGTGACTTTCCATGATCTGAACCGCTACACCGCTCGGCATACGCGCGAATATCTGCAGATCCTGCTCGACAGTGCGGCGGCGACGGGCGTGCCACTGGCGGATCAGCCGTTTTATGTGGATCACGCAGCACTGGAAAAAGCAGCGCTGGCACGCACGGTTCAGCAAAGTGCTCAGCCGGTGCATTTGCCGGGGATCTGGAACTGGATCTGGGATCGTGATGCTGATTAAAGTCGCCCGAAAAATGTGAGGGAGTTGGCATTTTTCGGGGCGGCGGATTTCAAAACGCTCATCTATGCTCTACGGGTCGACCGACTCATCGCCTGCGAGGCGTGCCCCATGCTTGCCATTACGGACATTTGCCGCATTGTCGAATCCGGGTTTCCGGGGTTCACATGCAACTGCATTGCGACGCAGGGACTGCTACAGATCAAGGTGAGTGAGCCGGCCAGCGGCGACATCAAGTTGCAGCTCAATGGCGTTTCCCCGGAACACCTCGTCACCATCCGTGACATTTCCAACTTCATCGGTGAATTGCGCACGGAAATCAGCGCCGGGCGCCGGGCATTCGCCGGTTAAGCCGTCATAAGCGCCGCTGAAACGCCTGAACGATGCGCAACGTCGCGTCGCTGGTTTTCAGATTCTGCACTGCGTTCAGCGGATGCCACATGCAATCGCTGATTTCATTCTGTGGACGTACTTCCTCAATGTTCAGTACCGAGGCCTCGTAGACGTGATGTTGCGTGCGGCCGCTCTGTAGCTCCATCAAGTACAAAACGTCTTCGGCTTCCAGCCCGGTTTCTTCATGCAATTCGCGCACAGCCGCAGCGGCTTTGGTTTCTCCAGGCTCGACTTTGCCGCCGGGCAATGTCCAGCAACATCTGGGTTTGCGAACCAGGAGGATATGGCGATCCTGCTCGCAAATGACGGTGGCGCGTACTTTCATCTGTTACCTGTTTACTGGTTGTCACAAAAACGTAATAAAACTGCAATATTCGAGCCGGGCCTTTGTTTAAAGGTTCCCTGTGGATGTTGAGTATTGTTGTGCATCGAAAGTGCCTGATCGTTGGCTGCCGGGCGGTCGGCCACTCCAGTAAATCAGGGTGTAAGGTTAAAAGCGTGAAGCTGAATAACCGTGTTGCAAAAGGAGGTACCCATGAGCATGCCCATGTTGAACAAGATGCACATGAACGGCTATGACGTACTCAGCGTGAACAACGGCCCTTGGCGGGTTTGCACGCAAGGTGACCGACTGGCGTCATTTGCCAGCAGAGAGGAGGCGCTGGCGTATGCCGCAGCACTTCCTGGCTACAGAAAACGCTCGGTGAAAGCGCAAATTCACAACGTTAGTTGAATTGTGGCGAGGGAGCTCGCTCCCGCCGGACTGCGCAGCAGGCCCTTTTAGGATAAAGAGCGAGGGCCGCTTCGCGACCCAGCGGGAGCAAGCTCCCTCGCCACAAGTGTCAGTGGACTTTGGTCCGGCTGATTGCGCGTGCCTTCACTTCCTTGGCATAAAGTTGCAGTCGCTCTTCGTCGCTTTGCAGCACTTCGCAAGAGCGCAGCACCGTTTGCGCGTCAGCCTCGTTGCCCGATTTGCGCAATTGTTCGGCAATGCGTTTGAGGTCGACCGCTGACCATCTCAGATCCGATGCGACGGCTTGCAGGTCGCGTTGAAGTTCGTGTTCGTATTCATTGAGCCGCATGATCACCTCCAGAACATTCTCGGTAAAAAAGAGTAGTCGTATTTTCGCCGGTGGGGCGGAGCGATGCTGTCATTAAGCTGAGCGGTTGTGAAAATTTGTCGAAAGCGCATCAACGGCGCAATGCCACGATGGATGTGTAACCAGTTACACGTTACATTCGCTTTTTTTCAGATTAGAGAAGCACCCATGCGGATATGGATCGGAAGTTTGACGTTGGCGGTATTGGCAGGTTGCTCCTTGCCGGCGTCACTGGTTCCGGGTGAACCCAATCTCAGCAAGACCAGCGAAAAAACGCCCAAAGACTACGCCGCGTGCATTTTGCCGCTGTGGCAGAAGGACGTTTCCAAGACATCGCAAACGTCGATTTCCAACGGTTATCGCATCACCGCGCCGAGCATCATCACGGCCGACGAGATTCTCGATATCGTCAAATACAAGGACGGCAGCCGCGTTTCGCTGTACCAGGGGCCGCCCTGGGCCAAGTCCGGTTCGTTGCGCAAATCGGTGCGTGACTGCCTGTAACGGCATTTTTGGATGCAAAAAAAGCAGAAACCTCGGTTTCTGCTTTTTTATTGGGCGCTTGGTCAGTCAGTAATGTCGGTCAGCGCGATGGTGCCGACATTGCCTTTCTTCTCGCGGCGATCCTGAATCCAGTCTTCCACTTGCTGGCCGAATTCCGCCGGGGCCTTGCGCCCGACTTTTCTCGCGATATCGAGAATGGTTTGCTGGGCAAGTGCCTCTTCCATGCGCTTTTGCGCGGTCATCATCGCGCCGTGAATCGAGCAGGTGCCTTCGGTGGCCCACTCCGGCGGATTGCCTTCAAACAGGGCGCAACGCCCCCGGATGTCGCGGCATTCGAAAATATTCTTGCGTCCATCGATGGCGTTGACGATGTCGAGCAGGGTGATTTCATCCGCCGGTCGCGCCAGACTGAACCCACCACGCACGCCTTCACTTGCCACCACCAATTTGCCTTTGGCCAGTTTGGTGAAAATCTTCGCCAGATACTCGACTGGCACGCCTTGCAGCTCGGCGAGGTCGCGCACGCTGGCCTCGCGAGAGTCACCACCATTGCCCACCAAAAATGCCAGGCAATGAATGCCGTATTCGACGCCTGCGCTGTAAAGAGACATTTTTATCTCCGACTTAAGTTGTCGTAAATATTATCAGCCTGAGGGAGGCTCGGCAATCTGTCTGCGTGGACTGATTTTGTTCTTTATGTGCTTGAAAGCAGCAAGAATGGCTATTTTTGGCGGATTCTTATCATTCTGCTTGATCAGATTATTCGATCAAAACAATCGAATAATCTGACTTGTTGGTTTTATATCCGACCAATACAGTCGGCGCTATCGGAGTGGCGACGACGGGCCTCCGGCGAAATTCGTTTCACCTTTTTCAACGGCTTGGCTTTTTCTGGAGAAACACAATGAAGCAGCAGATTCTGGTTATCGGCGCAGGTTTTGGCGGTATGTGGTCGGCATTGAGCGCGACACGTCTGGTCGATCTGCATGGACGTGATGATGTTGAAATCAGCGTTCTGGCCCCACAAGCCGAGCTGCGTGTACGTCCGCGTTTCTACGAACCGAATGCTCATCAACTGGCGGCACCGCTGGGTGAACTGTTCGAAGCAGTCGGCGTTCACTTCATCAAAGGCGCCGCGAACACCATCGATGTCGCAGCGAAAACCGTTGGCTACACCGATACGGCCGGGCAGCAACAAGTCTTCCACTTCGACAAACTGGTGCTGGCTTCCGGCAGCGGTCTGGCACAATCGGCCACGCCGGGTGTTGCTCAGCATGCGTTTGACGTTGACCAGATCGAAGCGGCCATGCGTCTGGAAACCCATCTGAAATCCCTCAGAGACCAACCGTCAAGCAAGGCGCGCAATACCGTGGTGGTCGCGGGCGGTGGATTCACCGGCATTGAAACCGCGACTGAAATGCCAGGGCGTCTACGCGAGATTCTCGGCGAGGAAACCGATATCAACGTGATCATCGTTGATCGCGGGCAGAAGATCGGCGCCGCAATGGGTGAAGAAATCAGCCATTCCATCCTTGAGGCGAGTGAAGAGCTGGGCGTTGAATGGCGTCTGGGTGTCTCGGTGCAGTCGGTCGATGCCAATGGCGTGACGCTGTCGGACGGTCAACACATCGCGGCAAAAACCGTGGTCTGGACGACCGGCGTGCGCGCCAGTTCGTTGACCGAGCAGATCCCTGCCGAACGCGATAAACAAGGTCGCCTGCACGTTGATGCGAACCTGAAAGTCATCGGTCAGGACGATATTTTTGCCACCGGCGATGTCGCCTACGCCGCCACCGACCACCTCGGTAATTTCGCGCTGATGACCTGCCAGCACGCTATTTCATTGGGTCGTCATGCTGGCAACAATGTCGCTGCGCAGATTCTCGGTATCGACCCAACGCCGTATAGCCAGCCGAAATACGTGACCTGTCTGGATCTCGGCGCTTGGGGCGCGGTGTACACCGAAGGCTGGGATCGTCAGGTGAAACTGGTCAAACAGGAAGGCAAAACCCTGAAGACGCAGATCAACACCCAGTGGATTTATCCGCCAGCGGCTGATCGTGTGAGTGCGCTTGCGGCGGCGGATCCGATGATTCCTGTGGTTGCGTAATTCTGAGCCTGTAAAAAATCCCGCTTACAAAAGCGGGATTTTTTTTCTGCCGCAAAAGCGCGCAACGAGATGTGACAGTTGGGGGCGGGCGTATTTTCTGCGTCGACTAGGCTTTGGATCGCGGGGCTATGAATGGGCCTGCATGTCTTTCAAGGAGCCTCGGATCATGGATGATCTGGTCAAAGAAGTTATTCCGTTGTTGCAGTATTTGATCCCCGGATTCCTGTCAGCGTGGATTTTCTACTCGCTGACGGCGTTCAAGCGTCCGGATACGTTCGGACAGATTGTGCAGGCGCTGATTTTTACTTTTGTGATTCAAGGGGCTGTGTTGGGGGTTGGATCTGTCTGTTTATGGGTTGGCGCGAAGGGATTTTCTGTAGGGCAATGGGATGCGAGGGCTGAGACGGTGTGGGCTTTTGTCGTGTCGATAACCTTGGGGTTGCTTTCCTGTTATCTGGCAACCAATGACCAATTGCACAGTTGGCTGCGCAGTAGAAACGTCACGAAACAAACTTCCTACCCCAGCGAATGGTTCAGCATTTTTGCCCAGCACCATCGCCTTGTCACCCTGCACTTGACCGATGAAAGGCGCGTTTTTGGCTGGCCGGTGGAGTGGCCGCCGGAATCCAATAGTGGCCAGTTTGTGATGCAAAACCCCTGTTGGCTGGACTCCGATGGAACAGAGGTGCCTTTTGGCGCCGAGTATTTGCTGATAGATTCCGGCAAGGTCAAGTGGGTCGAGTTCGGCCCGAAATTGGAGAGTTCGCTATGACAGCCAGAGCACCGCAACCAATGCCAGAGTGGGTGGCGCGTCGTTATACAAAGGATGGCAAGCCGGTGGCGAATGCGCTGCCCAAGGCGCCTAGTGGCCCGCCGCCGCTGAAGGGGTGACATTCCACTGGCCAATAGCGGTCATGCCGCGAATTGTAGGTTGTCCGGACTGACCTCTTCGCGAGCAAGCTCGGCTCCTACAATGAAATTGTGAGCGCCGCTTACCTCTTGTAGGAGCTGAGCTTGCTCGCGAAGGCGGACTCACTGACAACACATCACCTCAAAGTGTCTCCACCAACCAATCGCGAAACGCCTTCAACGATGGCAGCGTCTCATTACGCGGTGGATACACCAGGTAATAGCTGCGCCGACTGGTAATCGGCTCGCCCAACTGCAGCAATTCACCCTTCAACAGTTCCTCTTCCACCAGAATCCGCGGCACCAGCCCTACGCCAATATTCGCTCGCACCGCCTGAATCAAATGCGAGGTCATTTCAAAACTCGGCCCGATGCGCATGCTGCGGTGCGGCAGGCTGTGATGGCTGAACCATTCCGTCCACGCCTGCGCATTACTGCTGACATTGAGCAGCAGTTGCCCCGCGATGTGCGCTTCGGCGTCATCGCGCTCGGCCTTCGATAACTGCGCGCTCGCAATAACGACCAGTTCTTCGGTGTGCAGGGGCAGGGCGGTCAAGCCCGGCCACTCCCCGCCACCCACACAAATCGCGGCGTCGATTTCGCTGGTATCAAAGTCGATCGCTTCGATGCGCGAATGCAAATGCACGGTCATGCCTGGGTGCGCTGTGTAGAAATCCTTGAGGCGCGGCAACAGCCATTTCGAGCCAAACGTCGGCAACGTCGCCAGGCGCAAACTGTGAATGCCCGAACCGAACGCCATCGCCTGCAACGTCGCGCTGCGAATCTGTCCGAGTGCCTCCGAGAGTTCACGCTGATACATGCGCCCGACATCGGTCAGCACCACTTTGCGGCCCTCACGGCTGAACAGGCGCATGCCGAGCATCTTCTCAAGAATCTGCACCTGACGGCTGACCGCACTCTGTGTCAGCGACAGCTCATGGGCGGCGCGGGTATAGCTTTCGTGGCGCGCTGCTGCCTCAAAGGCCAGCAATAACGACATGGAAGGGGTGAGCGTGCGCGGATTCATTCGTAAAAGTCATCAATAGTGGGTCGAATTTACGGTTGTCCCAGCGTCGGTCAGCAATGAACATGGGCACCATTAGATGGCGGAGCCTGACGCAATCATTCGTTGCGTACAACTGTTCACCGCCACATAGCCTGATTTTGACCGAGATAACCTGACCGATGATTGCCCAGCTGTCCCCCGCCAAAGCCCTGACCACTGATTATCAGCAGTTCCTCAAAGCCCTGAAGGCCAGCGGCTTTCGTGGGAAAATCAGCGCCGATTACGCCAATCGCGTGGTGTTGGCGACCGATAACTCGATCTATCAGCGTCTGCCGCAAGCGGCGGTATTTCCGATGGATGCCGAGGATGTGGCGCGAGTCGCACGACTGATTGCCGAACCGGCGTATCAGCAAGTGGTGATCACCCCGCGTGGCGGCGGCACCGGCACTAACGGCCAATCGCTGACCGATGGCATCGTCGTCGACCTGTCGCGGCACATGAACCGTATTCTGGAAATCAACGTTGAGCAGCGCTGGGTGCGCGTGCAGGCCGGCGTGGTCAAGGATCAGCTCAACGCCGCGCTGAAGTCTGCCGGGCTGTTTTTCGCGCCCGAACTGTCGACCTCCAACCGCGCCACCGTCGGCGGCATGATCAACACCGACGCCAGCGGCCAGGGCAGTTGCACCTACGGCAAGACCCGCGATCATGTGCTCGAACTCGACATGATCCTGCGTGGCGGCGAACGCTTGCACGGCCAGCCGCTGGAAGAAAGCGAGCTTGCAGCGCTGTGTGCCCGCGAAGATCGCGTCGGTGAAGTCTATCGCTGTGCACAACAGATCATTGATGAACAGGGCGATCTGATCCGGGAACGCTTCCCCGATCTCAACCGCTGCCTGACCGGTTACGACCTCGCGCATTTGCGTGAGGCGGACAACCGCTTCAACCTCAACAGCGTGCTTTGCGGCGCGGAAGGCTCGCTGGGTTTTGTCGTCGAGGCGCGGCTCAATGTGCTGCCGATTCCCAAGCACACGATGCTGGTCAACATCCGCTACGCCGGGTTCATGGACGCGCTGCGCGATGCCCGTGCACTGATGGCGCTCAAGCCGTTGTCGATCGAAACGGTCGACTCGAAAGTTCTGCTGCTGGCGATGCAGGACATCGTCTGGCACGGCGTCGCTGAATACTTTCCTGAAAGCGCTGAGCGGCCGACGCTGGGGATCAACCTCGTCGAGTTCTGCGGCGACGATCCCGAAGACCTGCAGCAGCGGGTTGAAAGCTTTATCGAACACTTGACCAGCGACCAGACCGTCGAGCGCTTGGGTCACACCTTGGCGGTCGGTCAGGCCGCGGTGAACAAGGTTTACGGCATGCGCAAACGCGCGGTCGGCCTGCTCGGCAACGTTGCCGGCGAAGCGCGGCCGCAACCGTTTGTCGAGGACACCGCTGTGCCGCCGCAACACCTGGCCGAGTACATCGCCGAGTTGCGCGACCTGCTCGACAGCCACGGTTTGCAGTACGGCATGTTCGGCCACGTCGACGCCGGCGTACTGCACGTGCGGCCAATTCTCGACATGAAGGATCCGCAGCAGGCGGCGCTGGTGCGCCCGGTGTCCGATGGCGTTGCGGCGTTGACCCAGCGTTACGGCGGTCTGCTGTGGGGCGAACACGGCAAAGGTCTGCGCTCGGAATACGCCCCGGCGTTTTTCGGCGAGTTGTATCCGGCGCTGCAAGCCCTGAAAGCGGCGTTCGATCCGTTCAACCAGTTCAACCCCGGCAAGATCGCCACCCCGGCGAATAGCAACGCGGTGTTGCTGAAAATCGATGAAGTCACCCTGCGCGGTGAACTCGATCGGCAGATCGACGAGAAAGTCTGGCAAAGCTACGGCGCGGCCATGCATTGCAACGGCAACGGCGCCTGCTACAACTTCGATCCCGATGACGCGATGTGCCCTTCGTGGAAAGCCACCCGCGAGCGTTCGCAGTCGCCCAAGGGCCGCGCTTCACTGGTGCGTGAGTGGCTGCGTTTGCAGGGCGAGGCCGGTGTCGATGTGCTCTCTGACGCGATTCGCAAACCGGCATTTTTCAGCACGCTGTGGCAGCGCTGGCGCAACACCCGTGCGCAATCCGAGGATTTCTCCCACGAGGTCTACGACGCCATGGCCGGTTGTCTGGCGTGCAAATCCTGCGCGGGACAGTGCCCGGTGAAGGTCAATGTGCCGGAGTTTCGCTCGCGGTTTCTCGAGCTGTATCACAGCCGTTATCTGCGCCCGGCGCGGGATTATCTGATTGCTTCGCTGGAGTACAGCATTCCGTACATGGCGCGGATTCCGGCGCTGTACAACGGTTTGATGGGCGCCGCGTGGGTGCGCGGCTTGCTGGAGCGTGTCGGTGGCATGGTTGATGTGCCGTTGCTCAGCCGTTTTGATTTCCATGCGGCGATGCGCCGTTGGCAGGTGTTGCCAGCGACGGTCGACAACCTGTCAGCGCTGACTCAGGCACAACGTGAACGCAGTGTGGTGTTGGTGCAAGACGCGTTTACGCGCTACTTCGAGGCGCCGTTGTTGGCGGATCTGGTCGAGTTGATCTCGCGTCTCGGTTATCAGGTTTATCTGGCGCCGTTCAGTGCCAATGGCAAGCCGCTGCACGTGCAGGGTTTCTTGTCGGCGTTTAATCGCGCGGCATTGCGCAATGCCCGCCAGCTCGGTGAGTTGGCGCAAATCGGCGTGCCGCTGGTGGGACTTGATCCGGCGATGACTCTGGTCTATCGCCAGGAATACCTAAAAGTGCCGGGCATGCAGAACTGCCCGGAAGTGGCACTGATGCAGGAGTGGTTGCTCAAGGTCATGCCCGAGCAAAAGAAACGTGGCGAAGCGTTCCGCTTACTGGCGCATTGCACCGAGAAAACCAACGCCCCGGCCGCCACCCGTCAGTGGGAGCAAGTGTTCGAACGAGCGGGTTTGCAACTGGCGACGCAGGCTACTGGCTGCTGCGGGATGTCCGGCACTTACGGTCACGAAGCGCGCAACCGCGAAACGTCGGCGGTGATTTACGAGCAATCATGGGCGCGTCAGGTCGAGGCGCCGGTGGAGCAGGGCGAGGCGCTGGCCACCGGTTATTCGTGCCGCAGCCAGGTCAAGCGCCAGTCGGATCGGGCACTGCGCCATCCGTTGCAGGTGTTGTTGCAGGTTCTGCGCGGTTGAGGTCTGCGTCGTCCGGGGCGTTACGCCAGATCATGCGCGGGTCGAAACTCATCGCCGCGAGCATGGTGAAGACCACGACCAGGCCGAAAAACAGAATGCCCGGTCGTGGTTCGATGTCACCGAGCGCCTGAAACTTCACCAGCGCGGCGACCAGCGCGACGACCAAAACGTCGAGCATCGACCAATAGCCGATCAGCTCGACGAAACGGTACAGCTTCGAACGTTCCTTGCGCGCCCAGTCGCTGTCACGTTGCACGGTGACCAGCAGCAAAGTCAGGGCGACGAATTTGATCCCCGGCACGGCAATACTGGCGATGAAAATGATCAGCGCGATGTCCCAGGCACCGGCCTCCCAGAACTCCAGCACGCCGCTCATGATCGTGCTGTCGGCGCCGTTGCCGAGCATGGTGGTGTTCATCACCGGCAGCAAATTGGCCGGGACATAGAACGCCAATGCGGCGAGCATGTACGCCCAGGTGCGCGCCATCGAATTGGTTTTGCGCCGATGCAACGGGGCGTCGCAACGCGGGCACTCGTGCGGCTCGTCGGTCATGTCACAGGCCAGCCCGCAACTGTGGCACAGGCACAGATTGAGTTCGGTGGCGGTCGGTGGTCGCTTCATAGAATGTCCCAGAGATCGCGAATGTCGCGGCCGGCAATACGGATCATCATCAGGCTCAGCGCGGCCAGTGCGAACAGGCCGATGCCGGGCAACACGTCAAGCAATCCGGCGAGTTTGAACACCGCGACCATTGCGCCCAGCAGGCAGACTTCGAGCATGCTCCACGGACGCAGCGTTTCCAGCCAGCGCATGCAAACCTTGAAGCCCGGCGCACGTTGCGAGCGCATCGCGTAACTGAGCACCCAGACCAGCAGCACCAGTTGAAACGCCGGGGCGATGATGATCGCGATCGCCGCGACCATCGCAATAAACGTGATGGGGCCTTGGCTCAGCGCGAGCACCGAATCCCACAGCGTCGCGCTGTTTTTCAGGCCTTGCAGGCTGATGCTCATAACCGGATAGAAATTGGCGAACAGCCACAGCATTGCGGCGGTGAAGGTCAGCGCCAGACGCTGCTCAACGCTCAGACCATTGAAGCGCTGCAGCACACCGCCGCAACGCACGCAGAGGGTTTTCTGGTGTTTGGCGAGCGCGACTTTTTCATACACACAGTCGCAATGCTCGCAGATGATCAGGGTTTCGGAGTTGACCATGGACAACGCTCGACAGCAGGCCGCAGGGGCAGGAAGACTCGGGCATTATAGACGCATGTGTAGGAGCTGCCGAAGGCTGCGATCTTTTGATCTGGCTTTTTTAGAGCAAGGTCAAAAGATCGCAGCCTTCGGCAGCTCCTACAGGGGGAGGTGGCGGGGCTTGGGGATTATTTACGATCCAGCCACACGGTTTGCGCGTTGCAGAATTCGCGGACGCCGAAGTGCGACAGCTCGCGGCCGAAACCGCTTTTCTTCACGCCGCCGAAGGTCACGCGCGGGTCGCTGGCGGAGTAGCCGTTGATGAACACGCCGCCGGTTTCCAGTTCGCTGGTCAGTTGCTGGGCCAGTTGCACGTTGGCGGTGTAGATCGTCGCGGTCAGGCCGAATTCGCTGTCGTTGGCCAATGCCACGGCATGCGCGCAATCGCGGGCGGTGATGATCGAGGCGACCGGGCCGAACAGTTCCTGTTTGAACGAGGTCATGCGGTCGGTGACATCAGCCAGCACGGTAGGCTCGTAGTAGTTGCCGGCACCTTCAGATTTGCCGCCCCCGAGCAACAGCGTCGCGCCTTCTTCAAGGGTGTCGCGCACTTGCTGGTCGAGTTCATCACGCAGGTCGAAGCGCGCCATCGGGCCGATGTAAGTGTCGGCAGCTAATGGATCGCCCACTTTCAGCTTGCGGGTGGCTTCGACGAATTTGCGGGTGAATTCTTCCACCACGCCTTCTTCGATGATCAGACGTTTGGCGGCGGCGCAGACCTGGCCGGAATTCTGGTAGCGGCCAATGACGGCCGCTTGCACGGCTTCATCGATATCAGCATCGTTAAGCACGATAAACGGATCGGAACCACCCAATTCCAGCACGCACTTCTTCAGCGCAGCACCGGCCTGAGCGCCGATGGCCATGCCGGCACGCACGCTACCGGTCAGGGTCACCGCAGCAATGCGCGGGTCGGCAATCGCAGTGGAAACGCCTTCTTGAGTGACGTTGATCACTTCAAACACGCCGTCAGCGAAACCAGCACGGGTGAAGGCGTCACGCAGCAGATAAGCGCTGCCCATTACGTTCGGCGCATGCTTGAGCACATAAGTGTTGCCGGCAATCAACGCTGGTACAGCGCCGCGCAGCACTTGCCAGATCGGGAAGTTCCACGGCATCACCGCGAGAATCGGGCCGAGCGGACGGTATTCGATGCGCGCCTTGCCACCTTCAACCTGGGTCGGTTCCGCGTCGAGCATGGCCGGGCCGTTTTCGGCGTACCACTCGCAGAGCTTGGCGCATTTCTCGATTTCGCCACGGGCCTGAGCGATCGGTTTGCCCATTTCCTGAGTGATCATGGTCGCCATGGCTTCAGCGGTGTCACGCAGCGCGCCGGCGAGGGCGGTCAGCAAACGCGAGCGATCCTGCAGCGGCTTGCGCTTCCACTTGCCGAAGCCATAAGCGGCGCGGGTCAGTGCGGCATCGAGGGCGGCGGCGGACTCAAAGGCGTATTGGCCGATCTGCTCGCCGTTGGCTGGATTGATCGAAATGGCGTGGGTCTGGCTGGAAATTTGGCTCATGGTCTCGTCCTGCATGTTCGTCGGATGAGCCTAGAGTAGGGTGGTGTTTGTTTTCTGGAAACTGAATAATAAAGATCGTTTCTTTCACGATTGGAGAATGACTGTGGATCTGGTGCAGCTGGAAATCTTCAAAGCGGTTGCCGAGCACGGCAGCATCAGCGCCGCCGCCACGCAGATCCATCGCGTGCCGTCGAACCTGACCACGCGCATCAAGCAGCTTGAGCAGGATCTGGGTGTCGATCTGTTTATTCGCGAGAAAAGCCGTTTGCGCCTGTCGCCGGCCGGATGGAGTTTTCTCGAATACGCGCGACGGATTCTCGATCTGGTGCAAGAGGCGCGCGCGACCGTGGCGGGCGAGGAGCCGCAAGGCGCATTTCCACTGGGATCGCTGGAAAGCACCGCGGCAGTGCGCATTCCCGAGCTGCTCGCGGCGTATAACCAATTACACCCGAAAGTCGATCTCGACCTGTCCACCGGGCCCTCGGGAACAATGATCGACGGCGTGCTTTCCGGGCGCCTCGCCGCGGCGTTTGTCGACGGCCCGGTGCTGCATCCGACGCTGGAAGGCGTGCCGGCCTTCGAGGAAGAAATGGTCATCATCGCGCCGCTCAATCACGCGCCCGTCCAGCGGGCGGCGGATGTGAATGGCGAGAATATTTACGCCTTCCGCTCCAACTGCTCATATCGTCATCACTTTGAAAAGTGGTTCAGCACCGACGCCGCTGTGCCCGGAAAAATCTTCGAAATGGAGTCCTATCACGGCATGCTCGCCTGCGTCAGCGCCGGTGCCGGTCTGGCGCTGATGCCACGCAAGATGTTGCAGAGCATGCCTGGCAGCGCGACCGTCAGCGTCTGGCCGCTGGCAAAGGATTTTCGCTATCTGACTACGTGGCTGGTGTGGCGCCGGGGCACGGTGTCGCGCAGCTTGAGCATGTTTGTGCGGCTGCTTGAAGAACGCGGGGTGGTGCGCGCAGAAGAGTAATTGACACCTTGTGTCATGGCTGTATCTTTATCGGTGTTTCGCAATATAAAAAACTATACAGCGCGGCCATGAGGACAAGGAAATGACCACAGCATTAAGCGGTAAAGAAGCGGTCGGCGAACGTTTTGTGCTGGAAACGATGCGCCACGCCCAGCAATTGACCTGGAAAGCCGTCGATGCAATTGCCGAGGTGATCAAACCCGGCATGCTTGAATCCGAAGCGCAGGCGCTGGGCAAGCAAATCCTCGTTGAGCTGGACATGGATCGGATCTGGCATCCGCTGCTGATTCGCTTCGGCGCCAATACACTCAAGACCTTCAAACAACGCTCTGAAGGCGATCCGGTGTTGGGTAAGGACGATATTTTCTTCATCGACATGGGCGTGGTCTGGCAGGGGCACGAAGGCGATGCGGGCGCGACTTACACCACCGGCTCCGACCCGGAAATGATCGCCTGTGCGGCGGCGGCCAAAGAATTGTTCGATCGGGTCGAGGGGTTCTGGCGTCAGGGCGTTTCCGGCGTTGAGCTGTACCGCTTTGCCAGCGATCAGGCCGAGGCGATGGGCTGGGTGCTGAACCTCAATATCAAAGGCCATCGGGTCAGCGATTTCCCTCATGCGATTCACCGTGGCGGCGACCTTGGCGACTTCGATCAAGCGCCGAATGCCGGTGTATGGATTCTGGAAATCCAGATCGCTCATCCGACACGGCCGTTCGGCGCGTTTTACGAAGATCTGCTGATCTGATCCGTGCCGGTTTCTCATGGCGTGCTTGTATGTAGGGGGGCGTGACAACAGAGCGCAGCGCTGTAGTTGTTTTTATATAGCGCCAGCTTCGATGATGCACGCCGTTTCCTAACTCAAAAGTCATAAAACAGGACGTCCATCATGAAAGTCAGCGCACGCAACGTATTCAAAGGCAAAGTCAGCAATGTTCAGGCCGGCGCCGTCAACGCCGAAGTGGTTCTGACCCTGGCGGGCGGTGAGCAATTGGTGGCCGTCGTGACCATGGAAAGCATCAAGAACCTCGGCATCGCTGTCGGCAAAGAAGCCGTTGCGCTGATCAAGGCACCGTGGGTGATGCTGATGACTGAATCCAGCGACATTCGTCTGTCGGCGCGCAACTGCCTGGAAGGCAAAGTGCTGAGCGTGACGGACGGTGCGGTCAACGCTGAAGTGGTGATCGAGCTCGCCGGCGGCTCGAAGGTTTACTCGATCGTGACCCGCGATGCCGTTGCCGAACTGGGCCTGGCCAAAGGCGTCAGCGCGACGGCAGTGATCAAGGCTTCGCACATTATTCTGGGTGTTCCGGCCTGATAGTTTCGCAGGCAAATAAAAAACCGCTGATTCCGGGATCAGCGGTTTTTTGCGTTATGGCGTACCGTTGCGACCATACAGACGATAGCCTTCGCGTTGATTAAGGCGATCGTAGTAGGCGCTGACGGCGGGAAAATGCGGATGCTTGAGCGGTGTTTCGAACCAGCGGTTTATCGAGAGACAAATCGGGATGTCTGCGAGTGAAAACTCATTGCCACTGACGTAAGCGCCCGTTGATCGAAGAGGCATTACCGAGGATTCGCAGCATTGGATGTCCTTTTCCTCGAAGTGGTCGGAGGTAGAGAAATACCACACCGAAAAGAAGAAGGCCCGCATTCTGGCGGGCCTTCCTGTTTCACCGGATCAGTTTTTCACAGACTGCTCGCCAGTTTCCCGCCCATCATCCGTCGACGATAGGACGTATCCCGATTCGCCAGCCAGAAGTACAGCGGCGACGTCACCAGCAAGCCCACCAGCCACGACAGATCCGCGCCGTTGATGTGTGCCGACACCGGGCCGACGTACAGCGGCGTGTTCATGAACGGGATCTGCACGGCGATGCCGATCGCGTAGGCCAGCAAGGCCTGCGGGTTGTAGCGACCGTAGATGCCGCCATCGACCTGGAAGATCGACTGGATGTCGTACTGGCCTTTGTGGATCGCGTAGAAGTCGATCAGATTGATCGCCGTCCACGGCACCAGCACCACCAGCAATACCAGCACCATATCGACGAAATGGCCGATGAAGTCCTTGGAGGCGCCGACGGCGGCGAAGCAGCAGGCCAGCAACACGATGATCGAGATCACCGCGCGGCTCTTGGCGGTCGGGATCCAGCGGTAGGCGAAGGTCTGCACCAGAGTGATCAGCGACAGCACGGCGCCGTAGAGGTTGAGGGCGTTGTGGCTGATCACGCTGAGCAGGAACAGCACCAACATCAGCGGGCCGATGGAGCCGGTGGCCATTTTCACTGCGTCCATGGTGTCCATGCCAACCGGTGTGGCGAGCACGGCAACGGCGCCGAAAATGAACGCCAGACTCGAACCGAGCGCCGAACCCAGATACGTCGTCCAGAACGTCGAAGAGACTTTGACGTCGGCCGGCAAGTAGCGCGAATAGTCGGACACGTACGGCGCGAACGCGATCTGCCACAACGCGGCCAGTGACACGGTGGCCAGCCAGCCGGAGAGGTTGAAGCTGCCACGGGTGAGGAAGTCATCGGTTTGAATGTGGGTGAAGATGTAGCCAAAACCGACGACGATGCCGATCCCCAACACCCAGGTGCCGATGCGGTTGAGCACATGGATAAAGCGGTAGCCGATGATGCCGATGATCCCCGAACCCACGGCGCCGATGACAATGCCGACGGGAACTGGAACGCTATCAACCACGCCGTGCAACGACTTGCCGGCAAGGACGATGTTGGAGGCGAAAAAGCCGATGTACATGACGCCGGCAATCAACACCACCAGCAGCGCACCGAGGGAGCCGAACTGCGCGCGGCTCTGGATCATTTGCGGAATGCCCATCTGCGGGCCTTGCGCCGAGTGCAACGCCATCAGCACGCCGCCGACCAGATGGCCGACGAGAATCGCGACGATGCCCCAGACCAGATTCAAGTGAAACAACTGCACGCCCAGCGCACCGGTGACGATGGGCAACGGCGCGATGTTGCCGCCGAACCAGAGCGTGAACAGATCCCTGACCTTTCCGTGGCGATCTTCGGGGGGCACGTATCCTATCGTGTGTTTTTCAATCAGCGGAGCGGAAGATGCAGCAGGGGTAGCCATGACGAACTCCAAGGCAAGGATGAGTACGTGGACGTACTTCGGCAAGCGCCGGCACGGGCGGCGCAATTCTTGTTGAAGCGATCATGGGTAAAGCGTCGGGATAGATAAATTAGTAAGTTTGTTGCTACAGACCTTAAAAAAAATATGCTCTGGGGGAGGCGGTGCTCCGGTATGTTCACCTCCAGTAGTCAGTGACCCTTTGTGATGATGGGATTTACCTGCAAGCAGAGATTTATCTGCAATGAGGTTCCTGTGGTGAGGGGATTTATCCCCGATGGGCTGTGCAGCGGCCCCTCTTTTGACTTTAAAAACAGGGGCCGCTTCGCGCCCCATCGGGGATAAATCCCCTCGCCACAGCGATCCTTTGATTTTCTGGAGATTCCCATGGCCGCCTACAACCTGCGCCAGCTCAAATACTTCGTCACCACCGCCGATTGCGGCAGCGTCGCCGAAGCCTCGCGCAAGCTCTATATCGCGCAGCCATCGGTCTCCACCGCGATCAAACATCTGGAAGAAAGCTTCGGTGTGCAATTGTTCATCCGCCACCACGCCCAAGGCGTTTCGCTGACGCCCAGCGGCTCACGCTTCTACCGCAAGGCGCTGGAGTTGTTGCGCGTTGCCCACGAGTTCGAACAGAACGCCCTGGCCGACAACGACGTGGTGTCCGGGCAGATCGATATCGGCTGTTTCGAAACCGTCGCGCCGCTGTATCTGCCGCGCCTGATCGCCGGTTTCAAGGAGCGCTGGCCCGGCGTGGAAATCCGCATTCGCGACGGCGAACAACAGGAGCTGGTGCAAGCCCTCACCGCCGGCAGCATCGACGTGGCGATGATGTTCGAGCACGACCTCGACAGCACCATAGAAACCACGCCACTGATGCCACCGCAACAGCCGTACGCCTTGCTCCCGGCCAACCATCGCTTCGCGCAACAGGCCAAGGTGTCTCTGCATGATTTGGTGCTGGAACCGATGATCCTGCTCGACGTAGTGCCGAGCCGCACCTACTTCGTGAGCATTTTCGAGGAGCGCGGGCTGACGCCGAACATCGTCTTCAGCTCACCGTCGATCGAGATGGTGCGCGGCATGGTCGGCAATGGTTTTGGTTTTTCGATTCTGGTGACCAAACCGTTCAGCGACTACACCTACGACGGCCAGCAAGTCGTGTGTGTGCCGTTGGCGGAAACGGTGACCGGTTCGGGATTGTCGGCAGCGTGGTTGCGGCGCGTGCAACTGACCAAACCGGTGCAGTTGTTCGTCGACCATTGCCGTGAGGAATTGGCCCGACTGTACGCGTGAGTGCAGTCGAGCCGGGTTTCAATCGCGGATAAACGTCAGCACGCGCTGGAGCATGTCATCGCAGGCCTGCAACTGATCGAGGCTGACAAACTCATCGGGTTTGTGGCCCTGATCCATGCTGCCGGGGCCGCAGACCACGGTCGGAATGCCCACCGCATCAAACAAACCACCTTCAGTGCCAAACGCGACCGTGCCAAATTCCGTTGAGCCGCAGAACGCCGCAATCAATTCGGCAGCCTGGCTCTGCGCATCGGTGACCAGCCCCGGATAGGCCGATAACTCGCTGAAACGAATTTCACTTTGCGCACTGACCGCACGCATGCGCGGCAGCACTTCGCGCTCGGCATAGCTCTTCAGCGCCTCGGCGACCAAGGCCGGATCCTGCGA
This sequence comes from Pseudomonas sp. NPDC088429, assembly GCF_044753305.1. Lineage (NCBI taxonomy): Bacteria > Pseudomonadati > Pseudomonadota > Gammaproteobacteria > Pseudomonadales > Pseudomonadaceae > Pseudomonas > Pseudomonas sp. NPDC088429. Next base: position 268,653 of record NZ_JBIVMX010000001.1, on the reverse strand, counting down.
GGGCAGGGCACGGATCTCGAAATCGAAACGGCAATCGGCAGGCACGATGTTTAGCGCTTTACCACCGCTGATGACGCCGGTTTGCACGGTGCTGTAAGGCGGATCAAAACGCGTGTCGTGATGCTCCGGTGCTTTCAATTGCTGACCGAGGCGCCCCAGTTCACCGATCAGTTCGGCGGCGTATTCGATGGCGTTGACGCCGAGTGGCGCGTAGGCCGAATGGCACGGATGGCCGTGCACATCGCAGCGCATCGCCAGTTTGCCTTTGTGGCCGAGCACCGGTTTCAGTTCAGTCGGTTCGCCGATGATGCACAGCAGTGGCTTGACTGGGCGCTGCTGCAGAACCTTGAGCAAAGAACGCACGCCGAGGCAGCCGACTTCTTCGTCATACGACAACGCGATGTGCACCGGGATGCGCAACGAAGCCTGCACCAGCGCCGGCACCAAAGCGAGCACGCAGGCGATGTAGCCCTTCATGTCCGCCGTGCCACGGCCGAACAGTTTGCCGTCGCGCTCCGTCAGTTCGAATGGAGGAAGCGTCCACGGCTGGCCGTCGACCGGCACCACATCGGTGTGTCCGGACAACACGATGCCCGGTTGATCCACCGGGCCGATCGTGGCGAACAGGTTGGCTTTGCTGCGCTCGTCGTTGTAGATCAGCGCGCAGGGCACGTCGAAGCCTTCGAGGTAATCACGAACGAATTCGATCAGTTGCAAGTTGGATTCACGGCTGGTGGTGTCGAAACCCACCAGCGCTCTGAGCAACTCGACGCTGTTCATCGATCATCACCGGCGACGCCGTAACCCGGGGCCTTAGCCGGGTCGAGGGCACGGTCGATGTAGTCCTGCAACTGTGGTTGGTAGGCATCCCAAAGTTTTTGCAACTGACCGATCGGGTTTTCATCGGCCCAGTCGACGCGCAGATTGACGATCGGCCAGGTCTGTTCACCGACCACTACAACCGCAGCCGAATGCACCGGGCCGGCTTCGCCACCGAGGGCTTGCGCGGCGTGCAGGGCTTTGAGCAGGCGGTCGGCGAGTTGGCCTTCGCCGTCTTCGAAAGCGCTGACCGTCGCTTCGATGACTGAGCGCCCGGCGAGCATGTTGCCGGCAGCGACGCACTGTTCGCCGGAGACCGCATTGTGCACGCCGAGGGTCTGTGAACCGCTGAAGTGTGCGGTCTGGCCGAGGTGGTTGATCGCGGTGATCTGGCGGTACTGGCTGTAGCCGTTGCGCGTGAGGACTTTGTCCAGTGCTTCGTCTGGCGACAGGCCTTGCTCCATCAGCGCGAGCACTTCCGGGCCGAGCGAGGGCAAGGTGATGTTCTGGCTCGACACCGCGCCAACGCCCGGCAGCAACCATGGGCAGCGCGCGCCGACGGCGATGCTGGAGGAACTGATGGCGACACCGAACTGGCCGGTTTCGGCGCAGCGGGCTGCGATTGAAAAGGTCATCTAATGAACTCCTTGTGTGTTTGGGCTGGCCTCATCGCGAGCAGGCTCACTCCTACAGGTGAACGCATTCGAAATGTAGGAGTGAGCCTGCTCGCGATCGCCATAACGCGGTGAACCTGCTTACTCAGGAATCACAGCAATCACATCAATCTCCATCAACCACTGCGGCTGCCCCAGTGCCGACACCACCAACCCGGTCGAGATCGGGAACACCCCCTTGAGCCACTTGCCCACCTCGCCATACACCGCTTCGCGATAACGCGGGTCGATCAGGTAGGTGGTGGTTTTGACGATGTGGCTCATGTCGCTGCCGGCTTCTTCCAGCAGTTGCTTGACGTTGCGCATCGCTTGTTCCGCCTGCGCACGCGGGTCGCCCAGACCGACCAGATTGCCATCGAAATCAGTGCCGACCTGACCACGGACATACACCGTGTTACCGGCACGCACGGCCTGGCACAGGTCGTTGTCCAGCGACTGGTTCGGGTAGGTGTCCTTGGTGTTGAACATACGGATGCGGGTGTGGGTTGGCGTGCTCATTTACAGCTCCAGAATCAGGGTTGCCCGGCGCAATCGGCGCCGGATCGAAAGAGGCAAATCAGGCGTCGACGGTGTCGGCGATTTTGTTGTGCGCAGGCGCGTGCAGCTCGGCTTCACGCTGCTCGGCATCGCGATAGTCCAGATATTTGCGCTGGGTCGCGATGTGATCGGCGACGTGTTTGGCGTCGTGCCAAACACCCCAGATGAACGACGAACCGCGACGCGACTGCCACGGCAAACCAAGGAAATACACACCCGGCTCGCTCGACACACCGCGCTGATGCACAGGCTTGCCTTTGTCATCGAACGCCGCGACTTGCAGCCAGGAATAATCCACGGCGAAGCCTGTGGCCCAGATGATCGAGGTGATGCCAGCCTTGGCCAGATCCAGATCGGCCAGCGGATTTTTCACGCAGTCAGGTTCTGGATAAGTTTCGCGCGCTTCCGGTTCTTCCGGCAGATCGAGGCCGTTGCGTTCGATGTAAGCGTCGGCAGCGTCCAGCAGCGCCAGATAGTTTTCGTCGCCGCGATTGAGGTTGCCGACCAGATCCTGCTTGAAAGTGACCACACCGTTATTGAACGACTCGGTCACACCGACCAGGGTCATGCCGCGATGGGCCAGCCCGCGAAAATCGATGGTGCGCCCGCCATGCGCGCCGCTGACCGCGATGGTCACGTGCTCGCGGCCAGGTTTCATCGCCGCTTGATCCCACTCGCCCAACACGCCCAGCCACCAGCAGAAATCACGGTTGCGGTAAGCGCGAGGCGGGCGGTCGTGGGCGCCGACGGACAGGAACACCTGCTTGCCGGAACGCTGCAACTCATCAGCAATCTGTACGCCGGAAGAACCGGCACCGACCACCAGCACTGCGCCTTCCGGCAGTTGCTGCGGGTTGCGATAGTCAGCGGAGTGCATCTGCAGCAGACGTTTGTCTTGCGGGGCAATCGCCGGGATCACCGGTTTCTGAAACGGGCCGGTAGCCGCGACCACACGGCTGGCTTCGATCACGCCTTCGGAGGTTTCGACGGTGAAACCCGGACGACCGACATTGCGCACCACGCTTTTGACTTCAACGCCGGTGCGGATCGGCGCATTGAATTTCTTCGCATAGGCTTCGAAGTAATCAGCCACGCGTTCTTTCGGGGCGAAACCGTCGGGATCGACATCATCAAATTCCAGACCCGGAAAGCGGTCGTGCCACGCCGGGCCATTGGCGACCAGCGAATCCCAACGCCCGGTGCGCCAGCGCTCGGCGATGCGGTTGCGCTCCAGCACCAGGTGCGGCACACCGAGTTTGCTCAGGTGCTCGCTCATGGCGACGCCTGCCTGGCCGGCACCCACGATCAGCGTGTCTGTTTTTATTATTTCAGTGGTCATCTCTACATCCTTCCTAGCAAGGCAGTTGGATTCGGGCGCTGTTGGCTTGTCCGTTTGGCTTGAGGTCAGACTAGGGAGAGGGGGGATATCGGTAAAATATTATTAAGCTGGGATGTGAAGATAAAATTCTGATGCAGGAGGGTGAAGGCCTGTGAATACGGGGGTTCTAGCAGTGGACGGATCTGCAACTACACACAAAAATCTTCAACCAGCGTGCAATCCTTGTGGTGAGGGGATTTATCCCCGTTGGGTCGCGAAGCGGCCCTTCTTTTGATTTCAAAAAAAGGGACTGCTGCGCAGTCCAACGGGGCGGTGCGACGTTTCGCTGAATCCCCTCGCCACAGGGTAGTGGGAATCTTAGAGGGGTTATCGGTTGAGGAACGCCAGCAGGTCTTCATTCAATGCTTGCGCATGGGTCACCGCAAAACCATGCGGTGCACCGGCATACACCTTCAACTCAGCACCCTTGATCTGCGCAGCAGCCTGCTTACCCGTGGTTTCAAACGGTACGATCTGATCGCCGTCGCCATGAATCACCAGCGTTGGCACATCGATCTTGGCCATGTCCGGACGGAAGTCGGTTTCCGAGAACGCCGTCACGCAATCCACGGTGCCCTTGAGCGATGCCAGCAGCGCGACGTTCAGGGTCTGCGTGAGTACGCCGTCAGAGACTTTCTGGCCCTGATTGGTGCCATAAAACGGCGCAGCAAAATCGGCGATGAACTGCGCACGATCCTTCAGCAGGCCAGCCTTGATGCCGTCGAATACCGACGTGTCGACGCCCTCAGGGAAGTCAGCTTTCTTGCCAAATAACGGCGTCACCGCACCCAGCAACACCAGCCCGGCAACGCGCTCGCTGCCATGACGGGCGATGTAGCGGCTGACGTCGCCACCGCCCATGGAAAAACCCACCAGCGTGACGTCACGCAGATCCAGATGGTTGATCAATTGCGCGATGTCATCGGCGAAAGTGTCGTAGTCGTAACCTGTCCACGGCTGATCGGAGCGGCCGAAACCACGGCGATCGAACGCGATGGTGCGGTAGCCACGGCTACTCAGGTATTCCATCTGGTACTCCCACATGTCGGCATCCAGCGGCCAGCCGTGGCTGAACAGCACAGGTTTGCCGCTGCCCCAGTCCTTGAAATAGATCTCGGTGCCGTCTTGCGTGGTGAAGGTGCTCATGCAAACTCCTTGCGTCAGCGATGGTTCGGAAAGCCGAAATGGCAGCCTTCACTATCGGCGCAAAGCGTTGCTGCTACTTGTATGCAAGTGCTGGGTTGAAGGGGGGCCAAATCGCCGGATTTAGATGATGCATCTTTGAGTTGCTGTTCATTCGTGACGCGCTGGACGGGGACTTAGCTAGAACATTAATCAACTGTGGCGAGGGAGCTTGCTTCCGCTGGACTGCGCAGCAGGCCCCCTGCTTTTTATGGTTAAAAGCGAGAGCCGCTGCGGACCCCAGCGGGAGCAAGCTCCCTCGCCACAGGTACATCGCTCAAACTATCTCAGCGAAACGCCGGCACCACGTGCTTGATAAACAGCTCCAGCGATTTCTTTTTCTCGGCATGCGGCAAGCTGTTGTCGCACCAGAAGCTGAACTCATCCACGCCCAGTTCCTGGTAGTACTTGATGCGCGGAATAATCTCCTCCGGCGTGCCGATCATTGCGGTTTTGTGCAGGCTTTCCAGTTCGAACTCCGGGCGCCCGGCAAACTTCTCTTCCGGGCTTGGGTCGAGGAAGCCGTTGACCGGGGTTTGCTTGTTGCCGAACCACGCGTCGAAGGTGCGATAGAAGCGCGAGATCGCTTTGGCGCCGACTTTCCAGCCGTCCGGATCGTCTGCGGTGTGTACGTGGGTATGACGCAGCACCATCAATTGTGGGCGGGGTACGTCGGGGTTGTTGTCCAGTGCGGTCTGGAATTTGTTCTTCAGGTCGAGAACTTCTTCGTCGCCTTTCATCAACGGCGTAACCATCACGTTGCAGCCGTTGGCCACGGCGAAGTTGTGCGAATCCGGATCGCGGGCGGCGATCCACATCGGCGGGTTCGGCTGCTGAATCGGCTTCGGCACGCTGGTCGAAGTGGGGAATTTCCAGATGTCGCCGTCATGGGCGTAATCGCCTTTCCACAGGGCGCGCACCACCGGAACCATTTCGCGCAGCGCCTGGCCGCCGCTTGAGGCAGGCATGCCGCCGGCCATGCGATCGAATTCAACCTGATAGGCGCCACGGGCCAGCCCGACTTCCATGCGACCGTTGCTGATCACGTCGAGCAAGGCGCATTCACCGGCCACCCGCAACGGGTGCCAGAACGGCGCGATGATGGTGCCGGCGCCGAGGTGGATGGTTGTGGTTTTCGCCGCGAGGTAGGCCAGCAGCGGCATCGGGCTTGGCGAGATGGTGTATTCCATCGCGTGGTGTTCGCCGATCCACACGGTGCTGAAACCGCCGGCCTCGGCCATCAGGGTGAGTTCGGTCAGGTCTTCGAACAGTTGGCGGTGGCTGACGCTTTCGTCCCAGCGCTCCATGTGTACGAACAGGGAAAATTTCATCACGCTTCCTCGGATCTTTTGTTGTTGAGGCAAAAACTTGTAGGCCTTCGCCTGCTTACGCTGAACTCTGTAGGAGCTGCCGCAGGCTGCGATCTTTTGATCTGGTCTTTAAAGCAAAATCAAAAGATCGCAGCCTGCGGCAGCTCCTGCATTGATCTATTCAGGCCAGGACGGGCAGGGCGCCCATTTTGCCGTGGCAGTACACCAGCGGGCCGCTGTGCTGCTCGGGGACGATCAGGTTCTTCACGGCGCCGACCATGATGGCGTGGTCGCCGCCTTCGTATTCGCGCCACAGTTCACACTCGATGACAGCCGTCGCATTGGCCAGAATCGGGTTACCCAGTTCGCTCAGCGTCCACTCGATGCCGTGCGCCTTATCCTTGCCTTTACGAGCGAAAGCGTAGGCCTCGCTTTGCTGGCCGCCGGACAGAACATGAATCGCGAAGCGTTTGTTCTTGATCAGCACAGGGTAGGAGTCGGAGCTGTAGTTGGGGCAGAACAGCACCAGCGCAGGATCCATCGACAGCGAGCTGAAGGCGCTGGCGGTCAGGCCGACGATCTGCCCGTCATCATCCAGCGTGGTGATGACAGTGACGCCGGACGGAAACGAGCCCATGACTTGTTTGTAGATGGCTGCATCGATCATTGGACGGTCCTCGGGTGTTGTGACGCGATTTTTATGTATTTGTTGGTCTGATGGTATACCAGTAATTTTTCTTTGCAAGGGCTTTTGAGCTGAACCGATTAACGTGGTGCTTTCGTCGGAAACTCAACGTTTATTGGGCTTGCGGCTGGCCTGTGAACCGCGGTTTCAGGGAGGATGACGTATCAGTTAGCGCTGTGAACTACGGATCAGTCTTGTGAAAAGTTTGGAATACCATAATATGGTCTGCATCTGAGGGGCGGCCAGAGAGTCCCCCCGGTTTGGCTTCATACAAAGATAAGAACAGACAAACTCGAGTTCATTCCTATGCCCCAGATGTCCAGGCAAGATCCGTTGATCGAGAATCATACGGTCGACTACGTCCCACTCGCGGAACGCCACGGCAAGGCCCGTGACCTATTCACTCTTTGGTTCAGCACCAACATTGCGCCACTGCCCATCGTCACCGGCGCCATGGTGGTTCAGGTGTTCCATCTCGATTTGCTCTGGGGCCTGCTGGCGATTGCGCTGGGGCACATGATTGGCGGCGTGGTGATTGCGCTGGCCTCGGCGCAAGGCCCGCGCATGGGCATTCCGCAGATGGTGCAGAGTCGCGGTCAGTTCGGTCGTTATGGCGCACTGTTGATCGTGTTTTTTGCGGCGATCATTTACATCGGCTTCTTCATTTCCAACATCGTGCTGGCGGGTAAATCCATCGTCGGCCTTGCGCCGTCGGTTCCGGTTCCGCTGAGCATTTTGATTGGTGCGCTGGCGGCCACGGCCATTGGCGTGATCGGCTACAACTTCATTCACACTTTGAACCGCATCGGCACCTGGGTGATGGGCAGCGCGCTGCTCGCCGGCTTCATCTACATCTTCGCCCATGACTTGCCGGCGGATTTCCTCACGCGCGGCAGCTTCAACCTGTCCGGTTGGCTGGCGACGGTGTCGTTGGGGATCATCTGGCAGATCAGCTTCTCGCCGTACGTGTCCGACTATTCGCGTTATTTGCCGGCGGATATCGGCATCGCCAAGCCATTTTGGGCGACGTATCTGGGCGCGACGCTGGGCACAATTCTGTCGTTCAGCTTCGGCGCAGTGGTGGTGTTGGCGACTCCGGAAGGCACCGAGGCGATGGCGGCGGTCAAGCAGTCGACGGGCTGGCTGGGGCCGATTTTGATGGTGCTGTTTTTGCTCAATATCATCAGCCATAACGCCCTGAATCTGTATGGCGCGGTGCTGTCGATCATCACCTCGATCCAGACCTTCGCCAGCCAATGGACGCCGAGCATCAAGGTGCGCGTGGTGCTATCGAGTGTCGTGTTGGCGGGTTGCTGCGTGGTGGCGCTGGGTGCCTCGGCGGATTTCATCTCCGAGTTTATCGGGCTGATTCTGGCGCTGTTGCTGGTTCTGGTGCCGTGGGCGTCGATCAACCTGATCGACTTCTACCTGATCAAACGCGGCAACTACGACATCACCTCGATCTTCCGCGCTGACGGCGGGATTTACGGACGCTTCAATCTGCACGCGATCGTTGCGTACTTCATCGGCATCATTGTGCAGCTGCCGTTCGCCAATACTTCGCTGTATGTCGGGCCGTACGCCAATCTGGTGGAGGGTGCGGATCTGTCGTGGCTGGTCGGGCTGGTGGTCACTGTGCCGTTGTATTACTGCCTGGCGACACGTGGGCAGGCGCAGCAGAGCAGGGTGGCAAAACTGAGCTATCGCTCCTAACCGATTTCTCTGGTGATGTCCCCTCACCACAATTGACTTGCGGGATGCTCACGCATCCCGGTGGTCATTCATATTGGCCACATCGATCCCCTTTTGGCCCATCCCCCACTGTGATCCGTCTACGCTGTCAGCAAGAATCAAAACCACAACGAACTAGACCTTTTTTACCCTCGGCTACCTTTAAAGCCGCTGCCGTGTACAGAACATAAAAACCATCGAACTCACGCCGCATTTTGGGGAAACAACCATGGTCACGATGAAACGCATTCTGGGTGCCGCCGTGTGTGGGCTGACGCTGCTGGCCAGCGCCGTCCAGGCCGAGCAACGCGAACTGCGGGTGTACAACTGGGCGGATTACATTCTGCCGTCCGTGCCCAAGGATTTCGCTGCAAAAAGCGGCATCAAAGTGATCTGGGACACCTTCGACACCAACGAATCCCTGGAAGCCAAACTGCTCACCGGCAACTCCGGTTACGACCTCGTCGTGCCGTCGAACCAGTTCCTCGAAACGCAGATCAAGGCCGGCGTGTTCCAGAAACTCGACAAGTCGAAATTGCCAAACTGGAGCCACCAGGATCCGGAGCTGTTGAAACTGCTGGGCAAGAACGACCCCGGCAACCAGTACGGCGTGCCTTACATGGTCGGTACCGTGCTGATCGGCTTCAACCCGGACAAGGTCAAGGCTGCACTGGGCGACAACGCGCCGGTGGACAGTTGGGATCTGGTGTTCAAACCGGAGAACATGGAAAAACTCAAATCTTGCGGCGTAGCGATGCTCGATTCGCCGACGGAAATTCTGCCGCTGGCCCTGCACTATTTGGGGCTCGACCCGAACAGCCAAAACCCTGCCGACTATGAAAAAGCCAAAGAGCTGATGCTCAAGGTTCGTCCGTACGTGACCTACTTCAACTCGGCCAAGTACATGACTGACATCGCCAATGGCGACATCTGCGTGGCCATCGGTTATTCGGGTAGCTTCTACCAGTTTGGCAACCGCGCCAAAGAGGCAAAAAACGGTGTCGTGGTCGACTGGCGCTTGCCGAAGGAAGGCGCGCCGATCTGGTTCGACACTTTCGCGATTCCGAAGAGCGCGAAGAACGTCGAAGAGGCCCACGAATTCCTCAACAACTTGCTCGATCCGAAAGTGATCGCGCCGATCAGTGACTTCCTCGGCTACCCGAATGCGAACAAGGATTCGATCCCGCTGATCAACAAAGAGATCACCGACAACCCGAACCTGACACCGACCCCGGAGGCGCTGAAAAACCTCTACGTCGTCCAGCCATTGCCGCAGAAACTCGAACGCGTGCGCACCCGCGTCTGGACCAGCATCAAGTCCGATAAATAGTCTCCGCCCAGACGAAATTCCCCTGTAGGAGCTGCCGCAGGCTGCGATCTTTTGATCTTGTTTTTAAAAATCAAAGTCAAAAGATCGCAGCCTGCGGCAGCTCCTACAGGGCTTCGGTTTGGTTTTGTTTTCGGGTGATGACCAGACTCAGCAACACCGAACCAAAAATCACCCCGCCTACCACCAGCAGCGACCACTCCACCGGCATGTGAAACCATGGCATCAGCACCATTTTTCCGCCGATAAACACCAGCACAATCGCCAGCCCGTACTTGAGCAAATGAAAGCGGTCAGCCATGTCCGCCAGCAGGAAGTACAGCGCGCGCAAGCCCATGATCGCGAAGATGTTCGAGGTGAACACAATGAACGGGTCAGTCGTTACGGCGAAGATCGCCGGGATGCTGTCGACCGCGAACATCAAATCACTGGCCTCGATCAATACCAGCACCAGAAACATCGGCGTCGCCCAGCGCACACCGTTTTGCAGAACAAAAAACCGTTCGCCATGAAAGCCACTGGTGATGCGCATATGACCGCGCACCCAGCGCAGCAAAGGGTTCTTGTCCAGATCTGGTTGCTGGTCGGCAAACACCAGCATCTTGATCCCTGTGATGATCAGGAACACGCCGAACGCGTACAGCAGCCATTCGAACTGCGACACCAGCCACACGCCGGCGAAAATCATCACCGCGCGCATCACAATCGCCCCGAGCACGCCGTACAGCAGCACGCGGCGTTGCAACTCCGGCGGCACCGCGAAGTAGGTGAAAATCATCACGAAGATGAACATGTTGTCGATCGACAGCGATTGCTCGATCAGATAACCGGTGAGAAATTCCAGGGTCTTCTGCCGGGCGATATCAGCGCCGAATTCGCCGTGCAAATACCACCACAACAGCGCGGCGAAACTCAGTGCCAACAAGCACCAGGCAATCACCCAGGACAACGCTTCGCGCACTGAGACGCGGTGCGCCTTGCGCCCACCGAACACAAAGAGATCCAATGCGAGCATCGCCAGCACGAAGACGACGAAGGCGCCCCACATCCACGGTTCGCCGATATTGATATTGGTTGAAGGCATGGCACGCTCCCTGTCTTTTATTCGATTAGCGTCAGACGTGGCCATGCTAGCGACGAGTTTGCGCGAAAGAAAAATCGTTTATTTCTGCGGTAGAGTTCGATAAAAACGAAGTGTCGGGCCAACAAGGCAGTCCGACTCATCCTCGAATTTCGGGTCGCACCTTTGGTGTTACCCCTACAGGGCGGCACTTTCAGCCATGCAAACCGACATCCTCGAACCGCAAGCCGTGTGCAGCCCGATCACTCGCAGCGCGATTTTTATCGTCGCGACACTCAATGAAGGCGCCGACGCCGCCGCAACCGTGAAAGGCTGGTGCGGCGACGTCGCCGGGCTGGTGCGCTCGGTCGGCAAGCGCGTGCCGTCAGGCAATCTGACCTGCATCTGCGGCTTTTCCTCGAACGCCTGGGATCGTTTATTTGGCAGCCCGCGACCGGCGTCCCTGCACGCGTTCCGCGAATTTGGCGGGGAAGGGCGACACGCACCGTCAACTCCCGGCGATCTGCTGCTGCACATCCGCGCCGATCAGATGGATCTGTGTTTTGAACTGGCGACACAAATCATGGCCGTGCTGGGCGATGCCGTCACCGTGGTCGACGAGGTGCAGGGTTTCCGTTATTTCGACATGCGCAGCATCATCGGTTTTGTCGACGGCACGGAAAACCCGGTCGGGCGCAAAGCGGTGAATTTCACCATCGTCGGTGATGAAGATCCGGGCTTCAGTGGCGGCAGCTACGTGCTGGTGCAGAAATACCTGCACAACATGACTGCGTGGAATTCGCTGAGCGTTGAGGCGCAGGAGCGAGTGATCGGCCGCAAGAAGTTGTCCGACATCGAACTGGACGACTCGGTCAAACCGAGCAACTCCCACAGTGCACTCACGACGATCACCTCTGCCGATGGCGAAGAAGTGAAGATCCTGCGCGACAACATGCCGTTTGGCCGACCGGGGGCAGGGGAGTTTGGTACGTTCTTTATTGGCTATGCGCGTTCGCCTGAGCCGATGGAACAGATGCTGGAGAATATGTTTGTTGGTAAACCTCCTGGTAACTACGACAAGTTGCTGGATTTCAGCACTGCAGTTACCGGGAGCCTGTATTTCGTGCCGTCGGCTGATTTGCTGGAAGAGTTGGCGGATCGCTGATCAACGAAAGAACTCCCCCGGCGTTTCGCCAAATTGTTGCCGAAACGCCGCAATAAATGCCGACGTCGAATCATAACCACAAGCCAGCGCCACATCCGTGACGCGCTCGCCTTTCTCCAGCGGCGTCAGTGCTCCGAGCAGGCGCAGGCGTTGGCGCCAGGCGCGGAAGGTCAGGCCGGTGTCGCGCAGGAACAACCGCGTCAGGGTCTTTTCGGTGATGCCAAATTTTTCGCTCCAGTGACTCAGGGTGGTCTGCTGCTCGGGGTGTTGTTCCAGGCTTTGGTAGATTTGTTTTAAGCGCGCGTCCTGCGGCAGCGGTAGCATCAGATCGATCTGCGGCGCCTCGGCCAGTTGATCGAGGATCACCTGCGCCATGCGCCCGTGCGGGCCGCTCTGGTCGTATTCCACCGGCACCTGACTGAACGCGCGGATCAGTTCGCGAAGCAAATCACTGACGCCGAGCACATGACAATGCTCAACCGCCCAGCCCGCCACACTGCAATCGATGTAGAGGCTGCGCATTTCGGTGTGCGGCGAGCTGAATACCCGATGCGGCACACCGGCCGGAATCCACACCGCGCGCTCCGGTGGCGCGACAAAGCGGCCGGCGCTGGTCTGCACTTCGAGCACACCTTGAATCGCGTACGACAACTGCACCCACGGGTGACTATGGCGCCGGGTCAGTGCGCGATTGGGCAGTGATTCCGTGCGTCCATACAGCGGACGCGGCAGGCTGGGCAGCCCGGGAATGCTGCGGCGGATGCTTTTGTCATGTCCTTTAGGCGGCATCTCAAGGCTCTTCGGCGTTAGTCGGTAATTTGCAGTCACGTTAGAGTCGTCGGCACGCACTGGCAACCCCCGGATAAAAACACCATGACTCGCCCAAGATTTTTGCCCGATAACTTCACCCTGACGCTGATCGGCGTTGTGCTACTCGCCAGCTTTCTGCCAGCAAGCGGCCAGGTCGCGGTCGGTTTTGGCTGGCTGACCAACGTCGCCATCGCGCTGCTGTTTTTCCTGCATGGCGCCAAGCTTTCCCGCGAGTCGATCATCGCCGGCGCCGGTCACTGGCGTTTGCATCTGTTGGTGTTCGGCCTGACCTTCGTGCTGTTCCCGCTGTTGGGCCTGGCGCTGAAACCGCTGCTGTCACCGCTGATCGGCGACAAGCTGTACATGGGCATGTTGTACCTCTGCGCCTTGCCGGCCACGGTGCAGTCGGCGATTGCCTTCACCTCGCTGGCGCGGGGCAATATCCCGGCGGCGATTTGCAGCGCGGCGGCCTCGAGCCTGTTCGGGATCTTCCTCACGCCGTTGCTGGTGACGCTGTTGCTCAACGTCCACGGGGACGGCGGCTCGACGCTGGATGCGATCCTCAAGATCAGCGTGCAATTGCTCCTGCCGTTTATTGCCGGTCAGATTGCCCGCCGCTGGATCGGCGCGTGGGTCGGCCGCAACAAGAGCTGGTTGAAATTCGTTGATCAGGGCTCGATTCTGCTGGTGGTGTACGGCGCGTTCAGCGAGGCGGTCAATGAAGGCATCTGGCATCAGATTCCGCTCATTGAGCTGCTGGGATTGGTGGTGGTTTGCTGCATTTTGCTGGCGCTGGTGCTCGTGGCCTCGACGCTGTTGGGCAAGGCGTTTGGCTTCAATCAGGAAGACCGCATCACCATCCTGTTCTGCGGCTCGAAGAAGAGCCTGGCCACCGGGGTGCCAATGGCGCAAGTGTTGTTTGCCGGCAGCACGATTGGCGTGTTGATTCTGCCGCTGATGTTGTTTCATCAGATTCAGTTGATGGTCTGTGCGGTGTTGGCACAGCGTTATGCGAAACGACCGGAGTCGGTGCCGGAGTTGATGGCACAGGTGGATCCGTAAGCTGACACCTCACGCCCGAACGCACGATTCCTTGTAGGCGCCGAGCTTGCTCGCGAAAGCGGTGCGTCTGCCATGATGATTTTGAATGTGCCGACGCCTTCGCGAGCAAGCCCGCTCCCACAGGGTTGTGCGCCGTGTACAAAATCCCTGGCACACCACAAATCATTGTAGGAGCTGAGCTTGCTCGCGAAAGCGGTGTGTCTGTCACGATGATTTTGAATGTGCCGACGCCTTCGCGAGCAAGCTCGCTCCCACAGGGTTGTGCGTCGTACACAAAATCCCCGACGCACCAAAAATCCTTGTAGGAGCCGAGCCTGCTCGCGAAAGCGGTGTGTCTGCCACGATAGTTTTGAATGTGATGACGCCTTCGCGAGCAAGCCCGGCTCCTACAGGGTTTTGCGTCGTATACAAAATCCCTGGCACACCACAAGTCATTGTAGGAGCTGAGCTTGCTCGCGAAAGCGGTGTGTCTGCCACGATGGTTTTGAAATGTGCCAACGCCTTCGCGAGCAAGCTCGGCTCCTACAGGATTGTTGTGTTACTGGGGGCTGTTGAACTGGTCGGAGTAGCTGCCAGTCATCAATGCCGACGCAACGCGATCAGAACCCACGCCAACGCGAGAATAGGCGAGACGGTTGGCGTTTAAGCGATCTGCGCCGTCGGATGCCACGGCACCCGCGCCGACATGATCAGAGCCGTCAGCAGCCACAGCACCCGCGCCGACATGATCAGAGCCGTCAGCAGCCACAGCATTCGCGCCGACGTGATCGGATCCATCAGCGGCCACAGCACCCGCGCCGATGTGATCGGATCCATCAGCAGCCACCGCACCCGCGCCGACATGATCGGAGCCGTCAGCAGCCACCGCACCCGCGCCGACGTGATCGGAGCCGTCAGCAGCCACAGCACCCGCGCCGACATGATCTGCGCCGTCCGCGGCCACCGCATTCGCACCGACATGATCAGAACCGTCCGCAGCAACCGCACCCGCCCCAACATGATCCGACCCATCCGCCGCCACCGCTTGCGGCTGTCCGGCCCAGACTCCGGGCGCGACCATCGTTGCCGCTACTGCGAATACAACGCCTGACAAAAGCTTGTGATTCATGATCTTCTCCACGACCCGTCAGCCACAACGCAGTTGAGCAATGCCTGCCATTCGATCACAGGCGTCCGGCTCACTGGCTTGGGTCTAGCTAATTAGCGATTGGCACGGGCGCACCATCGAGATGCTCGGGTGTCGACGATTTGAACGGCTCCGCAAAGGCAACTGAACCAGTATAGATGGGCATTTGCCCGCCATTGGCCGGAAGGACGAAGGGTGAGGGGATAGTCGTTTCGCTTCCTTGCAGCCACGCGCAAAAAAGAAATCCGTCTAAAAACACTGAACCGGTTTGCGCAGGCTTTGCTAGGCTCAAAGATGTAGGCGAAGACGCAGACTGATGCGCAATCGGATAGCAAGGGGACGTGGGGCGCGTTCCGAAGGGTACACGGTTAGAAAGATCTCCGCGCTGAGATCCAGCCCTTATGCCGTGTGAAGCAGCTGAGACCGTTACTTTCACCCTTGGTCCAGTACTGTGAGACTCCCGATAAACCTTGTAAGCCAGAGACCAGCACTGGCCGCCTACTCAAACACCAAAGCCCGCCCAGTGCGGGCTTTGTCGTTCTCCACAGGTCTGCCTTGTACCCCTGTGGCGAGGGGATTTAGCGAAACGTCGCACCGCCCCGTTGGGCTGCGAAGCAGCCCCCCTCGACAATTTCGAATCAAACCCCAAGACTTACATCCCAGCCAAAGCCTGCAACAAATCCCCCCGCAAATCCTCAACATCCTCAACCCCCACCGACAGCCGCACCAACCCGTCACCAATCCCGAGTCTGGCCCGCGTCTCAGCCGGAATCGTCGCATGCGTCATGATCGCCGGATGCTCGATCAAACTCTCCACGCCGCCCAGACTTTCCGCCAACGCAAAGATCTTTACATTCTCCAAAAACCGCCGCGCACCGGCCAGATCACTATTCAGATCAACAGAAATCATCCCGCCAAAACCACGCATCTGCCGCTTGGCCAACTCATGCTGCGGATGCGACGCCAGCCCCGGATAGTAGACACGTTTAACCTGCGGCTGCTGCTCCAGCCACTGCGCCAGCTCCAGCGCATTGCTGCAATGACGCTCCATGCGCAGCGCTAAAGTCTTCACCCCGCGCAAGGTCAGAAATGCATCGAAAGGCCCGGCAATCGCCCCCACGGCGTTTTGCAGAAAACCCAGTTTCTCTGCCAGTTCAGCGTTCTGCCCAACCACGGCAATCCCGCCAATCACATCAGAGTGGCCGTTCAAATACTTGGTGGTCGAGTGCAGCACGATGTCGAAACCCAACTCCAGCGGCCGCTGGATATACGGACTGGCGAAGGTGTTGTCGGCCACGCAAATGATCCCGCGTGCGCGGCAGATGCGCGCAATCTCGGCCAGATCCGACAGGCTCAGCAGCGGGTTGGTCGGCGTCTCGACCATGACCATCCGCGTGTCGTCCTGCAATGACGCTTCGAACGCCGACAGATCGGCCAGGTCGACGAAGCTGAAACGATGCCCGGCGCTTCGCTGACGCACCTTGTCGAATAGACGGAACGTGCCGCCGTACAGATCGTTGCCGGAAACAATGTGCGAGCCGGCATCGAGCAATTCCAGCACCGTCGAAATCGTCGCCAGCCCTGAAGCAAACGCAAACGCCTGCGTGCCCCCTTCAAGATCCGCCACGCAACGCTCCAGCGCAAACCGCGTCGGGTTGTGCGAGCGGCCGTAATCGAAACCTTTGTGCACGCCGGGGCTGTCTTGCAGGTAGGTGGAGTTGGCGTAGATCGGCGGCATCAGCGCGCCGGTGGTCGGATCCGGTTCCTGCCCGGCGTGGATCACCCGGGTCGCGAAGCCTTGGGATTTATCGTCGTGCTGACTCATGCGAGGGATCTCCGTAATTGGTTGAGCATGTCGACGCGGGTGATCAGGCCATGGAAGCCCGAAGCGTCAGCGATGATGGCGACGAGGCCACGGCTGAGCACGCTTTCCAGATCGGCCAGATCGGCGTTCGGCGCGAGGGTTTGCAGCTTGTCGGTCATGGCGCTGGTCACCGGTTTGCGGAAGTGCGCGGCATCCTCATGGACGCCGAGCAGGATGTCCGACTCATCGATCACGCCGACCAATTGCTTGCCGTCGATCAACACCGGCAACTGCGAAACGTCGGCCAGGCGCATGCGCTGGAACGCGGTCAGCAGGGTGTCGTCGGGGCCGACGCTGATCACCCGGCCATCTTCAAAACGACGGGCAACCAGGTCGCGCAAGTCGCCATAACCTTTGCGTTTGAGCAGGCCCTGATCGGTCATCCACTGGTCGTTGTAAACCTTCGACAGATAGCGCGTGCCGGTGTCGCAGACGAAACTGACCACGCGCTTCGGCTCGGTCTGCTCGCGGCAATAACGCAATGCGGCGGCGAGGAGGGTGCCGGTGGAGGAGCCGCCGAGAATGCCCTCGGCCTTGAGTAATTGACGGGCGTGATCGAAGCTTTCTTCGTCGCTGATCGAGTAGGCGTGGCGCACGCTGGAGAGGTCGGTGATCGACGGAATGAAGTCTTCGCCGATGCCTTCCACCGCCCATGAACCGGGCGTCGGCAGGCTGCCGTCGCGGCTGTATTGCGCCATGACCGAGCCCACAGGGTCGGCCAGGACCATTTCCAGATCCGGTTGCACGCGTTTGAAAAAACGGGTCAAACCGGTCAGCGTGCCGGCCGAGCCAACGCCGACCACAATCGCGTCCAGATCATGTTCGGTCTGCGCCCAGATCTCCGGCGCGGTGCTGCATTCGTGGGCCAGCGGATTGGCGGGGTTGTTGAACTGGTCGGCGAAAAACGCGCCGGGAATGTCTTTCGCCAAGCGTGCGGCGACGTCCTGGTAATACTCGGGATGGCCCTTGCCGACATCGGAGCGGGTGATGTGCACCTCGGCGCCCATGGCTTTCAAATGCAGGACTTTCTCGGTGGACATTTTGTCCGGCACCACCAAAACCACCCGATAACCTTTGGCGCGGCCGACCAGTGCCAGGCCCAGACCGGTGTTGCCGGCCGTCGCCTCGACGATGGTGCCACCCGGTTGCAGACGGCCATCGCGTTCGGCGGCGTCGATCATCGCCAGGCCGATACGATCCTTGATCGAGCCGCCGGGGTTTTGCGATTCGAGTTTGAGAAACAGCGTGCAGGGCCCGGTATCAAAGCGGGTCACTTGCACCAGCGGAGTGTTGCCGATCAGCCCAAGTACGGCAGGGCGGGATTCCTTTGACATGTCTTCACCTCGGTGTTGGTGATTGATCGCGTTCCATTCGCGCAGAAGATGCTCGCAAGCAACATAGGCCCGGTTGGCACCTCTCGCAACCCCGATCCCCGTAGGAGCTGCGGAACCCTGCGATCTTTTGATGTTGGTTTTTGAAGGGCAAGATCAAAGGATCGCAGCGTTCCGCAGCTCCTACAGGGTGGGAGGGATCATGAGGATTTCTTGTGATGATCAGGATTATATTGAGTTTGATTCACTTGCGACCGATGCCGACAATGCCCGCCATCAACAAGACATTGGAGTTGTTTGTTATGGCACTCGCCCATTCCCTTGGATTTCCGCGCATCGGTCGCGACCGCGAACTGAAAAAAGCGCAAGAGGCGTTCTGGAAAGGAGAACTGAACGAAGCGGGCCTGCGTGACGTCGGGCGCGAACTGCGCAAAGCCCATTGGGATCTGCAGAAAAACGCCGGTATCGAGCTGCTGCCGGTCGGCGATTTCGCCTGGTACGACCAGGTGCTAACGCACTCGCTGATGTTCGGTGTGATCCCTGAGCGCTTCCGTCCGCACGACGGCAAAGCCAGTCTGCACACCCTGTTCGGCATGGCGCGTGGCGTCAGCGACAGTTGCTGCGGCGGTGCTCACGCCCAGGAAATGACCAAGTGGTTCGACACCAACTACCACTACCTCGTCCCGGAATTCAGCGCGGATCAACAGTTCCAGTTGGGTTGGGAACAGTTGTTCGAAGAAGTCGAAGAAGCCCGCGCGCTGGGGCACAACGTCAAACCGGTGATCATCGGCCCGCTGACCTATCTGTGGCTGGGCAAGGCCAAAGGCGCTGAGTTCGACAAGCTCGATTTGCTCGATCGTTTGTTGCCGCTGTACGGCCAGATTTTCTCGCGCCTCGCTGCGCAGGGCGTGGAGTGGGTGCAGATTGACGAGCCGATTCTGGTGCTCGATCTGCCTCAGGAATGGAAGAACGCATTCGAGCGCGCCTACAACCAGATCCAGCGCGATCCGCTGAAGAAACTGTTGGCCACGTACTTTGGTGGCCTGGAAGAAAACCTTGGTCTGGCGGCGAATCTGCCGGTCGACGGTTTGCACATTGATCTGGTGCGTGCGCCGGAACAGTACCCGACGATTCTTGATCGTCTGCCGGCGTATAAAGTGTTGTCGTTGGGTGTGGTCAACGGCCGTAACGTCTGGCGCTGCGATCTGGAAAATGCCCTTGCGACTTTGCAGCATGCGCATGAGCGTTTGGGTGATCGCCTGTGGGTGGCGCCGTCCTGCTCGCTGTTGCACAGCCCTGTGGATCTGGGCCGCGAAGACAAGCTGGATGCCGAACTGAAAAGCTGGCTGGCCTTCGCCGTGCAGAAGTGCGAGGAAGTGGCGGTTCTGGCTCAGGCGGTTAACGAACCGGAAGCGCCGCGAGTGCTGCGGGCATTGACCCAGAGTCGTTCGGTGCAGGCTGCGCGTGCTGCATCGCCACGCATTCACAAACCGGCGGTTCAGGCGCGTGTGGCGGCGATCACTGCCCAGGACAGTCAGCGTCAATCGTTGTTTGCCCAGCGTATCGCCAAGCAGCGTGCCGGGCTCGATCTGCCGCTGTTTCCGACCACGACAATTGGTTCGTTCCCGCAAACCGCATCGATTCGTCTGGCTCGCCAGTCGTTCAAGCAAGGCAAGCTCAGCGAAGCGAAATACACCGAGGCGATGCACAGCGAAATCCGCCACGCGGTGGAGATTCAGGAGCGTTTGGGTCTTGATGTGTTGGTGCACGGTGAAGCCGAGCGCAATGACATGGTCGAGTACTTTGCCGAGCAACTCGACGGCTATGTGTTCACCCGGTTTGGCTGGGTGCAGAGCTACGGTTCGCGCTGCGTGAAACCGGCGGTGATTTTTGGTGATCTGAGCCGTCCGAAAGCCATGACCGTTGAATGGATTCGCTACGCCCAGGGCCTGACCCGCAAGGTTATGAAAGGCATGCTGACTGGCCCGGTGACCATGCTGATGTGGTCGTTCCCGCGTGAGGATGTCAGCCGTGAAGTGCAGGCGCGGCAACTGGCGCTGGCGATCCGTGATGAAGTGGTGGATCTGGAAGCCGCCGGCATCAAGATCGTGCAGATCGACGAAGCGGCCTTCCGTGAAGGTCTGCCGTTGCGTCAGGCGCAGTGGCAGCATTATCTGGATTGGGCGACCGAAGTGTTCCGTTTGTGCGCCTCGGGCGTGCGCGACGAAACGCAGATTCACACGCACATGTGCTACAGCGAATTCAACGATGTGATCGAGTCCATCGCGGCGATGGATGCCGACGTGATCACCATCGAAACTTCGCGCTCGGACATGGAATTGCTGGAGGCTTTCGAAGCTTTCGCCTACCCGAATGAAATTGGCCCGGGCGTCTACGACATCCACTCGCCACGGGTGCCGGATGCGTCGGAAATGGCCAATCTGTTGCGTAAAGCGGCCAAGCGTATCCCGGCGGAGCGCTTGTGGGTCAATCCTGACTGCGGCCTGAAAACCCGTGGCTGGCCAGAGACCGAAGCGGCGCTGGTGCACATGGTCACCGCCGCCCGGCAACTGCGCAAAGAACTGGCCTGACGTACAAAGAGCAAAACCTGTAGGAGCCGAGCTTGCTCGCGAAGGCGTCAGCACATTCAGCATCAGCTTTGAATGTACCGGCCTCTTCGCGGGCAAGCCCGGCTCCTACAAGGATTGGTGTTGAGCACGGAACCGCGGATGAGCACAAATCCTTGTGGGAGTGAGCCTGCTCGCGAAGGCTGTGGGGTTCTTTCTGACCGAGTACATATCCATTCCTGGCGTAACGGCCGCTTTGGGTTCCGCCCTTACGGCGGGTCACCTTTTCCAAGCGCCGAAAAGGTAACCCAAAAGGCTTGCCCCAGCGTTCGGCCCGCTCGCTGGGGCTCGGGGTTCCTTCGCTCCGGGATCCATCCGGGCGCATCGCCTCCGGTTTGCTTCGCTGCACCTCCTCTCGATGCATTTGGCTGCGCCAAACGGTCGCTGCGCTCCCACCCCCGGATAAATCCCTCCACTCAGCCTGCCGATGGGGCCTGTGAATCAAGATCAAGAGCAGGCGAGCTGACACTCGGCCTAATGGTGAACACCGCCACGGTAGGAGTGAGCCTGCTCGCGATAGCGATTTGTCAGGCACTGGTTTTGATGTGGGATGTACACAAAACTTGTGGGAGCTGGCGAAATTTTTGCTTCGACACATAACCCCTGTAGGAGCCGAGCTTGCTCGCGAAGGCGTCAGCACATTCAACATCAGCTTTGAATGTAAAGGCCTCTTCGCGAGCAAGCTCGGCTCCTACAAGGATCAGTGCTTGCTCATCAGGCCGTGCAGGACGCCGAGGCGCAGGCCGGGTTCGGAGGGGGCCATTTGCGAGATGCCGAATACTTTGAACGCCGCGAGCATCAACACCAATCCGCCGGGCAGGATGCTTTGGCGGTGCGGTTGCAGGC
Organism: Pseudomonas sp. NPDC088429; assembly: GCF_044753305.1. Lineage (NCBI taxonomy): Bacteria > Pseudomonadati > Pseudomonadota > Gammaproteobacteria > Pseudomonadales > Pseudomonadaceae > Pseudomonas > Pseudomonas sp. NPDC088429. Next base: position 247,119 of record NZ_JBIVMX010000001.1, on the reverse strand, counting down.
CGGCGAGGTGCAGCTGTTGCACATTGCTCACTTTCAGCAGAAGCAGGGCCAGGCGCAACAGGCCGGCGTAGGTGATGCCGTCCTTGCCGAAGTCATTGAGGTGATTGGCCTTGAGCACTTTGGCCAGCATGCGGGCGGTACCCGACGAGCCGATGGTCTGCTGCCAACCCTGACTCCGATAACGCCGGGCAACCCGTTCAAATTGCAGGATGGCGAAACGTTCGGCTTCTTGCAGGGCGCCGGCAGAAATATCACCGCCGCGAAAGAACCGCGTACTCAACGTGCCGCTGCCAATCGCGATGCTTTCGGTCAGCAACGCTTGCGAGCCTTGGCCGAGAATCAGCTCGGTGGAACCGCCGCCAATATCCACCACCAAACGCATATCTTCAGCACCCGGCAGGGCATGCGCCACACCGGCGTAGACCAGTCGCGCTTCTTCTTGTCCGGAAATCACATCAATGGGAAAACCCAGATGCCGCTCGGCACTGGCCAGAAACAACTGCGCATTGTCCGCCTCACGCACCGCACTGGTCGCCACCGCGCGAACCCGACCGGCCTCGAAACCGCGCAATTTCTTGCCGAACCGCGCCAACGCCTGCCAGCCTCGATCCAGTGCCAACGCATCCAGCGCGCCGCCGTCAAAACCTTCGGCGAGACGCACCGGCTCGCGCAGGGTTTTCACTTCCTGAATCAGCAGGCCTTTGCGACTGCGCAGCGACTGGCCGATCATCAAACGAAAGGCATTCGAACCCAGGTCGATGGCGGCAAACAGCGGGGCGTCTGGTTTCATGGGAATCCTTGCTGAATATCCGCCGGAAGGCTCAAGACGGTTTGCGAGGATTCTGCCGTTGCGTTGATGACATCCTGATGACGGGGCAGGGGCGGTTCAGTGAATTTGTCGCTGTCATGACACTGTCATTATTCAGCGTCTATGCTGGGGTCAATACATCGCGTGTTCTTGAAGTTTCTGCTGCCAGTTTTGGCAGCTTTTTTTTGCCTGCAATTTGAGCGCGGTCACCGATCGTTCCCATGCTCCGCGTGGGAATGCCTCTAGGGACGCTCTGCGTCCAGTGACGCGGAGCGTTACGGGCTGCATTCCCACGCAGAGCGTGGGAACGATCAGGTGTCAGCAGGCTTGTGGGGTTTCGCCTCGGGCCAGGCGCGCATTGATGTCGTCAATCACTTCAGGCAAATCGGCAATCGTGTCGATCAAGTAATGCGGACGCGATGGCGCGAACATCTTGCCGATGCGCTCACGTTCTTCCGCGAGACGATCCGACGGCAACGCTTTGAACTGTTCGTAGGTCAATCCGAGCGCATTCCCCGAGCAAGTCAACGCCACCGTCCACATCCCCGCGCTACGCCCTTCAAGAATCCCCGGCCAGGTGTCATCAACCTTGACGCACGCGGCCACGTCATCGATGCCCAAGGCAATCACGTTGGCCAACGACTGCGCCGGATAAGGCCGGCCATTGGGCACTTCATCGGTGGCAACGACATGGTCAGCGACATAACCATTCTCTCGCGCCAGCTCGACAACCTTGGCCATCACCACCGCCGGATACCCGGAGCACGAACCAATCTTCAAACCCTTGTCGCGCAACGCCGCAATCGCTTCGAGCGCACCGGGAATCACCGCCGAATGCAGGGCGATTTTCTCGATCTGCAACGGCATGAAACGCTCGTAGATCGCCGTTACATCATCGTCACTCGGCAAGCGATCAAACGCGGCGCGATAGCGCTCGGCGATCTGCGGCAGGTTGCACAACGTGCGGATGTGATCCCATTTGCCCATGCCCATCGGGCCGCGCGCTTCCTCAAGCGATACCGCGACGCCGAACTCGGCAAAGGCCTCGACAAAAATCTGCGTCGGCGCGAACGAGCCGAAATCGACAACGGTGCCGGCCCAGTCAAGGATCGCGGCTTGCAGGTGAGTCGGGTTTTTGTACTGCATGGTCAAATCTCCGTTTTCGGGTAAGCGTGGGCCGTCCCTCGGCAATGAGGTAGGCGGTTTCAAGGGTCAATGCTGATCAGGTCAGTGGTGGATTCGAATCAAACAATTCGGCAATCACCGGTCGGTTGCGGCGGATGCCGAGGCAGCACAGGTGGTATTCGATGAAAAACGGGTGATCGACAAAGGTGATCGGCGTGGTGCCCGGGGTTTCGGCGTACTCGACGGCCGAGACGAAACCGATGCCGATGCCTTTGACGATCGCGTGCACGATGGCTTCGCGGCTGTTCAGTTGCATGACGCGGTTGAGGTCGATGTCGAGGCGCTTGCAGCTTTCTTCGACCAGTTGCCGGGTGCGCGCACTTTGCTCACGCATCACCCATTTCTCGCGGCTGATTTCGCTGATGTGAACCTGCGACTGGCTGGCCCACGGATGGTCATCGCGCACCACGGCAATAATCGGATAGCGGTGATACAACCGGGTGTGGAAGCGCTCATCGAATTCCGACAACGCCAGAATCGCCACGTCGATATCGAAGTTGAACAGCCGCGCGAGGGTTTCCTTTTCCGAGGAAAACGAGGTTTCCAGTTCGATGTCCGGGTGCCGCTGCATCAGCTCGTAGGTCAGATTCATCGCAATCGGCGGCGACACCGCGCCGAGCCGCAGCATGCCGTTCTTGCGTTGCTTGAAACTCTGCAGCAGTTGCACCGCTTCGTCCTCCTGGCCGAACAAACCTTGAGTGATTGCGTAGAGCTTGTGCCCGGCGGAACTCATCTCGATGTAGCGCCCGCGCCGATGGAACAGCTCGACCGAGAAGGTTTTCTCCAGCGCGTTGACCTGCTCGCTGACGGTCGGCTGACCGACGCTGAGGTACTCTGCCGCGAGGGTGAAGCTGCCGGTTTTCGCCACCGCATGAAACGAACGCAACCACTTGTGATACTGGTACATGCAAGCCCCATCAGCGTCGAATGAACAATGCCACGGCCGCGCTGCACAGGCAGGCGCTGGTGACCACTATGAAGATGAGAGACGTGTTTGCCGTGGTGTCAAGCAAACGACCGATCAAAGGCTCGGCGAGGCCGGCAAACAGATAGGACGAAAAGTTCATGATCCCGGTCGCAGTGCCTGCGCGTTTGGCACCGACCAGATCCGGGCACAGCGCCCAGAAACTCGACGCCGGGCCATAAACGAAGAAGCCGCAAAGGAACAACGCGACCAGGCCGATCACGCTGTGCGGCGGCAGGCTCCACATCCACAGACTCGTCGCGGCGCCAAGGAACATGTAGAGCATGATCGCCAGATAGCGCTTGGAACCGAACAGCTTGTCCGACACCCAGCCATTGCTCAACGCGCCAACCGCCATGCCGACGGGGAGGGCGACGGTGATCCATTTCGGATCGATCATGCCGTCGCCGCTTTTCCAGTCAGCGCCGAGAAAGTGCACCGGCACCCAGACGATCAGGCCGTAGCGCGCCGCATTCTGAAAGCCCAGTGACAGCGCGGCGATCAGCAGGCGCGGATTCTTCAACACGGCTTTATAGCGTTGCGCCGAGGTCTCGACTTCGCCATGCGCGGCTTCCTGATGTTTGTCGTCAGCGTTGGCCACGCCAGTATCGCCCACCGGTTCGAAGCCCAGGTCCTGCGGGCGTTCACGAGCAACCAGATAGAAAATGATCCCGCCGGCAAGCATCAGCAGTACCGGTAAACGGAAGATCCAGCGCCACTCCAGTTGCAGCACTTCGAGCACGACGATGGAGGTGACGTACGACAGAATCGACGCGCAACCGGCGGCGAAGGTGTAGAAGCCATAGACCTTGCCGCGCTCGCCGGCCGCCCACCAGTTGGCAATCAGCCGACCGCCCGGCGCCCAGCCCAAGGCCTGAAAGTACCCGTTGACGCCCCACGGCAGGATCAGACTGGTGAAACCGCCGGCAAAACTGGTCACCCAGTTCGCCGCGCAGGACAGCACCGCCCCCAGCGTCATGATCCGTCGGCCACCGAACTTATCGGCGAGGTTGCCGTTGATCGCCTGACCAATCGCGTAGGCCCACAGCATTGCAGCAGACGCCCAGCCGAGGGTTTCCTTGCTCAAACCGAACTCGGCCTGAATCCCCGGAATGGCAAAACCGAAGGTCTGCCGTCCGGTGTAGAAAAACAGGTAACAGAACATCGCCGCCAGCAGCATGCGCCACTGCGCGACCCGGAACGAGGCAGAACGTACGGCGAGACCAGGCATTGTTTCGGCACGATTCATGATCTTTTCCTTATTGTTGTGGGTTCCCGCCGTTTGTCGTCGACGGGTGCACTCTTTTTCGGTGCGGCAGGAAATCACCACGGCTGTGAGCCGTAGGCGGTGCTTGGGTTGATCGAGTGGCGTCGGGCGTCAGGCAGCTTGCGAACCGATGAAGTTCTTGCCGCGCGCGCCCTGCATCGCGAGGTGGATGATGTCTTCGGCGTCCTTGGCCGAGACGCCGTAATCGGCGAACTCGGTCTTCACCCCGAGGCGGTGGAGGAACTCGCGCAACTGCTGTTGCGCGGTGAGCAGATCCTCGCCGAAAACTCGTTGCAGGATGCGGTCACGGGTGGCGTCGTGACCCCAGGCCAGACCGAGCACCAGCGGCAGGGTGAAGGAGCAGGCGATGCCGTGGGGCAAGCCGTGGCGCAGGGTCATCTCGTAGGAAATCGAATGCGCCAGCGCGGTTTTGGTGTTGGAAAACGCCAGCCCGGCCTTGAGCGCGGCGAGTGCCATGCGCGTGCGCAACTCTTGGCTCGACAGGTCTTTTTGCAGACGCGGCAAGCATTCGAGAATGTCTTCAATCGCAGAAATGGCGAAAGTGTCGGAAACCGGGTTGGCGTTAACGTTCCAGATCGCTTCCAGCGCGTGGGACAACGCATCGAGCCCGGTGGACACGGTGACGCTGGCCGGCACGGTGAGCATCAGTTGCGGATCGATGATCGCCACGCGCGGCCAGGTGCAGTCGAGGTGCAACGAATATTTTTTCTGGCTGGCGCTGTCCCAGATCGTCGCCCACGGCGTGACTTCGCTACCGGTGCCGGCGGTGGTCGGCGCGGCGATCAGCTGTTTGCAACGCGCGGGAGTGAACGCCTTGCCGGTCGCCAGCAGGGTCAACAACTCATCGAAATGCCCGGATTCGGTGCCGACGATCAACGCTTTGGCGGTATCGATGGCGCTGCCACCACCGACCGCGAGCACCACATCGCAATCACCGGCCTGCTGCCAGAACTGCTCATAAGTGCTGCGCAGATGGGCGACGTCAGGGTTGGGCTGGACGTCTTCGAACACGTAGACCAGACGCTCACCGAGCAACGCTTGCAGGCGATCGACTATCCCCAGCCCACGGGCCTCAGGGAAGGTGACGAGGGCCACGGTTTGCTGTTCGGTAATGGCCGCGAGGTCTTGCAGGCTGCCCCAGCCGAAACGGGTATCAACTGGGTTCTGGAAGCGGGCAGTCATGATGAATCCTTATTGTTGTTGTCGTGTGGCGCCATACTCAGCGCCCGTCGACAACGGCTCAAATCGATAATTCGCAGGTTTGAATCGGCTCAGCCGATAGCCGCTCGACGTCAGTGCGCCGAACCGCTCTGGATCGCCGCGCGCAGGCGGCTGGAGATGGCGTCGGCGACGATCACCATGAAGGTGATGACGATGATGCAAGTCGCGGTTTCCGGGTATTTGAACAACTTCAGGCTGCTCACCAGTTCGAACCCCAGGCCGCCGGCGCCGACCATGCCCAGCACCGTGGCCGAGCGCAGATTGACTTCGAAGCGGTACAAAATCACCGCAATCCACGCCGTGATCACCTGCGGCAAAACGCCAAACACGATCACCTGCAACGGTCGTGCACCGGTCGCTTGCAGCGCTTCAATCGGGCCTTGGTCGATCTCTTCGATGCTCTCGGCGAAGAACTTGCCGAGCATGCCCAGACCATGCAGCGCCAGCGCCAAGACGCCGGGGAACGGGCCGAGGCCCACGGCCGAGACGAAGATCAGCGCGAGGATCAGTTCGTTGATGCTGCGGGTGAAATTCAGCGCCTGACGGGTGATGTGAAACACCCAGCGATTGCGGCTCAGATTGCGCGCGGCGAGAAACGACAGCGGAACCGCCAGCAATACGCCGAGCAGGGTTCCCCAAATGGCGATCTGCAAGGTCTCCACCGCCGGCGCGACCAGACGCGGCAGGATGCTCAGATCCGGTGGAAAAGTGCGTGAGAGAAAGTCACCAATCTGCGGCAATCCCGCTGCCAGTTCACCGAGGCTGAGTTGCGCACCTTGCGCGCTCCAGTTCAGCGTCCACAGCACGATCAGGACGATGCCGGCGGTGGTCAGCCAACCGCGTGTGCCACGGGGCCGTTCGCCGACCCACTGATAGTTTTGCGATGGCATGCTCAGGCCCTCGAGGCGGCGCGGTAGGACAGGGTGGGCGCCGGGACTTCAGCGGAGTGTTCTGCGGATTGCCCCGGATAAATTCGCGCCAGATCGGCGTCGGTCATGCTCGACGCTTTGCCATCGAACACCAGACTGCCGTGAGCGAGGCCGACCACGCGGTCGCCGAACTCGCGGGTGTATTCGACCTGATGCAGATTGCACAGCACGGTGATGCCCAGTTCGCGGGTGGCATCGCGCAGGTACTGCAACACCAGTCGCGCGGTTTTCGGGTCGAGGCTGGCGATCGGTTCGTCGGCCAGAATCACCTGCGGTCGTTGCGCCAAGGCGCGGGCTATGCCGACGCGTTGCTTCTGCCCGCCAGACAATGAATCGGTGCGCTCACGGGCCTTGTGTGCCAGTTCGACGCGTTCCAGGCATTGCATTGCCAGCGTCACATCGTCACGGCGGAACAGTTGCAGAATCGAGGCGAGGGTGCCGACGGAACCGAGGCGCCCGGTCAGCACATTCTTCAATACGCTCAGGCGCGGCACGACGTTGTGGTGCTGAAAAATCATCGCGACTTCACGGCGCAAAACGCTGGTGTCGGGGCAGGCGAGGGCATCAATGCCCGCCACGTTCAGCGTGCCGCTGTCGGCCTGTGCCAAACGATTGATGCAACGCAGCAAGGTCGATTTGCCGGCGCCGGACTGACCGAGCACCACGACGAATTCGCCCGCAGCGACGTCAAGGTCGATGCCGCGCAACACCGGGTTGCTGCCGTAGTGTTTGGTCAGTTGGCGGATGCTGATCATTTCATGCTCCGCAAATCGAGATCGAGCACCTTGGCGGTTTCGCGCACCACGTCATAGGACGCGTCGGTGGTGGGCTGGAAGCCATTGAGCACACCCTGGTCACCCCACGGCACGTCCTTGATCGAGGCCAGTGCGTCGGCGACTTTTTTCTTCAATTCCGGATCAAGCGCCTTGCGCCAGACCATCGGCGATTCGGGGATCGGCTTGGAACTCCAGACGATTTCGAAGTCATCCTGCTTGACCACGCCTTTGGCCACGGCGCTGGCGAAGATGCGGTCAGCCACGGCGGCGGCGTCTACTTTCTTGTTTTCCACCGCGAGGATGCTGGCGTCGTGGGAACCGGAGAAAATCACCCGTTTGAACAACGTGTCCGGCACAAACCCTGCCTGCTCCAGTCCTGCTTTCGGGAACAGATGACCGGACGCCGAACTCGGATCGACGAACGCGAATGTATGGCCCTTGAGGTCGGCCAGCGAATGAATGCCGCTGTCCTTGCGCGCCAGAATCACACTTTTGTAAGCGCTCTGGCCGGTCTTCTTAGTCACCGCCACGGAGAACGCTTCGACTTCGGCTACCGAGGTCGCCAGCACGTAGGAGAACGGGCCGAGGTAGGCGACGTCGAGTTTGCCCGAGCGCAGCGCTTCGATGATGCCGTTGTAATCGGTGGCTACGAACGGAACGACCGGCATGCCGATTTTTGCTTGCAGATCGTCGAGCACTTGTTTGCTCGATTCGATCATCGCCTGGGAATCTTCGGAGGGGATCAGGCCAATGGTCAGTTTGTCCTTGGCCCAGCCCTGGCTGGCACTCAGGGCAAGTACGGCAAGGCTGGCGGCACGCAGAAACTGGTTAATTGTTTTCATGGCATTCCACGGTGTGGTTGGGAGTTGCCACAGGCTAGGTCTGTCACGTGACAGTCATTCAATCAATTCAATATGCGAAACCGTAGCTAACTATTGATGGAGTCTATGGATGTCGAGCGCCAAATTGCGGGCCTTTCTCGCCGTCGCCCGCCACGGCAGTTTCAGTGCCGGCGCGCGGGCGTCGGGGCTCAGTCAACCGACACTGACCACGCAGGTGCAAAGTCTGGAGCGACAGCACAACGTCGAACTGTTTCATCGGCGTGGGCGGCGGATTGAATTGTCGGATGTCGGTCGGCAATTGCTGCCCATCACGCAACGGCTGGCCTTGCTGGAACTGGAAGCGCACAACCTGCTGCGCGACTCCGGGCGGCTCGACAGCGGCCAGCTCAAGGTCGGTGCGGTGGGGCCGTTTCATGTGATCGAAATGGTCGACAGTTACCTGCAACAGCATCCGAATATCGACGTGTCGATCCGCGTGGGTAACTCGGCGCAAGTGTTATCGGATCTGGAAAATTACGTCACCGACATCGCCGTGCTGGCCGGGCGTCAGGACGATCCGGCGTTGTGTTCGGTGCGTTATGCGCGGCACGCGATCATCTTGTTTGCCCACCATGAGCATCCGCTGGCCAATCGCGACAGCGTGCGTCTGGAGGAACTGGAAGGGCAGCGCTTGCTGCAGCGCGAACCCGGCTCGACCACGCGGCTGGTGCTGGAGCAGGCGCTGAATGCGGCGCAGGTGAAACCGAGGATCGCCATGGAAATTGGCAGTCGTGAGGCGTTGCGTGAAGCGGTGGTGCGCGGGCTGGGATTGGGTGTGGTGTCGGAAGCGGAGTTTATTGCCGACCCAAAAATCCGCACGATCAGAATCGAGGGCGAAGAGCTGTTCTCCGAGACGTATCTTTATTGCTTGGCAGAACGGCGTTCCAGCCGGCTCATTTCGTCGTTTTTCGATGCGGCGCTCGGCTGAGGGTTTGCAATCTCTGACGAGGCTTGGCTAATATACGTTCCATATACACATCGTATCGGATTCATATATGGGCATCGTAAAGATTTCAGAGGACATGCACGAGAACCTGCGAATCTCCAGCAACGCCCTCAGCCGCTCGATCAACGCGCAGGCCGAGCACTGGATGCGCATCGGCATGCTCGCCGAACTGCACCCCAACCTCGACCACAGTGCGATCTGCCGCTTGCTGATCCGCGCCGAACAAAATGGCGGGCTCGACCTGCAACAACTGACTCAGGAAGCCGTCAGCGCATGAGAAACCAGATCAAGATCAACACCCCGGCCGACATCGCCCAATCGCGCGCTGCCGGCAAACTCGCCGCCGAAGTACTGGCGATGCTGGTGCCGCACGTCAAGGCCGGCGTGACCACCGATGAACTGGATCGGCTGTGCAACGACTACATCGTCAACGTGCAGAAAGCGGTGCCGGCCAACGTCGGTTATCACGGATTTCCGAAAACCGTGTGCGCCTCGGTCAACGATGTGGTCTGCCACGGCATTCCATCGGGGACGCCGTTGAAGGATGGCGACATCGTCAACCTCGACATCGCGGTGATCAAGGACGGCTGGTTCGGCGACACCAGCCGCATGTACGTGGTGGGTGAGGCGACGCCTGAGGCGCAGCACCTGATCAAGACCACTTACGAAGCGATGTGCGCGGGTATTCGCGTGGTGAAACCGGGCGCGACGTTGGGCGACATCGGCCACGCGATTCAGAGCCTGGCGGAGAAGGAAGGCTTCAGCGTCGTGCGCGAGTATTGCGGGCACGGGATCGGCAAGGTCTATCACGATGAACCGCAAATCCTGCATTACGGCTTTCCCAATCAGGGCATGAAGCTCAAGGCCGGGATGATTTTTACCGTGGAGCCGATGCTCAATGCCGGCAAGCGTCATGTGAAAAACATGCCCGATGGCTGGACGGTGCTGACCAAGGATGGTTCGTTGTCGGCGCAGTGGGAGCATATGGTCGCGGTGACCGAAACCGGCTTCGAAATTCTCACCGCGTGGCCGGATCAGATCGAAGGCTACTCCCCGATCACCTAAACACCACAAAACCCCCACAGTTGGAATGCACTCCTGTAGGAGCTGTCGAGTGAAACGAGGCTGCGATCTTTTGATCTTGTTTTTTCACAGCAAGATCAAAAGATCGCAGCCTTCGGCAGCTCCTACAGATTATGTGGTGTGTGCAGGGATCTCACCCGCAACTGTTGTTATTGTTTAAACCGCAGCCTGCCAGACCACGACATAAGTTTCGCCAGCCTCGATGTTGTCATCACCGTTGCTCAGGAACGCAACCTGACCCGGCTGCGCGCCTTCAGCCTCTATTTCTATTGACGATGGGAGCCACACCATGAGTGCTATCACCTCGGCTGTACTCGCCGACCTCGCCCCTGACGGGGTGCTGCATGCCGCGATCAACTTCGGCAACCCGGTGCTGGCGCAGCGCAGGGCGGACGGTGCGCCGCAAGGTGTTTCGGTGGCTTTGGCGATAGCGCTGGCTGCCGAGTTGGGTGTCGAGCTGGAGATGCGTACGTTTGATGCGGCGGGCAAGGTTTTCGCGGCGCTGGAGGAGGGCGTGTGGAACTTGGCGTTTCTCGCCATCGAGCCGGTGCGCGAGGCGCAGATTGCGTTCAGCGCGCCTTACGTGATCATTGAAGGGACTTATCTGGTCGAAGCGCAGGCCCCGCATCGCAACGTCGAGGATCTCGACCAGCCAGGATTGCGATTGGCCGTTGGCAAAGGCGCAGCCTACGACCTGTTCCTCAGTCGCACGCTGCAGCACGCACAATTGGAGCGTGCCGAAACCTCGGCGGGTGCCGTTGACCTGTTTATCGAGCAACACCTGGATGCCGCCGCCGGGGTTCGTCAGCCCTTGCAGAAAGTCGCGGATGCCGACGCGCGTTACCGCGTGCTGGACGGTGCGTTCACGGCGATTCGCCAGGCCATGGCCGTGCCCCGTGGGCGCAGGGCCGGCGCGGCGTATGTGCGGGCGTTCGTTGAGCGCAAGAAGGCTGAAGGGTTTGTCGCTGCAGCGCTCGCCGAGAGCGGGCAGGGCGATGTAACAGTCGCGCCTTGAGATCAAAAAAAGTGCCACCGAAGCCTTGAGGGAAGATTCTTGAGACGTCTACAGACCCCGTGGGAGCGGGCTTGCTCGCGAAGAGGCCGTGTCAGTCACCAACAATGTTGAATGCCACAGCGCATTCGCGAGCAAGCCCGCTTGTGTCTTGCGTAGGAGTTAGAATCGGGATGAGAGGGATGGTTGGCAAGCTGAATGCCCGGGGTGCTTAAAGCACGTGTGGGAGCCCAAGCTGCCAATCATCTCTCGCTCTGGTTATTGAGCCCGAACAGTTGAACGAGCCGACCTCGAACAGTACAAGCGTGGTGCCCAACCAGAGTGCTCTCACCTTTGAGTGTAAGAGGATTCCGCCATGTTTTCCTGCGCCGGTATCGATGTCGCCAAAGATACTCTTGAGATTCGGATTAACCCGCAAGACGTAGGTGCGAGTTTTTCCAATAGCATCAGTGACTTCCCCAAGCTTATTGATTGGTTTAATTGCTACAAGGTTAATCGCGTGTTGCTTGAAGCCACAGGTGGTTATGAGCGAGAGGTCATGAAAGCTCTTCAGGCCGGGGGGTTCGACGTTATACGAATCAATCCTCGCCGCGCCAAGAGCTTTGCCAGTGCAATGGGCCAACGCGCTAAAACCGACCCGATTGATGCACGACTTCTTGCGCAGTTTGCAGAAGTCATAAAGTCGCCAAAAAGTCGAGTCTCTAGCCCTGAGCAGGATAATTTGCGTGCGCTCGTACAGCAGCGTGAAAACTTTGTTCAGCAACAAAGTGACGATTTGCGACGCATCAAAACGGCTTCAGCAGATTTGGTGAAACCCTTGTTGCAGAGCCATATCGATTATTTAACCCAGGCAATAAAGTCGATAGAAAAGCTGATCCGTCAAAGTGCGAAAAAACTGGACAGTGATAAAGCTGCGCGCTTGTGCTCGGTCAAGGGTATCGGGCTCGTGACGGCTGCCAGTTTAATGGCCTATTTACCTGAGCTGGGTGAGGTTGGACGCCACGAAATAGCGGCTTTGGCAGGTATAGCCCCTTACAACGACGACAGCGGGAAACACAAAGGACTTCGACACATTGAGGGGGGAAGATTTTCCGCTCGCCGCGCGATGTACATGGCAAGTTGGGTCGTGATTACGCGCCAGCCCGAGTTTCAGGCTCGATATCAAACCCTACGCGACAAAGGAAAATGCGCAAAAGTAGCGCTGATCGCCTGCATGCGTGTGCTGTTGATAAGACTGAACGCAATGATCCGAGATCGAACGCCATGGAAGGAACAGTTGGCTTGAAATAGAGCGGTGTTTCTGGGAAAAAATGCACGGCTATGGGCTGTGGGAGATCAGCTGCCTATCACCCTGCATTCAAAATAAAGGGTATCAAGACAGTTGCTCCCACATTTGGAATGCATTCCTGTAGGAGCTGTCGAGTGAAACGAGGCTGCGATCTTTTGATCTTGTTTTTAACGGCAAGATCAAAAGATCGCAGCCTTCGGCAGCTCCTACAGGGGTTTTCAGTGAGAACCGGCCGCTTTGTTGAGGTCGCTTTCGCTCCATTCGGTGTAGACGCAGGCATCAGCCGTGGCCCAGCGTACTTGCACCGGGTCGCCAGCCTTGAGCGGCATGCCCGCCGCCGACAGTGCTTTCACCGTCATCGACGTGCCGCCCGAGGAGACCACGCTGCAGGTCTGGCTTTCGCCGAGAAACAGCACTTCTACGACCTTCGCTGAAACCTCGTTCCAACCCGATGGCAACGGTTCGCTGATCGCTTGCGCCACGCTCAACGCCTGCGCTTTTTCCGGCCGCACCATCAGCAACACATCCTGATCGGTGTGCAACCCAGCGGTCAGGCGAATCGACAATGACTGTCCTTCAAACGAAGCCGCCGCATTGCCCTGCGCCTTGAGCTTGAGGAAGTTCGAGTTACCGAGGAACGAGGCGACAAACGCATTCGGCGGATTCTGATAAAGGTCATAACCACTGCCCAATCCAACAATCTTGCCGTGACTGAAAATCGCGATGCGTTGCGACAAGCGCATGGCTTCTTCCTGATCGTGGGTCACGTAAACGATGGTGATGCCCAGACGACGATGCAATTGGCGCAATTCATCCTGCAAATCCTCGCGCAGCTTTTTATCCAGCGCGCCGAGCGGTTCGTCCATCAACAGAATGCGTGGTTCGTAGACCAAGGCGCGGGCGATGGCGACACGCTGTTGCTGGCCGCCAGACAGTTGCGAAGGGCGGCGATGAGCGAACTGATCGAGCTGCACTAGTTTCAACATCGCATCGACACGCTTGTCGCGCTCAGCCGCCGCGAGTTTGCGAATCGCCAGAGGAAACGCAATGTTGTCGCGCACCGACAGGTGCGGGAACAGCGAATAGCGTTGAAACACCATGCCGATGTCACGCTTGTGCGGCGGCACATTGACCAACGATTCACCGTTGACGAGGATCTCGCCGCTACTCGGCGTTTCAAACCCGGCGAGCATCGACAGTGTGGTGCTTTTGCCCGAGCCGCTGGAGCCGAGGAAGGTGAGGAATTCACCGTCCTTGATGTCCAGCGAGATGTTGTCGACGGCGGCAAAGTCGCCGTAGTGCTTGTTCAGGTTGCGCAGGCTGACCAGGGGTTTGTCGTTCTGCTGGGAAGCGTCTTTGATCACGGCACTCATGTCGTACTCCTGGCGCTCAGGCGCTGATTTCGTTGCGCCGGCGCAATGCGGCGGCGATGACCATGACCAATACCGACAAGCCAATCAGCAGCGTCGAAGCGACGGCGATCACTGGCGTCAGATCCTGGCGCAAGGTGGTCCACATTTTCACGGGAAGGGTTTGCAGGGTCGGGCTGGCCATCATCACGCTGAGCACCACTTCGTCCCACGAAACCAGAAAGGCGAAGAGGGCGCCGGCAACCATGCCCGGACGGATCGCCGGGAACGTCACCTTGAACACCGCTTGCAGGCGTGACGCACCGCAAATCACAGCCGCGTCTTCAATCGACTGATCGAATAGCTTCAACGAGTTGATGATCGAGATGATGGTAAACGGCAGCGCGACGATCACATGGCTGACCACGAAGGCGAACATGGTCCCGGTGTAACCGAGCTTGAGGAACAGCGCGTACACCGCCACGGCAATGATCACCAGCGGCACGATCATCGGCAGGGTGAACAGGCCGTAGAGCATTTCCCGGCCGGGAAAACGTCCGCGCACCAGTGCAAACGCAGTCGGCAAACCAAGGGCCACGGCGCAGATCGTGGTCAGCACAGCGACCTTGAGACTGGCAGCCGCAGCGTTCATCCAGTCCGGGTTGGAGAAGAACTGGCCGTACCATTTCAGCGTCCAGCCCGGTGGTGGAAACACCAGCCACTGCGAGGAACCGAACGACAGCAGCACGATAAACACGATCGGCAACAGCAGGAACAGACCGATCAGCCCGGTGGTTGCATACAAGCCGAAGCGCATGCGCCGGCTCATCGCATTGGGGGTCAGGAGCATGTCGGCTTACCTCGCGTTACTGGCGCCAACCGGGGATTCCGGTTGAAGCTTCAGGTAGAAGTAGAACAGCACCAAAGTGATCGCGATCAGCAACGCGGCGCCGGCACTGGCCAGGCCCCAGTTGAGGAACGATTGCACCTGCTGAATGATGAACTCCGGCAGCATCATGTTCTGCGCCCCACCGAGCAACGCCGGGGTCACGTAGTAACCGAGCGACATGACGAACACCATCAAGCCACCGGAGGCCAGACCCGGCCGGCACAGCGGCAGGAACACCCGGAAGAAGTTGCTCCACGGACTGGCGCCGCAGATCGATCCGGCCTGCAGGATCATCGGGTCGATGGCCTGCATGGTCGCCTGCAACGGCAGCACGATGAACGGAATCATGATGTAGCTCATGCCGATCACCACGCCGGTGAGGTTGTGCACCATCTCCAGTGGCTGATCGATGATGCCCATCGCCATCAACGCCTTGTTGATCACGCCCGACGCTTGCAGCAGCACCAGCCACGAATAGGTGCGGGCGAGCAGGCTGGTCCACATCGACAGCAGCACGATGTTGAGAATCCAGCGCCCCCAGCCGCGCGGCACCAGAGTGATCGCCCAGGCCAGCGGAAAGCCCAGCAGCAGGCTGAACAGCGTCACCAGCCCGGCCACCGAAAAGGTGTTGAGCAGCACCCGGGCATAGGCCGAGTTGGCGAACAGTTGTTCATAGTTGCCGAGGCCTGGCGTCGGTTCGAGCACGCCGCGCAACAGCAGGCCAATCAACGGCGCGAGAAAGAACAGGCCGATGAACAATAGCGCTGGTAGGAGGTTGCCGGCGCCGCGCCAGCGTTGTCTGAGGGACGGGGCTTGCTGCATCGCAACCGCCTGTGTTCCGTGGGCCGAGCCGGCAGCGCTTTGGGCGCTGCCGGTGGCAGTGGAGGGACGGGACGCGGTGGCCGCCATTTTCATTTGACCAGCCATTCGTTCCACCGTGTCGCGATGGCCTGGCCGTTTTTGGCCCAGTACGCGAAATCAAGAGTGATCTGATCCTTAGCGTAGGCAGTCGGCAGGTTGGGGGCCAGCGCCGAATCCAGACGCTCCACACTGTCGAGGTTGACCGGGGCGTAGGCGGTCAGGTTGGAGAAGTCGGCCTGGCCTTTGGCGCTGCTGGCGCTGGCGAGAAACTTCATTGCTGCGTCCTTGTTTTTCGAGCCCTTTGGAATCACCAGAATGTCGGCCATGACCAGGTTCTGTTTCCAGCTCACGCCGACCGGCGCGCCGTCTTCTTGCAGGGCGTGAATGCGACCGTTCCAGAACTGGCCCATGCTCGCTTCACCGGACGCCAGCAGTTGCTGCGACTGCGCGCCGCCGCCCCACCAGACGATGTCTTTCTTGATGGTGTCGAGTTTTTTGAAGGCGCGATCCAGATCCAGCGGGTAGAGCTTGTCGGCAGGTACGCCATCGGCCAGCAGTGCCAGTTCGAGCACGCCGGGGCTAGGCCATTTGTAGAGGGCGCGTTTGCCCGGGTAGGTTTTGGTGTCGAACAGGGCGCTCCAGTCCTGCGGCTTGTTGGCACCGAGTTTGCCCTCGTTGTAGCCGAGGACGAAGGAGAAGAAGAACGAGCCGACGCCGTAATCGCTGACGAAACGCGGGTCGATCTTGTCGCGCTGAATCACTTTGAAATCGAGGGGTTCGAGCAGGCCTTCGGCAGCGGCGCGTAGGGCGAAGTCGGCTTCGACATCGACCACGTCCCACTGCACGTTGCCGCTCTCGACCATGGCTTTGAGTTTGCCGTAGTCGGTCGGGCCGTCCTGCACGACGGTGATGCCGCTGGCCTTGCTGAACGGATCGGCCCAAGCCTGTTTCTGCGCATCCTGGGTGCTTCCACCCCAACTGACGAAGTTCACGCTGTCGGCCGCCATTGCAGCCTGGCCGGTGACGCTGAGCAGTCCCGCAAAAAAGATCGCGGTTGCAGCTTTGTTCAACACCATGTTCACGCCCTCATTGTTGTGTTTTTGAGCGGGCTTGCGTTGTTGCCCGCCTATCGGGAGCAGTAGATGGACGTTCGTTGGAGTGTCCGGTCTATGGAATATCATATTATGGTATTCCAAACTTTGTGCAAGCACTTTGCCTTACCGGTTATCTGGCGGCTGTCCTTTTTTGTGGTTCGAAGAAATGAATCTGAAATGCAAAACCCCTGGAGGAGTGAGCCTGCTCGCGATAGCGGTGTATCAGCCAACATCATTGTTGAATGTCACACCGCTATCGCGAGCAGGCTCACTCCTACATTTGGATTTGTGTTCGTCGTGGGTTATTCGGTGAAGGGGATGCTTTCGACGACTTCCAGGTCATATCCGGTCAGGCCGGCGTATTTCAGAGGAGGGCCTAGGTGACGCAGCTTACCCACCCCAAGATTCTGCAAAATTTGCGCCCCAGTCCCCACCTCGGAATAAATCCGCGACTGCGAACGACTGAACTGCCGCGGCGGCTGGGTCAATTGCGGCACTCGCTCCAGCAGCGCCTGCGACGACTCGTGATTGGCCAACACCACCACAACCCCATGCCCCTCAGCCGCGACCCGTTGCAACGCCGCCCACAACGTCCAGTTCGCCGGCCCGCTGTACTCGGCGCCAACCAGATCCCGCAGCGGATCAATCACATGCACGCGCACCAGCGTCGGCTCTTCGCGGCGCAGATCGCCCATGACCATCGCCATGTGCACGCCGCCCTCGATGCGATCCTCAAAGGTGATCAAACGGAACGTGCCATGCACCGTCGGCAGCTCACGTTCGCCAATCCGCTCGATGGTGTGTTCGGTGCTCAGGCGATAGTGGATGAGGTCGGCGATGGTGCCGATCTTGATCCCGTGCTTGCGCGCAAACACTTCCAGATCCGGACGCCGCGCCATGGTGCCGTCGTCGTTCATCACCTCGACGATCACCGATGCCGGCGTAAACCCGGCGAGGCGTGCCAAATCACAACCCGCCTCGGTATGACCGGCGCGGGTCAGCACGCCACCTTCCTTGGCGCGCAGCGGGAAGATATGGCCCGGCTGCACCAGGTCTTCAGCGCGGGCATTCGGCGCGACAGCGGCGGCAACGGTGCAAGCGCGATCCGCTGCCGAGATACCGGTGGTCACGCCAACTGCCGCTTCAATCGACACGGTAAACGCGGTGCTGAACACGCTGCCGTTGGCCGGCACCATTTGCTCCAGTCCCAGACGCTGGCAATGCTCGTCGGTCAGCGTCAGGCAAATCAGCCCGCGTGCTTCACGGGCCATAAAGCTGATCGCTTCTGGCGTGCAACGGTCGGCGGCCAGTAACAGGTCGCCTTCGTTTTCGCGGTCTTCGTCATCGACCAGCAAAACCATTTTGCCGAGACGATAATCTTCGATGATTTCTTCGATGCTGTTGAAGGCCATGCTGGACTCTCAGGGTTCGTTGGAAATATATTGGTATACCATAATACAAAATCAGCAAAGAGGTCACTATGAAGGCGTACTGGATTGCTCATGTGGACATCGCCGATGCCGATCACTACAGCCAATACACCCAGCGCGCCCCGGCGGCTTTCGCAGCGTTCGGCGCGAAATTTCTGGCGAGGGGCGGGCGCAGCGAAGCGATGGAAGGGTGCAAGACGCCACAGCGCAGCGTGGTGATTGAGTTTGAGAGCTACGAAAAAGCCGTGGCGTGCTACCACTCGGCGGCGTATCAGGAGGCGAAAAGTTATCGCGAAGAATGGGCGAAGGCGGAGATCATCATCGTCGAAGGCATCGCCCCAATTTAAGACTCACCGTGAACCCCTGTAGGAGCTGCCGAAGGCTGCGATCTTTTGATTGATCGTTACCACGCACCGCGTGGGAATGCAGCCCGGGACGCTCCGCGTCCCTTTTAGAGCCGAACGCGGAGCGTCCGAGGAGGCGTTCCCACGCGGAGCATGGGAACGATCAATGTGATCAGCGGATAAAGTGGATCTTGCCGCTATCATCATTGCCCATGTAAATCCCATAAACCCCAGCCTGGCGCTCTTCGATATAGCGCTCAAGAATCTGTCGGATCGCCGGGTAATAGATCTGCTCCCACGGAATGTCTTCCGGCGCGAAGAACTTGTAAGCCATGGTCTCCGGTCCGAACTGCCCGGTAATCTCCAGGGCGATCGCGCGGAAGATGATGTACACCTCGCTGATCTTCGGCACGCTGAAAATCGAATACGGCGAAACGATTTCCGCGCGCACGCCGCTTTCTTCCCAGACTTCACGAATGGCCGCTTGCTCAGTGGTCTCGCCGCTTTCCATAAAACCGGCGGGCAGAGTCCAGGTGCCCGGGCGCGGGGGGATCGCCCGTTGGCACAGCAGATATTTGCCGTCCTGCTCGATGATGCAGCCGGCAATGATCTTCGGATTGACGTAGTGGATGTAGCCGCAGCCGCGACACATCAGGCGCTCGTGCGTATCGCCCGCCGGTATCTGCTGACCGAGGTCAGGGCCACCGCATTTCGGGCAATAGCTCGGGCTGAACATATCAGTGACCTATACGCGGTTCTTTCAGCGCGATAGGCAGGGTCATGGCCGGCGTGCCTTTAACAACAGAGCCGGTCTCTTCCTGCTTGCGCTTGAGATAGTCGAGCGCTACCGCAGCGGCAGCGCGAACGTGATCAACACAGGCTTGATGCGCCACCAGCGGATCGCCGCTCTTGATCGCCTCGACCATTTTTTCCATTTCCTGATTACTCGCGCCGCGACGGTTTTCCTGCGACACCGAAGTCGCACGCAGGTAGCTGATGCGTGCCTGCAACTGACGCAACTGAGTCGCCGCAACATGGTTGCCCGAGCCTTCGAGCAGCACGTCGTAGAAACCTTGCACCGAGTCGATCACCTGTTGCAGTTCGCCGTCCTTGAGCGCCTTGCGGTTCTCGTCGAGGGCTTTTTCCAGGGCTTTGATGTCCTTGGCTTTGGCGCGCAGGGTGAACAGCTGCACGATCAAACCTTCGAGTACGCAACGCAGTTCGTAGATGTCGACGGCATCGGCGAGGGTGATGATCGCCACGCGCGGGCCTTTGGCATCGGCAAACTCAACCAGACCTTCGGATTCCAGGTGACGCAAGGCCTCGCGCACGGAGGTGCGGCTGACGCCAAGGCGATCGCACAGATCGCGCTCGACCAGACGATCACCGGGCATGAGCTGGAAATTCATGATCGCGCTACGCAGTTTATCCAGCACGATTTCGCGCAGGGTAACGGGGTTGCGATTGACCTTGAAGCTGTCGTCGAGTGGCTGGCGTTTCATGGGATCCGCTCTTTCGGTTGGCTGTCCATGCCAGACGGGCATCTAAACAGCCGAGGGGTTAACTGGGGCTTCGGCGTCGGCTTCGGCGAAGGCTTCACGGGCCAGCCGGAAACTGTCCACGGCTGCCGGAACGCCGCAATAAATGCCGACCTGAAGCAGAATTTCGCGTATTTGCTCACGACTCAGGCCGTTACGCAAGGCGCCGCGCACATGCAGCTTGAGTTCGTGCGGACGGTTGAGCGCCGAGATCATCGCCAGGTTGATCATGCTGCGCTCCTTGAGCGACAAACCTTCACGACCCCAGACATGGCCCCAGCAGTATTCGGTGACCATTTCCTGCAGCGGGCGGGTGAAGTCGTCGGCGTTGTCTATCGAACGCTGCACATAGGCTTCGCCCAGCACCTGAGTGCGGATCTTCAGGCCTTTTTCATACTTCTCGTTACTCATCATTCCTCCATCACCCAATTACCCTGTAGGAGCTGCCGAAGGCTGCGATCTTTTGATCTTGCTCTTGAAAATCAAAGTCAAAAGATCGCAGCCTTCGGCAGCTCCTACTGGGATTTGTGTGAATCCGTCAGGCCAGGGTCGGCAACGGGCCGAGCTTGCCTTTGTGGTAGATCATCGGTGTCACCGGTTGCGCGGGCAGGATCAGGTTCTTCACCGCGCCAACGATGATCGCGTGATCGCCGCCGTCATATTCGCGCCACAACTCGCACTCGATGATCGCGGTGGCTTTGGCGAGAATCGGGTTACCGAGTTCGCTCAAATGCCACTCGATACCGGCGGCTTTGTCCTTGCCTTTACCGGCAAAGGCATAGGCCTCTGCGGTCTGGTCAGCCGACAGCAAGTGAATCGCAAACTTCTTGCTGTCACGCAGAATCGGATAAGTGTCGGAGGCGTAGTTAGGGCAGAACAGCACCAGCGCCGGGTCAATCGACAGCGCGCTAAAAGCGCTGGCGGTGATGCCGACAATGCCGCCCTCCGGGTCAACAGTGGTAACCACCGTGACGCCGGACGGAAACGAGCTCATGACGTCTTTGTAAATGCCGGGTTCGATCATTTCGCAGGACTCCTAGCGCATCACAAACGGATCAGGCATTGGCGCCTGAGACAAGTTGATCCACACCGTTTTCAGTTCGGTGTAGGCCAGCACCGAATCGATGCCGCTTTCGCGTCCATAGCCACTGTTCTTGAAACCGCCGATCGGCGCCATCGCCGATACCGCTCGGTAAGTGTTGACCCAGATAATCCCCGAGCGCACATCGCGAGCGAGGCGATGCGCCCGGCCCAAATCACGCGTCCAGATGCCCGCCGCGAGGCCGAACTGCGAGTCGTTGGCGATGGCCAGCGCCTCGGCTTCATCTTTGAAACGGATCACCGAAGCCACCGGGCCAAAGACTTCTTCCTGCATGATCTTCATCGAATTGCGGTCGCATTCGAACAGGGTTGGCTCGTAGAACCAGCCGTCACCGAGATCGGTCGGCCGCTTGCCGCCAGTGCGCAACCGCGCGCCCTCAGCGATGGCATCAGCGACCAGACCTTCGACCACCGCCAGTTGCTGCGCGGTGGCCATCGGGCCCATTTCGCTGGCGTCTTCCTGCGGGTTGCCGATGCGAATGCGCTGGGCGCGTTCGACCAGGCGATTGACGAATTCGTCGTAGATTTCGTCCTGCACCAAAAGGCGCGAGCCAGACACGCAACTCTGCCCGGACGCCGCATAAATCCCGGCAATCGCGCCGTTGATCGCGCTGTCGAGATCGGCGTCGGCGAAGATGATGTTCGGCGACTTGCCACCCAGTTCCAGCGACAGCTTGGCGAAGTTCTCGGCGCTGCTGCGCACCACATGCCGTGCCGTCGCCGCGCCGCCGGTGAAGGCGATTTTGCGGATCAGCGGATGGCGGGTGAGGGCGGCGCCGGTGCTCGGGCCGTAACCGGTGACGACGTTGACCACACCCGGCGGAATTCCGGCTTCGAGGGCCAGACGCGCCAGTTCCAGAATCGTCGCCGAGGCGTGCTCGGACGGCTTGATCACAATCGTGTTGCCAGCGGCGAGGGCCGGGGCGAGTTTGATCGCGGTCAGATACAGCGGGCTGTTCCACGGAATGATCGCCGCGACCACACCCATCGCTTCGTGCACGGTGTAGGCGAACAGATCGGGCTTATCCAGCGGCAGCGTGCCGCCTTCGAGCTTGTCGGCAAGACCGGCGGTGTAGTGGAAAAATTCTGGCAGATAGCTGACCTGGCCACGGGTTTCGCGGATCAGTTTGCCGTTGTCGCGGCTTTCCAGCTGCGCCAGTTGTTCTTTATTTTCGGCGATCAAGTCACCGAGACGGCGCAGCAACTTGCCCCGTGCGGTGGCGGTCAGGCCGCGCCATGCCGGGCTGTCGAAAGCAGTTTGTGCCGCTTGCACGGCGCGTTCGACGTCCGCTTCATCAGCGTCAGGCAATTCTGCCCAGGCTTGCGCGGAGGCCGGGTTGAGGCTTTCGAAAGTCTTGCCGGAGAGGGCGTCGACCCATTCTCCGCCGATGCACATCTGGAAGCGTGCGAGTGTCATGCAACGATCCCCTGTATAGGGTTTTGTCGGGAGTGTGCGAATTCGAGAAATTCCAGCAGCGTCTGATTGACCAGACGCGGCGACTCTACTGGCATCATATGCCGTTGCTCGGCCAGCACGGCAACCTTCGCACCGGGGATGCGTCGGGCCAGTTGCTCGGCCATTTCCGGGGTCGAACCCGGGTCGAGTTCGCCGGTGGCGATCAGCGTCGGCGCTTGAATACTGCCCAAGTCGTCAACGCGGTACATGTCTTGGGTGGCGAACAATTCATAAGTGGTCAGATAGCCTTGCGGATCATTACCGGCGAGGGTCTGACGGATCGCCGCGATCTGCGCCGGGTTGGCCGCCTGATACTCGCGGCTGAACCAGCGCGACAGCGCCGCTTCGGCATTCGCGTCCGGGCCGTGCTCGGCTGCTTGCGCGGTGCGAGCGATGACGCCGGCACGCTGTTCTTCGCTGCGGTTGAACACGCTGTTCAACACCACCAGGCTTTGCAGGCGCTCCGGGTAATGCAGGGCAAAGGCCCGCGCGACCAGACCGCCCATGGAGAAGCCGATCACCGCTGCCTGCGGCAGATTGAGGTGATCGAGCAGCTCCAGCAACTGGTCGGCGTAACCGAGCAGGTTGGTGCCGCTGGCCGGTCGCGGGCTGGCGCCATGACCGAGCATATCGTAGGCGATCACCCGGTACTGGCTGGACAGGCCGACAATCTGGCCGCCCCACATTTCTTTGTTCAGGCCCACGCCGTGGATCAAAACCACGGGCTGGCCTTGGCCGGTCGCCAGGTAACTGGTGCCAGCCGGGGTGAGTTCAGCGGTGAGCCGAATCATGGAGCGCTCCTGCAATGCCTTTTTATTGTGATTACTGGGCTTTTTCGGCGGCCAGTTCTTCCAGATCGATGTAGCGGTTGCCGATGCGCGGGTGCAGACGACCACCGTCGGCGCAACCCAGCACGACAACGATTTCGTCGGCACGCGGCGCGTCTTCGATCTGCATTTCCAGGGTGATGTAGTGCGAACGCTGACCTTCGTCGTCCTTGTGCATCATCGGGATCTGAATCGAAGTGCCCGGGCCGCCACGCTTGTTGGTGAAGCTCAGGTAGCTCTTGGCGTTGACGGCTTCACGGTAGTGGTTGCCGAAGCGCAGAGTGTGGATCACGGCGGAGGCGTGTTCGATCTCGCCATCAGCACCGACCACGGCGGCTTTGCCGTAAGCCTCGATCTTCTCCGCACCGCCGATGATGCCGACCAGACGCTCGACCATCAGCGCACCGAGGTCGGAGCAGTTGGCGCGGATCTGCGGTTTGAGGTCTTCGACGAAACCGTTGCCCACCCAAGGGTTTTTCATCACCACGGCGAGGCCGACCATGGTCACTGGCTTGTCGGTTGCCTTGCCGCCTTCGATGAAGGTTTCTTCGACATAGCTGACGATCTTGCGAATTTCGAAACTCATGAGCTGCTCCGTAGGGGGATTGAGAGTGTCTGTGCGTCTGATGGTATACCATAATACCGATCGTGCAAGTCCCCCTAACAAGATTCCCTTCATCCATCCGACGAATCCTCCGTCATAACAACGCGAAATCCCTGTAGGAGCTGCGGCACGCTGCGATCTTTTGACTTTTAAAGGCCAGGATCAAAAGATCGCAGCCTCGTTTCAATCGTCAGCTCCTACAGGGGGACGCGTTCAGCCCGTGCGGTTAACAAAAGATAACGTGGCGCCGATTGTCAGACGTTTCTAAAGCCCGATAGGATGAGCCAGCTTCCGAAGTGGCTCTGGATTGCGGGTTTCAGGACTATGCTTCTGATCTGCCATCAGCGGAGCACACTTGCGGCGCCCTTGAAGGCCAAATGGCCTAACAATAATAAATAGGGGAAGGTCTATGAGTCGTTGCCGCCCGCCGGCGTTACGCAACACCGCGTTGCTGGCCACAGCACTCTCTCTGCTGGGCTTTGCCACGTTGTCGGCACCCGTAATTGCCGCTGAGGCCCCGGCCGACGTGGTCTATGCCACCGAATCCAGCAAAGCCGCGAAAAGCCTGATTCTTGATGTCGTCCACGCCGGTGCGCGCCTGGTCGCGGTCGGGGATCGTGGGCACATCGTCTATTCCGATGACCAGGGCAAAACCTGGAAGCAGGCCAAGGTGCCGAGCCGGCAACTGCTGACCTCCGTGTATTTTGCCGACGACAAACACGGCTGGGCGGTCGGCCACGACGCGCAAATCCTCGCCAGCGAAGACGGCGGTCTGACCTGGACCAAGCAATTCGAAGACCTCAAACGTGAATCGCCGCTGCTCGACGTCTGGTTCAAGGACGTCAACAGCGGCTTTGCCGTGGGCGCTTACGGTTCGCTGATGGAAACCACCGACGGTGGCAAACATTGGGAAGACGTTAGCGACCGCCTCGACAACGAAGACCAGTTCCACCTCAACGCCATCGCGGCGGTGAAAGACGCCGGCCTGTTCATCGTCGGCGAGTCGGGCAGCATGTTCCGCTCCGCCGACTGGGGTCAGACCTGGGAAAAACTCGAAGGCCCGTACGAAGGTTCGCTGTTCGGCGTGATCGGCACGGCCCAGGCGCAAACCCTGCTGGCTTACGGCTTGCGCGGCAACCTCTACCGCTCGACCGATTTCGGCAGCACCTGGGAACAGGTCGAACTGAAAGCCGCGCGCGGTGCGCTGGAATTCGGTCTGTCCGGCGCGACCTTGCTGCCGGATGGCTCGATCGTCATCGTCGGTAACGGCGGCTCAGTGGTCAGCAGCAGCGACAACGGCGAAACGTTCAGCGTGTTCAACCGTCCGGATCGCATCTCGCTGTCTTCCGTCACCGCGGCCGGCGACGGCAACCTGATTCTGACCGGGCAGGGTGGCGTTCACACCACTCAGCCAAACGGCGCCGAAGTTAATAATAAGAAGGCGGGGCTATGACTTCCTTGATCACTCCTCAGCAGGAAAAGGCGACGTTCCTTGAGCGCCTGATCTTCAACAACCGCCCGGCAGTGATTCTGATCTGTCTGGTGGTGAGCATTTTCCTGTTCTGGCAGGCGACGCTGATCCGCCCGTCGACCAGTTTCGAAAAAATGATCCCGCTCAAGCATCCGTTCATCGAGAAGATGATGGAGCACCGCAACGACCTGGCGAACCTCGGCAACACCGTGCGCATTTCGGTCGAAGCCACTGACGGCGACATCTTCTCCAAGGAATACATGGAGACCCTGCGCCAGATCAACGACGAGGTGTTCTACATTTCCGGCGTTGACCGTTCCGGTCTGAAGTCGCTGTGGAGCCCGAGCGTACGCTGGACCGAAGTGACCGAGGAAGGTTTTGCCGGCGGTGAAGTGATCCCGCAGAGCTACAACGGCTCGCAGGACAGCCTCGATCTGCTGCGCAACAACGTGCTCAAGTCCGGCCAGGTCGGGCGTCTGGTGTCCAACGACTTCAAGTCGAGCATCGTCGATATCCCGCTGCTCGAGTCGTACCCGGATCCGCAGGATCAGGGCAAGTTGCTCGCGCTGGACTACCGCCAGTTCTCCCATGAACTGGAAGACAAGATCCGCACCAAGTTCGAAGCACAGAACCCCAACATCAAGATCCACATCGTCGGTTTCGCCAAGAAGGTTGGTGACCTGATCGACGGTCTGGTGATGGTGGTGCTGTTCTTCGGCATCGCGTTTGTCATCACCCTGATCCTGCTGCTGTGGTTCACCAACTGCGTGCGCAGCACCATCGCGGTACTGAGTACGACGCTGGTGGCGGTGGTCTGGCAGCTTGGGTTGATGCACTTCTTTGGCTTCGGACTCGATCCGTATTCGATGCTGGTGCCGTTCCTGATCTTCGCCATCGGTATCTCCCACGGCGTGCAGAAGATCAACGGTATCGCCCTGCAATCCAGTGAGGCGGATAACGCCCTGACTGCTGCGCGACGCACCTTCCGGCAACTGTTCCTGCCGGGGATGATCGCGATTCTCGCGGATGCGGTGGGCTTCATCACGCTGCTGATCATCGATATCGGCGTGATCCGTGAACTGGCGATCGGCGCGTCCATCGGCGTGGCGGTGATCGTGTTCACTAACCTGATCCTGCTGCCGGTCGCCATTTCCTATGTCGGCATCAGCAAGCGCGCAATTGCCAAAAGCAAGAAAGACGCAAACCGCGAACACCCGTTCTGGCGCCTGCTGTCGAACTTCGCCAACCCGAAAGTCGCACGCATCTCGGTGGTGCTGGCGCTGATCGCTTTCGGTGGCGGCCTCTGGTACAGCCAGAACCTGAAAATCGGTGACCTCGACCAGGGCGCACCGGAACTGCGTCCGGACTCGCGCTACAACAAGGACAACAATTTCATCATCAACAACTACTCGACCAGTTCCGACGTGCTGGTGGTGATGGTCAAGACCAAGGCTGAAGGCTGCTCACGCTACGAGGCCATGGCGCCGATCGACGAGCTGATGTGGAAGATGCAGAACACCGAGGGCGTGCAGTCGGCGATCTCCCTGGTGACCGTGTCCAAGCAGATGATCAAGGGCATGAACGAGGGCAACCTGAAATGGGAAACCCTGTCGCGTAACCCCGACGTGCTGAACAACTCGATTGCCCGCGCAGACGGCCTGTACAACAACAGCTGCTCGCTGGCACCGGTGCTGATCTTCCTCAACGATCACAAGGCTGAGACCCTCGATCGGGCGGTGGCTGCCGTGCAGGAATTCGCCAAGGACAACAACAAGGACGGTCTGGAATTCATCCTCGCGGCCGGTAACGCCGGGATCGAAGCAGCCACCAACGAAGTCATCAAACAGGCTGAACTGACCATCCTGATTCTGGTGTACATCTGCGTGGCGGTGATGTGCATGATCACCTTCCGTTCGTGGGCAGCGACCTTGTGCATCGTCCTGCCGCTGGTGCTGACCTCGGTACTCGGCAACGCGCTGATGGCGTTCATGGGCATCGGCGTGAAGGTTGCGACGTTGCCGGTGGTGGCGCTGGGTGTGGGCATTGGTGTCGACTACGGCATCTACATCTACAGTCGCCTGGAAAGTTTCCTGCGCGCAGGGCTACCGTTGCAGGAAGCCTATTACCAGACGCTGAAATCCACCGGTAAAGCGGTGCTGTTCACCGGTTTGTGCCTAGCGATTGGTGTGTGCACCTGGATCTTCTCGGCGATCAAGTTCCAGGCCGACATGGGCCTGATGCTGACCTTCATGCTGCTGTGGAACATGTTCGGTGCGCTGTGGCTGCTGCCGGCACTGGCGAAGTTCCTGATCAAACCGGAGAAACTGGCGGGGCAGAAGGGCAACTCGCTGTTTGCGCATTGATCTGAAGGGCTGAAACGACAAAGCCGCAACCTTAGGGTTGCGGCTTTTTTGTTGTTTGAGATCAAGAGCCCCTCACCCTAACCCTCTCCCCGAGGGAGAGGGGACTGACCGAGGGGTGCGGCTTGATCCATCGACCTGAAATACCGAGTCGATTATGGATTCACAGCAAATCGTTCGACTTGAGATCCCAGCCAATTATGGATTCACAGCAGATCGTTCAAGTCGGCGTAAATCTTGAACATCCCCCAATCGGTCCCCTCTACCTCTGGGAGAGGGCTAGGGTGAGGGCAGAGGATCTCAAGCGTTAAGTGAGTTCAGCGCCAAGCACAACACTCAAAGCACTACGCGCATCATCCAGCTGCACCAACGTCGCATGCCGAGCCCCCAGCGCATCGCGGTTCTCAATGGCAGTCAAAATCGCCTTATGCCGCGGCAACGCCAATTCATGCAAATTCGGCCGCTGATTCGAATGCTTCAACGCCTCGGCAATCGCCACCGACAACATGTTGCACAGATTCGCCAGCAAATCATTGTGCGTCGCATCGGCAATCCGGCTATGGAAATCCAGATCCGGCTGCAACAAGGCTTCCGGCGTCGGCGCCGCTTCCATGCGCTGATACGCCTCACCAATCGAAGCAATATCCGCCTCGGTCGCATGCTGAGCGGCGAGGGCGGCTGCCGCCGGCTCAATAATGCTGCGCACACTGGTCAGCACATTGAAGAACTCATTCTGTGGGCTGCTTTGCATCAGCCAGTGCAGCACGTCCGGGTCGAGCATGTGCCATTCGCGGCGTGCCTTGACCACCGTGCCCACACGCGGCCTGGAATACACCAGACCCTTGGCCACCAGCACTCGCGTGGCTTCACGCAACACCGGACGGCTGACCGCGTACTCTTCGCAGAGCAAGGCTTCGGCGGGCAGTTTGTCGTCGGGCTTGAAGCGTCCGGAGACGATCTGCATGCCCAGTTCCTGGACGATGCGCGAGTGCATGCTTTTGCGGTCGGAGGGTTTGCGGTAATCCATGGGGAACGGCGCGATCCTGAGCGATGGAGATGCCGCGCATCATAGCAGGCACGGCACAATCTTGAGGGAGTACACAAAAGCAACTGTAGGAGTGAGCCTGCTCGCGATAGCGGTGTGTCAGCTGAACAATTGCTGACTGACACACCGCTATCGCGAGCAGGCTCACTCCTACAGGGGGATGCATTCCAAGGTAGGAGCTGCCGCAGGCTGCGATCTTTTGCTCCTAGTGGGAATGACGCGGCACTTCAGCCCCACGGCAACCCACCAAAAAGTCAAAGTCACACCCCTGATCCGCCTGCAGCACATGGTCGATGTACAACTGACGATAGCCGCCCACCAACAATTGCTGCGGAGGCTGCAGATCGGCCATACGCGCCGCCAGTTCGGCATCCGCAATATCCAGGTGCAAACGCCCGGTCGCGCAATCCAGCTCGATCCAGTCGCCTTCCTTCACCGTCGCCAAAGGCCCGCCCGCCGCCGCTTCCGGCGCCACGTGCAAGACCACCGTGCCGTACGCCGTGCCGCTCATCCGTGCATCGGAAATGCGCACCATGTCGGTCACACCCTGCGCCAACAGCTTGGCCGGCAAGCCCATGTTGCCGACTTCAGCCATGCCCGGATAACCCTTCGGCCCGCAGTTCTTCATCACCAGAATCGAATCTTTATCAACATCCAGCTCCGGATCGTTGATCCGCGCCTTGTACATATCAAAGTTCTCGAACACCACCGCGCGACCGCGATGCTGCATCAGTTCCGGCGTCGCGGCAGATGGCTTGAGCACCGCACCCAGCGGCGCCAGATTGCCGCGCAAAACGCAAATGCCGCCGTCGGCGCGAATCGGGTTGTCGAGGGTGCGGATCACTTCGTCTTCGCCATAGATCGGCGCGTCCTTAGTGTTCTCGCCAATGGATTTGCCGTTGACGGTCAACGCATTCGGATGAGGAATCAGATTGGCTTCTCCGAGGCGACGCAACACCGCCGGCAAACCACCGGCGTAATAGAACTCTTCCATCAGGAAACGCCCGGACGGTTGCAGGTCAACGATGGTCGGCATGCCGCGCCCCATGCGCGTCCAGTCATCCAGATCCAGCTCGACGCCGATGCGCCCGGCGATGGCTTTCAAGTGAATCACCGCGTTGGTCGAACCGCCGATGGCTGCGTTCACCCGGATAGCGTTTTCAAGGGCTTCTTTGGTCAGAATTTTCGACAGCTTCAAATCTTCGCGAACCATCTCCACCGCGCGCATGCCGGACATGTGTGCCAACACATAACGTCGCGCATCCACCGCCGGAATCGCCGCGTTGTGCGGCAGCGAAGTGCCGAGTGCTTCAGCCATGCAGGCCATGGTTGACGCGGTGCCCATGGTGTTGCAGGTGCCCGCCGAACGCGACATGCCGCCCTCGGCCGCAAGGAAATCGTCGATGGTAATGGTGCCAGCCTTGACCTGCTCGCTGAGCTGCCAGACCACCGTGCCCGAGCCGATGTCCTTGCCCTTGTGCTTGCCGTTCAACATCGGCCCGCCGGTGACGACGATGGCTGGCACATCGCAACTGGCCGCGCCCATCAGCAGCGCTGGAGTGGTTTTGTCGCATCCGGTCAGCAGCACCACGCCGTCAATCGGGTTGCCGCGAATCGCTTCTTCAACGTCCATGCTCGCCAGGTTGCGGGTGAGCATGGCGGTCGGGCGCAGGTTCGATTCGCCGTTGGAGAACACCGGGAATTCCACCGGAAAACCACCGGCCTCGATCACTCCGCGTTTGACGTGCTCCGCAATCTGGCGGAAGTGCGCGTTGCACGGGGTCAGTTCCGACCAGGTGTTGCAGATGCCGATGATCGGCTTGCCATGGAACTGGTGGTCGGCGATGCCCTGATTCTTCATCCAGCTGCGGTACATGAAGCCGTTCTTGTCGGCCGTGCCAAACCATTGGGCGGAGCGCAGGGTGGGTTTCTTATCAGACATGATCGATTCTCTTATTGTATGACTATAGTGTTCCAGCTACGGCGTAATCTAAGCGAAAAATCCTAGGTTTGGAAGTGTTGTTGGTGAATTAGTATTACTATATAGTCGTTTTCGACGGAGGGATGGCCCTGACGGTTTTCCGCGAGAGGCGTCCCCCAAGGTTCTATAAAAACAACAATCGGAGACCGATCTCATGAGCCAGGAACTGCGGCTGATACGGCGCATTACGCTGAAACTGATTCCCTTCCTGATCCTGCTGTACCTGATCGCCTATGTGGATCGCTCCGCCGTCGGCTTCGCCAAGCTGCACATGGGCGCCGACATTGGCATCGGCGATGCGGCTTACGGCCTCGGCGCCGGGCTGTTCTTCATCGGCTATTTCCTTCTCGAAATCCCCAGCAACCTGATGCTCGAACGCTTCGGCGCACGCCGCTGGTTCGCGCGAATCATGATCACCTGGGGCGCGATCACCATCGGCATGGCCTTCGTCCAGGGCCCACACAGTTTCTACGTGATGCGCTTTCTGCTCGGCGCGGCCGAGGCGGGCTTCTTCCCGGGTGTTCTCTACTACATCACCCAATGGTTCCCGGTGCGCCATCGCGGCAAGATCCTCGGGCTGTTCATCCTTTCGCAACCGATCGCAATGATGATCACCGGCCCGGTGTCCGGCGGTTTGCTCGGCATGGACGGTGTGCTGGGCCTGCACGGCTGGCAGTGGCTGTTCATCGTCATCGGCACGCCGGCGATCCTGCTGACCTGGCCGGTGTTGCGCTGGTTGCCGGACGGCCCGCAACAAGTGAAGTGGATGGATCAGGCGGAAAAAGACTGGCTGACCGGTGAACTGAAAAAGGATCTGCAGGCATACGGCCAGACCCGCCACGGCAATCCGCTGCATGCACTGAAAGACAAGCGCGTGTTGCTGCTGGCGCTGTTTTACCTGCCGGTAACGTTGAGCATTTATGGATTGGGTCTGTGGTTGCCGACGTTGATCAAACAGTTTGGCGGCAGCGATCTGGTGACTGGGTTTGTTTCATCGGTGCCGTACATCTTCGGGATCATCGGT
Organism: Pseudomonas sp. NPDC088429; assembly: GCF_044753305.1. Lineage (NCBI taxonomy): Bacteria > Pseudomonadati > Pseudomonadota > Gammaproteobacteria > Pseudomonadales > Pseudomonadaceae > Pseudomonas > Pseudomonas sp. NPDC088429. The sequence continues at coordinate 215,364 of NZ_JBIVMX010000001.1, read as the reverse complement.
TTGCTGATCGTGCCGCGCAGTTCTGACCGTTTGAATGATCGCTACGGGCATCTCGCCGTGCTTTATGTGCTGGGTGCGATTGGCCTGTTCCTCAGCGCGTGGCTGACCTTGCCGGTGGCGCAACTGGCGGCGCTGTGTCTGGTGGCGTTTGCGCTGTTTTCCTGCACGGCGGTGTTCTGGACATTGCCGGGGCGGTTCTTTGCCGGCGCGAGTGCGGCGGCGGGGATTGCGTTGATTAACTCGGTGGGGAATCTCGGCGGGTACATCGGGCCGTTTGTGATTGGGGCGTTGAAGGAATACACCGGCAACCTCGGTTCCGGCCTGTATTTCCTCTCGGGGGTGATGGTGTTTGGCTTGATCCTGACGGGCGTGGTTTACCGCGTACTGGAACGCAAACACGTCCTGCCGGTTGACCAGTTCGCCGCCAGCGCACGAGGCGCTACCCGCACCTGACTGACCCACACCGGTCCCCTGTAGGAGTGAGCCTGCTCGCGATAGCGGTCTATCAGTTGACAACTTTTTGGCTGACACACCGCTATCGCGAGCAGGCTCACTCCTACAAGGATCTGCGGTGTTTCGAATAACACAGGAGAAAATCATGCATCTGGTTCAATTCGAATTAAGCAACCGCGAACGCCGTGTCGGCGTGGTCGACAACGGTGTGGTGCGCGAAGTACAGGACGCCCGCAGCGTGCGTGATCTGGCGCTCGCCGCCATCGAGGCCGGCAACACACTCGAGCAGCAAGTGCAAACCCTCGGCCTCGGCAGCAGCCACGACTACAGCGAACTGCTGTCGCAACTGCGCATCCTGCCGCCACTTGATCACCCGGATCCAGCGCACATGTTGATCAGCGGCACCGGCCTGACCCACCTCGGCAGCGCCTCGGCCCGCGACAAAATGCACCAGCAGGCCGGCGACGAAGCGACGATGACCGACACCATGCGCATCTTCAAATGGGGCGTGGAGGGCGGCAAACCGGCGGCGGGGCAGGCCGGTGTGCAACCGGAATGGTTCTACAAAGGCGACGGCAGCATCGTCGTGCGTCCGGGCCAACCGTTCCCGGTACCGCCATTTGCCGAAGACGCCGGCGAAGAACCTGAGATGGCCGGGCTGTACATCATCGGCAACGACGGCAAGCCTTATCGCCTCGGTTTCGCGGTCGGTAACGAGTTCTCCGACCACGTCATGGAACGCAAGAATTACCTGTATCTGGCGCACTCGAAACTGCGCAGTTGCAGCTATGGCCCGGAACTTCGCACCGGTGAATTGCCTCAACATCTGGCAGGCACCAGCCGCATCCTGCGCGACGGCGAAGTGCTCTGGCAGAACGAGTTTCTCAGCGGCGAGGCGAACATGTGCCACAGCCTCGCCAACCTCGAATACCACCACTTCAAGTACAGCCAGTTCCTGCGTCCCGGCGACGTGCACATTCATTTCTTCGGCACCGCGACTCTGTCGTTTGCCGATGGGGTTCGCACCCAACCGGGTGACGTCTTCGAAATCAGCCAAGCCGAATTCGGCGCACCGCTGGTCAACGGCATCGTTCCGGTTCCAGCGGCTTTTGAACCGGACAGCATCGGCACCCTTTAAGGAGATCCCATGACTCAGATTCTCGGTCACAACTACATCGGCGGTCAGCGCAGTGCCGCTGGCGACGTCAAATTGCAATCGGTCGACGCCACCACGGGCGAACAACTGCCCCACGATTTCATTCAGGCCACGCTGGAAGAAGTCGGCGCTGCGGCCAAGGCTGCCGCTGCCGCCTACCCGGCGTATCGCAGCCTTAGCGCTGAGCGCCGCGCGCAGTTTCTCGATGCGATCGCTGATGAACTGGATGCCCTCGGTGATGATTTCGTCGCCGTGGTCTGCCGCGAAACCGCATTGCCGGCCGGGCGTATTCAGGGTGAGCGCGGACGCACCAGCGGGCAGATGCGCCTGTTCGCCAAAGTGCTGCGCCGTGGCGATTTCTATGGCGCACGGATCGATTTGCCGCTGCCGGATCGGCAGCCATTGCCGCGCCCGGATCTGCGTCAATACCGCATCGGCCTCGGCCCAGTAGCAGTGTTCGGTGCGAGCAACTTTCCGCTGGCATTTTCCACTGCCGGCGGCGACACGGCATCGGCGCTGGCCGCCGGTTGCCCGGTGGTGTTCAAGGCCCACAGCGGCCACATGGCGACAGCAGAGCTGGTTGCTGATGCGCTGATTCGCGCCGCCGAAAAAACCGCGATGCCGGCCGGTGTGTTCAACATGATCTACGGCGGTGGCGTCGGTGAATGGCTGGTCAAGCATCCGGCGATTCAAGCAGTTGGTTTCACTGGCTCGCTGAAGGGCGGTCGTGCGCTGTGCGACATGGCGGCGGCGCGCCCGCAACCGATCCCGGTGTTCGCCGAGATGTCGAGCATCAATCCGGTGATCGTTTTGCCGCAGGCATTGGCCGAGCGATCCGAAACCATCGCCCGCGATTTGACCGCTTCGGTGGTGCAAGGCTGCGGCCAGTTCTGCACCAATCCTGGCTTGGTGATCGGCATTCGTTCGCCAGAGTTCAGTGCGTTTGTGCAGCAGGTTGCGGGTTTGATCGGTGATCAGCCGGCGCAAACCATGCTCAACGCGGGCACCCTCGGCAGCTACGGCAAGGGCTTGCAGAAGCTGCTGGCGCATCCCGGCATCGAACATCTGGCCGGCAATCCGCAGCAGGGCAATCAGGCGCAGCCGCAGTTGTTCAAGGCTGACGTCAGCCTGTTGATCGAGGGCGACGAAGTCCTGCAGGAAGAAGTGTTCGGCCCGACTACGGTGATTGTTGAAGTGGCGGACAAGGCGCAACTCAGCGCGGCGTTGCAGGGTCTGCACGGTCAACTGACGGCGACGATTATTGGTGAATTGGCGGACTTCGAGCGCTTCGCTGAACTGACGCCGCTGCTGGAGCAGAAGGTCGGGCGGATCTTGCTTAACGGCTATCCAACTGGCGTTGAGGTGTGCGATTCGATGGTGCACGGCGGGCCGTATCCGGCCACCTCCGATGCACGCGGCACCTCGGTCGGCACGCTGGCGATCGACCGCTTCCTGCGCCCGGTGTGCTTCCAGAACTACCCGGACAGCTTGTTGCCGGAGCCACTGAAAAACGCCAACCCGCTGCGCATCCAGCGCCTGGTTGACGGCAAACCAAGCCGCGAAGCCCTCTGACATACCACCCCTGTAGGAGCTGCCGAAGGCTGAGATCTTTTGATCTTGATTTCAAAAAACAACATCAAAAGATCGCAGCCTTCGGCAGCTCCTACAGGGGGAGTGTGCTTCTTGAGCTATCATTGCCGGTTTCCCCCTGAAAGACTTGATTGCCATGACTGCCCAAACCCTTCTCAACGCCCTCGAACACTGCGGCATGGTCGAAATCGACGGCCTGCATGCCTTCGAATTCGCCCTCGACGAAGACGACAATCTGCACATCGAATGCATCGATGGCCGAGCGGCCAAGCATTGGCAATTCACCCCGGCTCAAGTTGCAGCGGCCACGTTCGATGACTCGCTGCAGAGCTGGCTGATCGTCGGCTATTTCAATGAAACCAAAGCGATCGGCGAACACCGCCTGGTGTGCCATGGCGATGTCGTCAGCAGCAGCGATGATGAGGATGACACTGATGAAAATGCGTAAATTCTGGCCGCTGCTGATGGCCGGCAGCGTAGGTGCCATGGGCCTGTCCACGGCATCGGCAGAAAGCTTTCAATTGCTGGTCGGTTCTTACACCGCCGGCACCAGCCAGGGCATCTATCGAATGAATTTCGACAGCGCCACTGGCCAGATCGACGCCAAGCCGCTGCAAGTGGTGAAGAGCGAAAACCCATCGTGGCTGACCCTGTCCAAAGACCAGCATCGCCTGTTCGTGGTCAATGAAAACGGCCCGGGCCAGAAAGACCCGGTCGGCCGCGTCAGCAGCTATTTGATCGATCCGAAAACCCACGCCCTGACCCTGATCAATCAAGTACAGAGCCTGGGCAACGAGCCGACCCATTCGAGCCTCAGCGGCGACGCCAGCCACCTGTTCGTCAGCAACTATTCGGTGGTGGAAGATCCGGGCGGAACCTTGGCGGTGTTGCCCGTCGGTGCTGACGGCAAGCTGAAACCGGTAGTGCAAATGAGCGCGCACCCGGCGAGCCGGGTCAACCCTGAGCGCCAGGCGTCGAACCACGTGCACTCGACGATTTCCTCGCCGGACGGTCGTTACGTGTTCTCCAATGATCTGGGCGCCGACAAGGTCTTCATCTACCAATTCGACCCGAAAGCCAACCCTGATCTGCCGCTGACCCCAGCGAAAACCGCGTTCGTCGCCATGCCAGCCGGCAGTGGCCCACGTCATTTGCTGTTCAGCGCTGACGGCAAACATGCCTGGCTGACCATGGAAATGAGTGCGCAGGTCGCGGTGTTCGATTACAACGATGGCGTGCTGACGCAGACCCAACTGGTCGATCTGGCCGCCGGTCAACCGACCTCGGACAAGGCCGGCGCGGCGCTGCACACCTCGGCGGACGGCAAGTTCCTCTACGTCAGCAACCGTGGCACCGCGAATCAGATGGTGGTGTTCAGCATCGATCCGGCGACCGCCCAGCTCAAAGAGCTGCAAAAGCGTTCGGTGGAAGGTGATCATCCGCGCGAATTCAGTCTCGATCCGAGCGGCAAGTTCCTGCTGATCGCTAACCAGAAGAGCAACCAGATTGTTGTCGTTGAACGCGACAGCAAGACCGGTCTGCTCGGCAAAACCGTGCAGAAACTGCCAATGGACGCCCCGAGCGACCTGAAGTTTATGGTGCGACAATAAGCCACAGGCCCCGGTTTACGGGGCCTGTCTCTTTGTATCAATCGCGCTGATATTCGGTAATGCTACAAAGCATTTCAGGCGAGTAACCGTCGAGCGTTAAGTTTGCTTCACAGCCCAACCGGGCAAGCAAGCCAACCGAACACGAGGGTTACCGCCATGAACTTCAATCTCTTCTCCGTTATCGCCGCTTCCGCCATCTCCGCCACCGTTGTGCTGCCAGCCAGCGCCAACGTTGAAATCAACAGCAAAAAATCCCACACCCAGAGCTACACCCAAAAATACCTGCAACAGAGCGCCAACTTCTACGCTGCTCTGGATCACAAAGCCCAACACTGAAAGTCCCATTCTGCCTCCGCACCATTCGGGGGATTCACACGATCTCCTGTAGGAGCTGCCGAAGGCTGCGATCTTTTGATCTTAAACGTCAAAAGATCGCAGCCTTCGGCAGCTCCTACATGTTTGTGCGCGTGTGGTCTGATCGTTCCCACGCTCTGCGTGGGAATGCCTCTAGGGACGCTCTGCGTCCAGTGACGCGGAGCGTCACGGGCTGCATTCCCACGCAGAGCGTGGGAACGGTCCGTAAAGACCGTCGCCCCCGTGTGCGTGAAGCACAGTCATAGGTTTTCTCAAACGCGCAAATAGACCGGCTAAATAATCAACGCAGCTGATGTTCACTATGGAAAACCCTGAGTGGTTGCCCGTGCTGTTTTGATCGATTCTGTGGCCATCGAAACATGCCCACGGGAGAACACCATGGCCAGCGCAATCATCACTTCAGCCAAACGCGGCGCCTACCTGGCCATCGGTCTTTACCTGGCCGTTGTACTGGTCGTCAGCATCGCCTCGCAGATGGAACACAGCTTCGACGCACCGATAGACGTCTCCCATCCTGGCATCCAGTTCGAAGTCCGCTCGCAGAGCGTGATGGTCGACCGGGCTGAACTCGCAGGAGTCGGCGGCGCATGAAAGGCTACAGACTTTGGGTCATCGCCAGTCTGGCGGTCATGACTAACGGCGCTTCGTTATTAGGGATGGGTCAGGGTTCGGTGGGCGGGTTGGCGCGGGCCATAGAGGCCAATCCAGCATTGCGCACAACATCGAACGGGCGAATACGCTGGGGCTGATGGCGGGGAATCCGCCGGTGAAGGTTTCGGCGGATTTCCTTGGGCCTTTCGAAGTGGATTGCATGGCGCTTGGGATGTGCAATGCGCTTGCCTAGACACCGCAATCCATTGTGGTGATGGAATTTATTGTGGCGAGGGGATTTATTGTGGCGAGGGGATTTATCTCCGATGGGCTGCGAAGCAGCCCCAAATCCTGCAACTCAAATTTGCCTGACACACCGCATAGAATGGTTTCACGACTGCTTCGCAGCCGAACGGGGATAAATCCCCTCGCCACAAAAATCCCCTCACCACAGGGTTGATCGTTCCCACGCCCCGCGTGGGAATGATCAATCAGGCAGGAAGTTGAGGGTTACTTCTTCATGATCGAGGTGAAGAGGTCGGACTCGAGGAAGTTGTTCAACCAAGCCTGCAGGCGCGGATAAGGCGTCTGCGCAAACCACTCGCGATCGACATGCGCGAACTGCCGAACAAACGGCAGCAGGGCGATGTCCGCCAGGCTCGGATGATCAGCCAGCAAATAATCCCGATCCTGCAACAACCCCTCCAACCGCTGCAAAAACACCGCTCCCTGAGCCCGATAAACCTCCATCGGCTGCTCCGGATACCGCTCGGCATACTTGTAGCGATTCAAATCAACCTTGAACCCCTGATCATTCGCCTCGATCAACTCGGCAATCCGCGAATCGCCATCAAGCAACCAACCCTGCGGATCATTCTGCGCCAGCGCCCAACGCATGATTTCCAGGCTCTCATCAATCACCCGACCATCCGCATCCAGCACCGGCACCGTGCCCTTCGGCGAGATCGCCAGCATCTCCGCCGGTTTGGTTTTAAGGCTGACCTCGACAATCTCCACCGGCACGCCCGAATAACGCAGGGCCATCCGCGCGCGCATCGCGTACGGGCAGCGGCGGAAAGAATACAGCGTATTCATTTCACCTCCAGGGTGCTCAAACCATTGCCCTGACGCTGCACCTGAATCTGCACCGGAATCCGTTCGTGCATTTCCTGCACATGGGAAATCACCGCGACCTTACGGCCCTGAGCCTGCAAACCATCCAGCGCATCCATCGCCAGTTGCAACGACTCCGGATCGAGGCTGCCAAAACCTTCGTCGATAAACAGCGATTCGATTTTCAGCGTGCTCGACGCCATCGAGGCCAGACCCAGCGCCAACGCCAACGACACCAGGAATGTCTCGCCGCCAGACAACGAATGCACCGAGCGCAGTTCATCGCCCATTTCCGTGTCCATCACCAGCAAGCCAAGCATGCTGCCGCCGCGTTTCAGGCGATAGCGTTTGACCAATTGGCGCAGCTGCACGTTGGCGTGATGCACCAGCAAATCGAGGTTGTAGGCTTGGGCGATCTTGCGGAACGTATCGCCGGTGGCCGAGCCAATCAGCGCACTGAGCCGCGCCCAACGCTGATACTCGGCATAGGCATCAGCAATCTGCTGCGCCAAGGCCTGATTGGCATTCTGCCGGCGCTGATCTTCGACCTGTTCTGCTCGCAGTTCAGCGCATTGCTGCTCGCTGACGTTGAACTGGTTCTGCAAATCAGTCAGGGCCGTGGCGAGTTGCTCGGCATCAAGATTGCCGTTGTGCTGGGCTTGATGCGCGGCTAAGCGCTCGTCACGTTCTTGCAACAGCACTTTGGCTTGCTCGATGGCTTTTTCGTTTTGCTGCAAGCGTTGGCGCAGTTCAGCGAGTTGCGCGTCGTCGACCCGCAACAGATCTTCGAGGCCACCGTCATCCAGCTCCGGATGACGAGCGCGCCAGTCGGCAATCTTGCTGGCCAGATTCTTGTCTTCGCTTTCCAGAGCCTGCAAACGTTGTTGCTGCGCTTTGAGTTCGGCGGCGATTTGCACAAGCTGCGTGCGCACACTTTGCAGTTCTTGCGCGGTACTGGTTTCGGCGGCGCGCGCCTGTTCCACAGCCTGTTCCAGTTGCTGCTGCCACTGTTCGGCGCTGCTGTGCTCGCCGAGCAATTGCGCCAGTTTCTGCTGGCACAGTTGCTGTTGCTCGGCCAGCGCATTGAACTGCTGTTCAGCGGTTTGTGCCTGCTGTGCACGGGTCTGCTGACGATCCTGTTCTTTATCCAGCGTCTGCTGACGTTGCTGCTGCTCGCTCAGTTCTTCCTTTTGCTGATCGAGTTGCGTCAGACGCTCGGCGATCTGCCGGTCAAGCTGCATAAACGTCGCCGCCGGCTCCAGGCGCAGGGCTTCAAGGGTCTCGGCCGGCAGCAGAGGGCCGAATGCCGTCAGTTCTTCATCGAGGCGTTGACGGTCGCTGCTCAGTTCGCGCTGTTGATTGCTCAGGTGCTGCGCGGCTTGCTGATGCGCGGTTTCCGCCTGACGCAATTGTTGAGTCAACCGCGCCGCATCCTGTTGCAGGGTGAGCAGGGCGCTCTGGCGCTGTTCGTCCTGCGTGATGCTCTGGTTCAATTGCTCGTTCTGGCGCATGAGCCAGGCGTCGCGTTTGTCGGCGTCCTGATTCAACAACTGCGCGGACAGCGGATGCGCGTCGAGGCTCGGCGCGAGGGCCTGTTGCTGGTTCGCCAGTTGCTCTTGTTGTTGCAGCAGTTCTTTCTGCTGAGCAATGACAGCGCCGACGTCGGCGCGCAGTTCACTGAGTTTTTCCTTGAACTGATCGACGACTAGCTGAGCGTTGGCCTGTTCGCTTTCATCGTGGCGACCGAGGCTTTGCAGCAGCGCTTCCGGCTGGTGATACGGGTGCTCATTGCTGCCACACACCGGGCACGGTTGATCGTCCTGCAACTGCGCGCGCAACTCTTCGACACTGGCACTGCGCGCCAGACGCTGGCGTTCAAGCAGTTCGCGGGTGACGTTGAGGGTTTGCTCGGCGACGATCAGTTCGGCTTTGGTTTTGACGCCGTCCTGGGTCAGACGCTCACGCTCCTGCTGCGCATTGAGCTGGCGTTGTTGCAACTCGGCGCCGCGCTTGTCCAGATCCTGTTGGCTGGCCCACAAGCGCGACAGGTCTTCGAAAGCGCGCAGTTGTTTGCGGTTGTCCTGCAACAGCGTACCGAGAATGCCGATTTGCTCGGCGACGGCATCCGGTTCGGCGCCGGCCTCTTTGAACAGTACTTCGAGTTGTTGCTTCTGGCTGGCGAACTCTTCAGCGCTGCGTGTGGCGTTTTGTTCGAGGTTGGCCAGTTCGGCCTGACCTTTGTTCAGGCGATTACCAATCAACATCAGCTGTTGCAGGCGATCGCGATAGGCATTCCACGCATCGCTCAGTGGCGCCAGATGAGCGCTTTGTTCCAGCTCAGCGGCGATGCGTTGCAAGCGTTCGGCGACCTGGCCCTGCTTTTCCTGCAAGGCTTGAATGGCGCTCTGGCCGTCGGTGCAGGCCTGTTGCGCAGTGGCTTTGGCCTCAGCGCTCGCGGCCACATCTTTGGCCAGACGGGCGAGGGTGCTTTGCTCTTCGAACGCCTGACGCAACAGCGGCGCGTTTTCAGATTGGCGTTGCTGCGCCTCGGTCAGCGCGACTTTGGCTGTCTCAAGATTCTGCTCGAGTTGCGTCTGACGTTCAGTCAGTTCGGCGTGCTGGCGGGTGTGCTCGGCAATCTGCGCGGCCAACGGCGTCAACAACGCATCGAGTTCGGTTTTGCGGGCGAACTGGTGCCGTTGCGGGCCGAGTTGTTCCAGACGCGTCAGCTTGATGCGTTCGCCGGCCAGCGCTTCCGATTGTTGCTGGGCGCTGCGCAATTGCTCGCTGGCGGCTTGCTGCGCGTCCTGCAACAGACGCAAATCCTTGAGCCAACTGTGTTGCTGCTCCAGTTGCTTCAATTGCGCCTGCTGCAACTTCAATTGTTGCTGGGCGGCGTTAAAGCGTTCATCCAGCTCGGCGCGCGCTTCGGGTGCCAGCGGGGTAACGCCAGTGGCCTGATCCTGCAACAGCTTGTGCGCTTCGCGGGCCTCTTTGGTCTTGTCGAATGCACGACGGCCGAGGCGGGTGTACAGCGCGGTGTCGGTGAGTTTTTCCAGCAGTTCGCTGCGGTCGTTGTCGTCCGCTTTGAGGAACGCGCTGAACTCGCTCTGCGCCAGCAGCACGGCGCGGGTGAACTGTTCGAAGTTCAGGCCCAGTGCGGCCTCCAGTTGGGTTTTGTATTCGCCTTTCTGGCTGGCGAGCAGTTGATCCTGATCGATGTCGCGCAGGCTCTGACGACTGGCCTGCAACTTGCCGCCGGCCTTCTCGCGAGCGCGGTTGGCTTCCCAGCGCGCCCGATAGCGACGGCCATCAACTCCGACGAAATCCACCTCGGCATAGCCTTCGCCGGTGCCGCGACGCAGCAAAGTGCGCGGGTCACCCGTGGCGATCTCGCCATCAGCATCGGGCACTTTGGCGTCGCGGCCGGTGTTGTTCAGGCGCGGAACAGCGCCGAACAGCGCCAGGCACAAGGCGTCAAGCAGGGTACTTTTACCGGCGCCGGTCGGCCCGGTGATCGCGAACAAACCGGCACTGGCCAGCGGTTCAGCGGTGAAATCAATTTCGAACGGCCCGGCCAGCGAGGCGAGGTTTTTCAAGCGAATGGCGAGAATTTTCATGGCTGCTCGCCCTCCAGTTGCACGTCTTGCAGCAGTTCGGCGAAGTCCTTCAGCGTTTGTTCATCGACCTCGTTGCCGTAGTTGTCGAGCCAGGCGCGGCTGAACAATTCCTGCGGGGTGAGTTGATCGAGTTCGATCAGCGCGGTGCCATCCTCCTCGCCGTCAGCGCCACGCTTGCCGGCGTATTCAGCGGCGATGCGCACCAGGCGCACCGCTTTGCCTTGCAGGGCGTTTTCCACTTGATGGCGCAGATCCGGCTGCGGCTCGTCGAGGGTCACGCGCACTTCCAGCCACGGCTGGCGCTGGGTTTCAGCGAGCAGGTCGATGTTCGGCAGGTCGGCCAGTTGCAGGAGAATCTCGGCCAGCGGTGCCGGGCCGATGCGTTGCAGATTGACCGAACGCGGGATCAGTTTTGGCTCGACGCTGACCAGGGTTTCGCCATCAAGCGTGACGTCGAGAATCTGATGCTGATAACCGATTTCCGAGAACGACAATGGAATCGGCGAACCGCTGTAGCGAATACGCTCCTCGCCGTTGACCTTCTGTGGCTTGTGCAAATGGCCGAGGGCGACGTAGCTGATGCTCGGCCCGAACAGACTGGCAGGCAGGGCTTCGGCGTTACCGATGATCAGGCTGCGCTCGGAGTCTTCCGAGACCGAACCACCGGCCATGTGCGCGTGGCTGATGGCGATCAGCGCCTGACCCGGTTGGCGCTTGGCGTTGGCCGCTTCGATCAGCCATTCATGCACCTGACCGATGCCGCGCAAATAGTTGTCGCCCAGGTGTGCACCGGTGACTTCGGCCGGGCGCAGAAACGGCAGCGCCAGGCACCACGCGGCGATGTCGCCTTTGGCGTTCGGCAATGGCAGCAGCAGACGTTCGGAATCGAGCTGGCCGTCGTCCAGCCACAGCACGCGACCCAGCGCGTGGGTGCGCAAGCGGCGCATCAACGGCGCGGGCAGTTCGATGCGCGAGCCGGAATCGTGGTTGCCGGCAATCATCACGATGGTCAGCAAGGGCTGCTGCTCGTGGGCGCTGACGATGAAATCGTAGAGGCATTCCTGGGCTTTGACCGGCGGATTGACCGTGTCGAAGATATCCCCGGCAATCAGCAGCACATCCGGCTGCGCCAGTTTCAGCTGGCGCAGCAGCCATTCGAGAAAACAGGCGTGCTCGAAATCGCGCTCCTGACCATGCAGGTTTTGCCCAAGGTGCCAGTCGGAGGTGTGAAACAGACGCAAGGTGGACTCCGCAACTAAAAGAGGTGATGGCCGCGCGGGAATGAAGAGGCGGCGAAAGAGGGGGAGAGTTTACAGTTTATTGCCCCGCGCAGTCTGCGCATGGATCCCCTTACCCCATTGGATCAAAAGATCGCAGCCTGCGGCAGCTCCTACAGGGGACTGCATTCCCAAATGTAGGAGCTGCCGCAGGCTGCGATCTTTTGATCTTTTACTTCGGGTAGAGCGGTGGCAAGCCGCTGTCGCCCACCGGGTCGTGCACGCGCTCGGCGGTCGGAATTGTGCGGATTGCCCGCCACAAATCCTCACCCTGCCAATGCTGCCCCGTTTCGCTGTAGAGCGCGCCATTCAACCCATCCAGCGCATCCGATAAGGGCACAAACCGCGCCGCCATGTCCGCCAGCGTCTCCGGCTGCTGACGCGCCCAAGCATCCAGCGCTTGCCGCGTCGCCTGCGGGTCATTGGCCTGGCTCGCGCGTTTGATGTCGTCGAGCAAGGTGCGCGGGCTCGGGCCGGTTTGCGCAGCGCGCAGGATCGCCGGCTGCCAGCGCGCTCGCCACCACAGACCAAAGCCGAGCAGGGTGGTGCAGGCCAGTATCAGCGTGCTGAGTTTCCACCACCACAGCGTGTCGTTATCGACAATCCCCGGTTGCAGATTGCCCGTCGGCGTGTCGACTTGCAGGCTCGGGTTATTGGCGACTTGCAGGGTGCGCGCCGGCAGGCTGCTGTGTTCCAAATGATCTTCGAAGGTGTTCCACCACACCACGTCCACCGTCGGCAGATCAATCGAGCCGCTGCGGCTCGGCACCAGCGCTTCGCGTTCTTCACGGCTACCGATCAGGCCACGGTCGCTGCTTTGATTGCTCAGCACCGGTTGATCGGGGTAGCGGCGCAGGCCATTGACGTCGGTGGCGGGCAGTGCGGGCAATTGCGAAGCGGCCAGCCCTTCGACTTTCAGGGTCAGGCTGCGGGTCAGCGAATCACCGATTTGCGTGTGTTCCGGCTCCGGGTTCCAGCTCTCGCTTAGGCTCAGGCTGCGCGCCGGCAGCCACGGTGCATCGGCAGGATAAGTCAGCGGTTTGGGCTTGACCGTCAGCGGAATTTCCGAAGAGGTGACGCGCATCAGTTTGCCCGGCTTCGGCCCTTGTGGGCTGGTGTCCTGGGCCGGTTGCGTGTCGACCAGCGTGGCGCTGAAAGTCTGCGGAGTGATCGTCAGCAAGCCGCTGTGCTGCGGATAGATCGCGTAGCGCATTTCGATGACGCCGTGGCGCACACCGTTGATGTCTTTCTCGTAGGTGCGCGTGTCGCCGAGCTGCTCAACCCGCGCATCGACGATTTGCAGCGGCGACAGGCTGCTGTCGTCGTACAGCGAAACCGAGTGATAGACGCGCACAGTCAGGATCGCCTGCGCCTGCACATACACGCTGGACTGATCGAGACTCGCTTCGATAAACACCGGATCAAGGCTGTTCTTGTCTTCGCGGGTGTCGCTTTCGACCACTTGCACGGTGATCGGCTGGCTCTGCACCTCGCCCATTTGCAGCGAGGGAATCACCACGCTGCCGTTCTCTTTCGGCAGCAACGTGATGATCCAGCGTGTGGTCGCGCGGTTGTCGCCGTTGAGGGTATTGAGCTGGTTGACCTGCCGCGTGCCACGCACTTCGAACAGCGGCTCCAGCGGGGTCAGGTCGGGTTTGCCGAACTGGGTGACGTCGCTGATTTCGAGGGTGAGCTCGACCGTCTCGCCGGAATTCAGGCGACTGCGATCCACACTGGCGATCAGCTCGGCCGCGTTGGCGGTCGTGCAGAGCAGCAGGGGCAGCAAGAGAGCGGTGAAGCGGGTCATCGAGTGTTTTCCTGATCCTGATGTTGTTGCTGTTCGTACCAGAATTTGCGTCGCAGCAGTTCGCCCGGATCGTCCGGGATTTTACCCAGCCATTGTTCCAGTGCCTGACGTTGCTCGCCTTCGAGGTTGTCTTCGGTCGGGCGCAGCGTCGGCACAGTATTGGTTTCCTCTTCCTCATCGTTGCTGCCCGGCACCTCATTCGGGCCTGGCTGCGGCGGTGTGGTCGGCGGCGGTTCACTGGCAGACTCGCCGGATTGCGCCTCACTCTGGGTTTCGCTTTTCACCGCTGGTGGCGGCGCGGTGGGTGGCGGAGGTTCACCGCCCGGCAGATTCTGTTCGGGCTGCTGGCTTTCCGGATCGACCGGTGGCGGGGTGTTTTTCTGCTTCAGCAGATTTTCCACCAGCGCCTTGTTGGTCTGTGCCGGACGCAGATCCGGTTGCAGCTCCAGCGCCTGTTCATAGGCGTCGATCGCCGCATCCAGTTCACCGCTTTTCGCCAAAGCGTTGCCACGATTGTAGTGGTCGCGGGCATCGCTGCCTTCGGCAAAGCGCTGGGCGGCGCCACTGTAGTCGCCGGCCTCGTACAACGCCACCCCTTGCCACTGGTGATCGTCAAAATGTTCTGCGGCTTCGGCGGGGCGTTTCTGTTTGAGCAAGTGCAGGCCTTGCTGGTCGGGACGCAGCCACAAGTCTTCGAAGTCGAAAGCGTAGCTCGGCTGCGGCAGGCAGAACAGCAGCGGCAGGCAAAACAGCCAGCCACGCCGCCCGGCACAGGCAGCGAGCAGCAGCAGTGGCAGCAGCAACCAATAACCCTGGTCGGCCCACGTGTCGAGGCGCACGGTCTGGCCATCGCTGCGCAAACTGCGCGGGCCGTTGAGCAGTCCGAGTGCGCCGAGATCGGCTTCATCCAATCGCGCCGCATGGTAGTCACCGCCGACGCTATCGATGAACGCCGCCAGGCCTGGGCTATCAAGTTGCGGCACGCGGATCGCGCCTTGCTCGTCCTTGAGGAAACTGCCGTCCTCCTGCGCAATCGGCGCACCTTCGGCGGTGCCGATGCCGAGCATCAACAGTTGCGCCGATTGCCCGTTGAGCGCCCGGCGAATGCCTTGCCGTTCATCTTCGCTCAGCGACGAGCCGACCAGCAGAATCCGCCCTTGGCCGAGTGCGCCTTGTTTGAGCAAGTCCAGCGCTTTTCCGATAGCGAGGTCGGCGCGATGGCCGCTTTCCGGCATCAGCGACGGTTTCAGCGCGTCGAGCAGATTGCGACTGGTCGCCAGATCATCCGACAGCGGCACCAGCGTGTGGGCGCTGCCGGCGTAAACGACGATCGCGGTCTGCGCATCGCTGCGCGCCTGCAACAGGTCGAACACCTTGCGCCGCGCTTGTTCCAGTCGCGTCGGTGGTGAGTCGGTGGCGAGCATTTCCGGGGTCAGTTCCAGCACGATCACCAACGGATCGGCGGGTTTTTGGCTGGTCTGTTCGACGCGCTCCCAGCTCGGCCCGAGCAACGCCAGAATGGTCAGCAGCCACGCCACGCCAAGGGCCACCCACGGCAGTTTGCTGTCGCGACCGCTGCCGCCACTGAGCAGGGTGGCGTGGAACGCCGGCGGCAGAATCATCTGCCAGCGTCCGGCGCGTTTTTGCCGGTGCCAGAGTTGCCAGATCAGCCAGCCGAGCAGCGGCAACAGCAGCAACCACCACGGACGGAACCAGTGCGGCCAGAGGGCAATCATCGGCGCCTCCGCAGACGCAGGCGTTTGAGACGCTCGCGCCAGTCAGGCAGCGGACTTTGCAGATTAAGCTCCTTGTTGAACAGGCGTTGCAGCGGGTTGTCCGGCCACAATTCGCGTGCGACCAACAACAGGCTCAACCACAGCGCCAACGCCAGTGGCCAGTGATATAAGGCTTGCGCAGGGCGCGCCTGGGTCGGTTGTTGAGTCACTGGTTCGAGCTGGTCGAGGGTGTCCTTGATCGCTTGCAGTTCCTGGCCATCATGCGCGCGGAAGTATTGCCCGCCGGTGACTTCGGCGATTTCCTTAAGCGCCGGCTCGTCGAGATCCAGGCTTGGATTGACGCCGAGCAGGCCGGTCGAACCGCTGTCCTCAGGATTGGCGCCGATGCCGATCGGGTAAATCTTCACGCCTTCACTGGCCGCCAGTTTTGCCGCCGTCAACGGATCGATTTCGCCGCCATTGTTGGCGCCGTCGGTGACCAGAATCAGCACACGGCTTTGTGCTGGACGCATGCGCAAGCGTTTCAGGCCCAGACCGATGGCGTCGCCGATGGCGGTGTTCTTGCCGGCAATGCCGATCCGCGCTTCATCGAGCCAGACGCGCACGGTGTGGCGATCAAAGGTCAGCGGCGCTTGCAGGTAGGCCTGACTGCCGAAGAGGATCAGGCCGACCCGGTCGCCGTCACGGCTTTCCAGGAAGTCACCGAGCAGATGCTGCACCAAGGACAGGCGACTGACTTCTTCGTCCTGCCACTGCATGTCGGGAAAATCCATCGAACCGGACACGTCCACCGCCACCAACAAATCTCGGCCACTGGCGGCAATTGGCAACGGTTCGCCCAGCCATTGCGGGCGCGCAGCGGCAGTCAGCAGTAGCAACCACAACAACATGAACGGCGCTTGCTGGCGCCACGCAGGCAAATTGGCGCGGGCACGACGGCGGGCGAGGCCTTCGAGGTCGGACAGAAAGCTGACTTTCAGCGCCGGTTCGCCGCTGTCGGCCACCGGCAGCACGAGGCGCATCAGCCACGGCAGCGGTAACAGCAGAAAAATCCACGGCCAGGCGAACTCAAACATGTTTGCGAATCCACGTGTCGACGGCTTGCGTCAGGCCGGCGATGGCCTTGTCGTCGAGTTTGCATTCCGGTTTGTACGCGCCTTCGACCAGCACCATCCAGCGCGTCAGGCCAGCGGCGGGGCAACGGTTGTCGAGGAACGCCAGCCACTTTCGGCCATTAAGGGTGTGGCTCTGGCTGTAGGGATAATGGTTGCGACACAGGCGTTTGAGCAGGCCATTGACCTGTTGCAGCCACGCGCCGGCCGGGGCACCGTCGTAGGGTTTGGGCATTTGCGCCAGTTCTGCGAGGGCAGCGACGCGCACCGGATCGAGTGGCTGTTCAGCGCGCACGATCGGGCGTTTCTTCATGGGAATGAAACGGCGCAGGCGCCATACGGCGTAACCGAGCAGCGGCAATAACAGCAGCAATAACCACCAGCCCGGCGCCGGAGGCCAAAAGGCAACCGGCGGCGGCGAGATCAGTGGCTGCAATTGGTCGAGTTCGTTCATCGACCTTTCCCCGGACGCTGCGGATTGAGGAATTCGCGCATCTGCTCGACCATTTCACTCTGCGTGCTCAACGGCATCAGCAGCACCCGCAACTTCTGCGCGAGCAATTCCCAGCGAGCGATACGGGCTTCGGCTTGGGCGCGATAGGTTTGGCGCAAATCAAAATTCAGCGTGTCGAGCTCAAGCTGGGCGCCACGTTCGGCGAATCGTAAAAGGCCGGCGGCGGGGAGGGCGTGATCGAGTGGATCGGAAATCGGCAGCATCAGCAAATCGCAATGGCGCGCCAACAAGCTCAGTTGTTGCTCGGCGCTGTCGGACAGCGCGCGCTCATCGCAAATCACAATGGCCAGACTGCCGGGGCGCAGCACTTCGCGGGCGCGGCGCAGGGCCACGCCGAAGGCATCGCGATCCGGCTCACGTTCGCTGTGCAGCGATTGATTGACCTTGACCAAACGATTGAGCAATTGCAGCAGGCTCTGCTTGCTGCGCCGTGGTTTGATTTCGTAGTGCTCGTTGTCGCCGAACACCAGCCCACCGACCCGGTCGTTGTGGCCGAGCGCGGCCCAGCCGATCAGCGCCGCGACTTGTGCGGCCAACACCGATTTGAACATCAGCCCGGAGCCGAAAAACAGCCGCGTGCTTTGCTCGACCATAATGAAAATCGGTCGTTCGCGTTCTTCATGGAACAGCTTGGTGTGCGGCTCTTGCGTGCGAGCGGTGACGCGCCAGTCGATGGTGCGCACGTCGTCGCCGGCCTGATACACGCGCACCTGGTCGAAGTCGACACCGCGACCACGGAATTTCGAGTGATGCAGGCCGATCAGCGGGCTGCGCTGGCTCGGCGTGGAAAATAGCTGCACTTCACGCACCCGGTGACGCATCTCGATCAGCTCGGCGAGGCTGACGCGGATGCCCGGTTGGGAAGGCTGGGGGGCGTTCATGGGGGTCAAGCGACGGCTACGACGTCGAGAATCCGCTGCACCACCCGATCCTGATCGATGCCGGCGGCTTCGGCTTCAAACGACAAAATAATGCGGTGACGCAACACGTCGAACAGCACCGCTTGAATGTCTTCCGGGCTGACGAAGTCGCGACCGGCCAGCCAGGCGTGGGCGCGGGCGCAGCGGTCGAGGGCGATCGAGCCGCGTGGGCTGGCGCCATAGGCAATCCACTCGGCCATTTCCGGATCGAACTTGGCCGGCGTACGGGTGGCCATGACCAGTTGCACGAGGTATTCCTCCACGGCGTCGGCCATGTACAAGCCAAGGATTTCCTTGCGTGCAGCGAAGATCGCCTGCTGGCTGACCCGGCGCTCGGGCTTGGTCTCGCCATTCAGTGCTTCGCCACGGGCCTGCTGGAGGATGCGGCGTTCGACGGCGGCATCCGGGAAACCGATTTTTACGTGCATCAGGAAGCGGTCGAGCTGCGCTTCCGGCAGCGGGTAGGTGCCTTCCTGCTCGATCGGGTTCTGCGTGGCCATCACCAGAAACAGCGGCGACAGCTCGTAGGTGCTGCGGCCGACGCTAACCTGACGCTCGGCCATGGCTTCGAGCAGCGCCGATTGCACCTTGGCCGGCGCGCGGTTGATTTCGTCCGCCAGCACGAGGTTGTGGAAGATTGGCCCTTGCTGGAACACGAAACTGCCGGTTTCCGGGCGATAGATCTCGGTGCCGGTGATGTCGGCGGGCAGCAGGTCAGGGGTGAACTGGATGCGATGGAACTGGGCTTCGATGCCCTCGGCGAGTTCTTTGATCGCTTTGGTCTTGGCCAGACCCGGGGCGCCCTCGACCAGCATATGGCCGTCGGCGAGCAGGGCGATGAGCAAACGCTCGATGAGTTTTTCCTGGCCGAGAATCTGCGTTGAAAGAAAGGTTCGCAGCGCCAGCAGCGCTTCACGATGTTCCATCGGTGACTGTTCCTGGAAAGGGGTGGCCACGGGCGTTCGGATAACGCCGGGGCTGGGGGCGTTACTTTAATCCATCGCGGGGGGTGGCGACTAACGGCATTTTGCGCAAAGTGCGGGAAATGACTGGGGGAATTGTTGGATTTTTGTAGTACCGGGGAGGGGTAGTGTTCTTTCGGACGCCTTCGCGAGCAAGCTCGCTCCCACATTGACGGGGTGCACGCAGTTCAAATGTGGGAGCGAGCTTGCTCGCGAAGAGGCCTATTCAGACACCATCAAACTTCGTTGATGAAGGTTCCCGTCCCGTCGAGGATATTCGTCAACGTCTCCACCACCTCATCGAGATCAACCATATCCGGGTTAAAGCTGATCTCCAGCACATCATCCCCATTCAACGCATCAGCATCCGCCGCGCCGATTTCAATCTTCAGCAGCGTCGAGCTCAACGTGACCTTCACGCCGTCCAGCGTCGAAGGCTCGCCGTCCAGGGTGATTTCCAGCTCATCCTCGTCCGGATAGCGGCTCATCAGGAACATGTCGCCCTTGTCGCTGTGGCAGCAGAGCATGGCCATGTTGTCTTCTTCGTCGTCGCATGGGTTGACGATCAATAGGGCGGTGGTCATTTGCATGGGGAATTCCTGGTGGGCTAACGCGGTAGACAGTGCGCAAAAAGTGCGATTTTGCCAGCCTGAGGGAAATTCTGCTGAAACATCGTCGAGTGCAGGGCTGTTCTTAAAGACTATTCCCAGAGTCTAGTAAGAAAAATCCGCTGGCCTCGTAGGGTTTTTGAGAAGAATAAAAATAGCGTGAATTGGAGGCCTTTTCGCTTGTTTTGGTGGATGTTTGCCGTCAGATTTTGCTGTTCGAACGCAACGGAGTGCGATGGCCAACATGCAAAAAAGGATGTCTTTTGATGAAGCGATATTTCCAATGGGCGCAAGAAATCAGTCATCTGTCCGAGGAGCAGGTGGAACAGCTTTACCAGCGCTACCTCAACGGCGAAAAAACCGCCGACCTGATCGCCGAGTACAAACTGCCGGATACCGTACGCAGTGTGTTGAAAGTGCTGCCGCCGATCGTCAGTGCTGACCTGACATGCCCGTATTGTGAATTGCCGATGTGGATGCACCGACCCTCACGCGGCACTCCGGTTTCCCTGCGCAGTGCTTACAAATGTGTGAATTGCGAGCATCAATACTTCACCGCCGGTGCGGGCTCGAGACGCAGCGTGTGTGGTTGTGATGCCTGTGTCCGGTTGCGCAAACAGCAACTCGCCGATCAGGCCGAACGTGACCGTAGTGATCTGGCCGCGCGCTACGGTACGCCAAGCCCACCGGTACCCTTTGCCAGTCTTGGATTCCAGCAAAAAGTTGCTCTGCTGGCGTTGCTGGATGACGGTGGCCAAGGCGCAGGCGAACGCATTGCCGCGCTTGATGCTGAAATTAGAGGGGAAAAGCTCACGTCCACTGACACTTTCAGTGAAGAACTGGTGAAAGGTCTGCACGAGGCGGGCGCGTTGCAGGTCGATACGGCATCGGACATTCGAGCGTTCAATCGGGCCGACGAGTTCAGCATCAGCACGTATTCGGCCGTTTACTGGCGGGCCAACGTCGCCTTGGACGAAGGCGTGCGCTGCACGCGCGATATGCTCTATCTGGCCCTGTACGAAGAGTTGTCCGGGCCTGTACTGCCAGGGTGGAAGCGTGAGTTGTACGCATTGATCTTCAGGCTCGCGCGGGAGGAATCCATTCAATACGTTCACCTGCAGGCCAATATGGTCGGTATGGCGTTCACCGCCGAAGCCCGCGCCGACTCAGTGATCGGCACATTGCTGCAGAACTTCTCGGTCAGTCAGATCTACTACTTCGCCAGAGTCGCGGTGAAAAGCGCTGCGCATTTCTATGCCACCGGCAACTCCAAGGGTCGCACCCACGCCTCCAACACCATTCCGCGCAACATGCAGAGCACCGCGCAGCTCGCCTTGGCGGAGAACTGGCGCAAGGACAGCTACCGCGATACACGCGTGCCGCAGCCGGCCATGACCCGCCTGCTTTACGACGTCGTGCTCAAGGACAGTGGTGCCGGTTTTTCCAAGTCGCCGGGGCTGTTCTGGCGAGACGAATTTGTGCCTCGGTTTCTCACCGGTTCACCGGTCGCCGCGCCACAGGTCGACTATCCGCAGTTGTTCTGCCGCGAGTGCGACTCCAGCAATATCGACGCCAGCATGGACAAATTGACCCTGCAGATGCAGTGCTACGACTGCGCCACCGTGAGCAAATTCCGGGCCTATGAAGAGTTGCCGGACTGATCCGTGTCAAAAGCCAGTGCTGAACCGGATGCCAGGCTCAGGGTCGATAGAACGGCCCTGAGGGTTTTCGTTTCTGGATATGTAGCCGCCACGGGGCAGCGATTGGCACGAATGTCCCGTAAAACCGGGCATTCCCCCCGTCGTTTTCCGCCACGGCTGCTAGTGTTTACCGGTGCGAAAGCCTTCATTTACCTGCCTATGAACGAATATGTCGCAGCACCGCAAGCAGACACATTGTCGCAGCCATTAAGCTGCGCAACGGATGAGCACCCGTAAAGGCATTGCCGGCAAGCCCGACAGTCGCTTTTGCAGATGCCCATTCAATGGAAGGTGAATGTGACCTGAGTGTCTCGTCCAGCTTCACCCACCTGTCCCCCTGTTTCCTCTGCCCGAGAATCAGGAACAGGGCGACACAAGCCCCGAAAGGGGTGTTGCACGCGACGCTTTCCATCAATAACAAGCTTAAGCGGAGTACCACAGATGGCGTTCTTCACCGCAGCCAGCAAAGCCGACTTCCAGCACCAACTGCAAGCGGCACTGGCGCAGCACATCAGTGAACTTGAACTGCCACTAGTGGCTCTGTTAGCTGAACAATTCTTAGGCAAGATTTATGTGGACGAGCTGACTCAACGTCGCCTCTCCGACCTCGCTGGCTGTACTCTCTCTGCGTGGCGCCTGCTTGAGCGCTTCGATCACGCGCAACCACAAGTGCGCGTTTACAACCCCGATTACGAGCGTCATGGCTGGCAGTCGACCCACACCGCGGTCGAAGTCCTGCACCACGACCTGCCATTCCTCGTCGACTCGGTTCGTACCGAACTGAACCGTCGCGGCTACAGCATCCACACCCTGCAAACCACCGTGCTCAGCGTGCGTCGTGGCAGCAAGGGCGAGTTGCTGGAAATCCTGCCGAAAGGCACCCAGGGCGACGGCATTCTGCAAGAGTCGTTGATGTACCTGGAAATCGACCGCTGCGCCAACGCGGCCGAACTGAATGTGCTGAGCAAAGAGCTGGAACAGGTTCTCGGTGAAGTCCGCGTTGCGGTCGCCGATTTTGAGCCGATGAAAGCCAAGGTGCAGGAAATCCTCACCAAACTCGACAACAGCGCGTTCGCCGTCGATGCCGAAGAAAAGAACGAAATCAAAAGCTTCCTGGAATGGCTGGTGGGCAACCACTTCACCTTCCTTGGCTACGAAGAGTTCGTGGTCACCGATCAAGCCGATGGCGGCCACATCGAGTACGACCAGAACTCCTTCCTCGGCCTGACCAAACTGCTGCGCACCGGCCTGACCTACGACGACCTGCGCATCGAAGACTACGCGGTGAACTACCTGCGCGAACCGACCCTGCTGTCGTTCGCCAAGGCTGCGCACCCGAGCCGTGTGCACCGTCCGGCCTACCCGGATTACGTGTCGATCCGTGAAATCGACGCCGACGGTAAAGTCATCAAAGAACACCGTTTCATGGGCCTGTACACCTCGTCGGTGTATGGCGAGAGCGTGCGGGTCATCCCGTTCATCCGCCGCAAGGTCGCCGAAATCGAACACCGCTCCGGCTTCCAGTCCAAGGCTCACTTGGGCAAAGAACTGGCGCAGGTACTCGAAGTGCTGCCGCGTGATGACCTGTTCCAGACCCCGGTCGACGAACTGTTCAGCACCGTCATGTCGATCGTGCAGATCCAGGAACGCAACAAGATCCGCGTGTTCCTGCGCAAAGACCCGTACGGTCGTTTCTGCTACTGCCTGGCCTACGTGCCGCGCGACATTTATTCCACCGAAGTTCGCCAGAAGATCCAGCAAGTGCTGATGGAGCGCCTGAAGGCTTCCGACTGCGAATTCTGGACGTTCTTCTCCGAGTCCGTGCTGGCTCGCGTTCAGCTGATCCTGCGTGTCGACCCGAAAAACCGTCTCGACATCGATCCGCTGCTGCTGGAAAAAGAAGTCGTGCAGGCTTGCCGCAGCTGGCAGGACGACTACGCCGCACTGACCGTCGAAAGCTTCGGCGAAGCCCACGGCACCAACGTGCTGGCGGACTTTCCGAAAGGCTTCCCGGCCGGTTACCGCGAGCGTTTCGCTGCGCATTCGGCCGTGGTCGACATGCAGCACCTGCTGAGCCTCAACGAAAAAAATCCGCTGGTGATGAGCTTCTATCAGCCGCTGGGCCAGGTCTCCGGCCAACGCGAACTGCATTGCAAGCTGTATCACGCCGACACGCCGCTGGCGCTGTCCGACGTGCTGCCGATTCTGGAAAACCTCGGCCTGCGCGTGCTGGGTGAATTCCCGTACCGTCTGCGTCACACCAATGGCCGCGAGTTCTGGATTCACGACTTCGCCTTCACTGCCGCTGAAGGTCTGGATCTCGACATCCAGCAACTCAACGACACCCTGCAGGACGCCTTTGTCCACATCGTCCGTGGCGATGCCGAGAACGATGCGTTCAACCGTCTGGTGCTGACCGCCGGCCTGCCTTGGCGCGACGTCGCACTGCTGCGCGCTTACGCTCGTTACCTGAAGCAGATTCGTCTGGGCTTCGATCTGGGTTACATCGCCAGCACCCTGAACAACCACACCGACATCGCTCGCGAGCTGACCCGGTTGTTCAAGACCCGCTTCTATCTGGCGCGCAAGCTCAGCGACGACGATCTGGAAGACAAGCAACAGCGTCTGGAACAAGCGATTCTGACCGCACTGGACGACGTTCAGGTGCTCAACGAAGACCGCATCCTGCGTCGTTACCTCGACCTGATCAAAGCGACCCTGCGTACCAACTTCTATCAGACTGATGCCAACGGCCAGAACAAGTCGTACTTCAGCTTCAAGTTCAACCCGCACGCGATCCCTGAACTGCCGAAGCCAGTGCCGAAGTTCGAAATCTTCGTCTACTCGCCACGTGTTGAAGGCGTGCACCTGCGCTTCGGTAACGTCGCTCGTGGTGGCCTGCGCTGGTCCGACCGTGAAGAAGACTTCCGCACCGAAGTTCTTGGCCTGGTAAAAGCTCAACAAGTGAAGAACTCGGTCATCGTGCCAGTGGGTGCGAAGGGCGGCTTCCTGCCGCGTCGCCTGCCTCTGGGCGGCAGCCGTGACGAGATCGCGGCCGAGGGCATCGCCTGCTACCGCATCTTCATTTCCGGTCTGTTGGACATCACCGACAACCTGAAAGACGGCGCGCTGGTGCCGCCATTGAACGTGGTGCGCCACGACGATGACGACCCGTATCTGGTAGTGGCGGCGGACAAGGGCACTGCGACCTTCTCCGACATCGCCAACGGCATCGCCATCGACTACGGCTTCTGGCTGGGTGACGCGTTTGCGTCCGGTGGTTCGGCCGGTTACGACCACAAGAAAATGGGCATTACCGCCAAAGGCGCGTGGGTCGGCGTACAACGTCACTTCCGCGAGCGCGGCATCAATGTTCAGGAAGACAGCATCACTGTTGTCGGCGTCGGCGACATGGCCGGTGACGTGTTCGGTAACGGCCTGTTGATGTCCGACAAGCTGCAACTGGTCGCTGCCTTCAACCACCTGCACATCTTCATCGATCCAAACCCGAACCCGGCGACCAGCTTCGTCGAGCGTCAGCGCATGTTCGACCTGCCGCGTTCGGCGTGGACCGACTACGACACCAGCATCATGTCCGAAGGCGGCGGTATCTTCTCGCGCAGCGCGAAGAGCATCGCAATCTCCCCGCAGATGCAGGAACGCTTCGACATCAAGGCTGACAAGCTGACCCCGACTGAACTGCTGAATGCCTTGCTCAAGGCGCCGGTGGATCTGCTGTGGAACGGCGGTATTGGCACTTACGTCAAGGCCAGCACTGAAAGCCACGCCGATGTCGGCGACAAGGCCAACGATGCATTGCGCGTAAACGGCAACGAGCTGCGCTGCAAAGTCGTGGGCGAGGGCGGTAACCTCGGCATGACCCAACTGGGTCGTGTGGAATTCGGTCTGAATGGCGGCGGTTCCAACACCGACTTCATCGACAACGCCGGTGGCGTGGACTGCTCCGACCACGAAGTGAACATCAAGATCCTGCTGAACGAAGTGGTTCAGGCCGGTGACATGACCGACAAGCAACGCAACCAGTTGCTGGCGAGCATGACCGACGAAGTCGGCAATCTGGTGCTGGGCAACAACTACAAGCAGACTCAGGCGCTGTCGCTGGCGGCGCGTCGTGCTTATGCGCGCATCGCTGAGTACAAGCGTCTGATGGGCGATCTGGAAGGCCGTGGCAAGCTGGACCGTGCCATCGAGTTCCTGCCGACCGAAGAGCAACTGGCCGAGCGCATTGCTGAAGGCCACGGTCTGACCCGTCCTGAGCTGTCGGTGCTGATCTCGTACAGCAAAATCGATCTCAAGGAGCAGCTGTTGGGCTCCTTGGTGCCGGACGACGATTACCTGACCCGCGACATGGAAACGGCGTTCCCGCCGACCCTGGTCAGCAAGTTCTCCGAAGCCATGCGTCGTCACCGCCTGAAGCGCGAGATCGTCAGCACCCAGATCGCCAACGACCTGGTCAACCACATGGGCATCACCTTCGTTCAACGACTCAAAGAGTCGACCGGCATGAGCCCGGCGAACGTCGCTGGCGCTTACGTGATCGTGCGCGACATCTTCCACCTCCCGCACTGGTTCCGTCAGATCGAAGCGCTGGACTATCAGGTTGCCGCTGACGTTCAGCTGGAGCTGATGGACGAGCTGATGCGTCTGGGCCGCCGCGCCACGCGCTGGTTCCTGCGTGCCCGTCGCAACGAGCAGAACGCTGCCCGTGACGTCGCGCATTTCGGTCCGCACCTGAAAGAGCTGGGCCTGAAACTCGACGAACTGCTGAGCGGCGAAATCCGTGAAAACTGGCAGGCGCGTTATCAGGCTTACGTCGAAGCCGGTGTGCCGGAATTGCTGGCGCGTATGGTTGCGGGCACCTCGCACCTGTACACCTTGCTGCCGATCATCGAAGCCTCCGACGTGACTGGCCAGAACCCTGCCGAAGTGGCGAAAGCCTACTTCGCCGTGGGCAGTGCGCTGGACATCACCTGGTACCTGCAACAGATCAGCGCGCTGCCGGTTGAAAACAACTGGCAAGCCCTGGCCCGTGAAGCGTTCCGTGATGATGTCGACTGGCAGCAACGCGCGATCACCATCTCCGTCCTGCAACAGGGCGACGGCACCCTGGACGTGGAAGCACGTCTGGCGCTGTGGATGGAACAGCACGAAAGCATGATCTCGCGCTGGCGCGCCATGCTGGTGGAAATCCGCGCTGCGAGCGGCACGGACTACGCCATGTACGCGGTGGCCAACCGTGAACTGCTGGATCTGGCGTTGAGCGGGCAAGCAGTAGTGCCTGCAGCGACAGCGAATGCCGAGCTTGAAACGGCATAAGTAAGCGCTGAATGAAAAAGCCCCGGTATCGTGAGATGCCGGGGCTTTTTTGTGTCTCATGGATTTACACCGAGCGGTGTAGGAGCTGCCGAAGGCTGCGATCTTTTGCCTTTAAAAGATCAAGATCAAAAGATCGCAGCCTTCGGCAGCTCCTACAGGGATCGGAGTTCCACAAAACCCGTGGGAGCGGGCTTGCTCGCGAAGAGGCCCTTACATTCAATACAACTTCTGAGCCGGTTTAGTATCAAGCATCGACACTTTATCCGCAGGCCGTGCGACTAAATTGTTGAGCGATTGGTCAAACTTTTGCAGCGCCCGAACTTGCACGTCTTGCTGCTGGTTAATATCGGCAACAATCTCTTCCGAGCGTTTGAAGTCCGCCCACACCGGTGTCAGTTCTTTCGCTTCTGAACCTTTCGCCGTGCCGATGTAGTTCAATCCCGCATCATAAAAATCGGCACTCACGTCAGCCTTGATGTCGGAGCTGCGTGAGGTGATTAGCTGGCTGTGGGTGTCGACGATTGCGGTGACATCCGGTTTGGCTGCGCGCAGGCTCTGCATGTCCGGATACACCGTCACTGAACCGAACTGGCGTTGCAGGGAGGCGTTGACCCATTCCACCGCCATGTCCGGTTTCGAGCTGGCGACGTAGGCGTCGTGGATCGGCTGTACCAGCAGGCTCTGGCCGAAACCGGTGCCGGCGTTGGCTTGATAGTCGCGCAGGTATTCGCGGTTGCTCTGGGTGCTTGGGCTGTAGACCACGCCGAGCGATACGCCGGGACCGCTTTTTACCTGAGTCGCGCTACTGCGACCGGTTGGACGCGGCAGCAGGGTATCGAGAGACGAGACTGCTTTTGGCGCCGTCGGCACTGAACAGGCGGAGAGGGCTAAAACCGATATTGCCAACATACTGGTGAACGCAAGTTTCATGGTGTTTCTCCCGTGAAACAACATCAGTCGGAAAGTTTAAAGTTGCCGTCAATGACGGCAGTTAATTCAGACTACCCCCGTCGCGCGGCAAATAAGCTGACAATTTGCTGTCTGGTTTTGTATTGAATAGTTTTATTTGCTGTAACCCGATCCGGTTAATTGCATCGGGATATAAAAAGGCGCAAATCGGCAATTTGCACCTTTTTATTTATGGCTGGCTAAACAACCATCAGTTTTTCAGCGGAATCAGCACTTGCTCATCCGGGGACAGCACCATGAACACCAGCAACTTGGCTGGCTTGGTTTGGCTGGCGTTTTTCGAGACCAAATGCTCGGAACCGGCGGGCTCGTACCAGAACTGACCTTTCTTGTAGGTGATCGCCTGTTCGCCCTTCACCTGAGAGATCACTTCGCCTTCGAGCACGTAGGCCATTGCGGTGCCGTCGTGTTTGTGAGCGATGGAAGACTGGCCGGGTTTGTAGTCGACTTCGATCATCATGGCTTTTTTGCCGGGGGCGTTTTTCAGCATCTGGTCTTGCAGTACGGTGACTTTTTCCGAGGGGTCGTGGGCGAAGGCCGAGGTGGAGAGGGCCAGGGCGAGGGCGGCAGCGACAAGGTGCAGGGTTTTCATGGTGGATTACCGGTTGGGGGGTGGTTGGTAATCACAGTAGTCCGAGGGGCGGGGCAAGCAAACGGCCAATATTCGGGAAGATTGGGTGACCAATTACGGTTTGCACAAAAAGCAAAGATCGCAGCCTTCGGCAGCTCCTACAGTGAACGAATTCCAATGTAGGAGCTGCCGAAGGCTGCGATCTTTTGATTTTCTAAACAATGGGAAAACTGTTGAAGTCCACACTATTGGCCAGCCGGCTATCGATCAAGTCTATAAATCCCTGCGCTTCAGGCCGGTTGAAATGCGCCTGCATCGCCGCTTCCGACTGCCAGCGCGCACTGACCGTCCAGCGGTGGCTGTCCTCGGGGCAGCGGTCGACCAGGTAGGAATCGCAGCCCGGCGTTTCGCGCAGGGTTTCGACGATCCTTTGCAGTTGCTTGCCCAGCTCGTCAGAGCGGCCGGCAGCAGCCTGCACCTGCACCGTGTTGATCACTTCGTTGGACATTGCTCACACTCCTGAATCAGGCCGGACGAATCCTGCTCATTGAGGGATAACGCCTGTGCAGAATAGGCCTGCACCCGCCGATCACCAATAACCAATCGGCGGTTAATCCGTTAGGCCAATCGCTCAGGCGACTTGCTGGAGAATGTCGCGCAGACGATCGAGGGCGATATCAATGTCCAGCGTCTCAATCGCGCCGAAGCCAAAGTACAAACCATCACGCGGCGTCTGCTGGTAATAAAAGCCATTGATCGCGTACAGACCGACTTCGACCTTTTTTGCCAGTTCGATCACCAGCGGCAGGTCGATCGGCACTTTGCAAAACACCGCCATATGGAATCCGGCACTGGCCGGCACCGCATCAAGCCAAGGCGACAGATCGCTGGCCATGCGCGCCAGAATCCGTTCGCGGCGCTGCGCATAAATCGTGTGGCAGCGGCGAATATGCTTGAGCAAACAGCCCTCGGCGATGAACTTGGCCAGCGCCCATTGCGGCAGGGTGGACGCGTGCAAATCGGTGAGCTGCTTGGCGCGGATCACCGCTTCGAGGATCGCCGGTGGCAGAATTCCGTAGCCCAGGCGCAACTCGGGCAGCAAGGTTTTCGAGAAGGTGCCGACATACGCGACGAGGCCGCGCTGGTCGAGGTTGTACAGCGAATCAGTGGGCCGGCCTTCGTAGCGAAACTCGCTGTCGTAGTCGTCCTCAATGATGATTGCGCCGAGCTCATGCGCACGCACCAGCAAGGCTTCGCGGCGCGCCTGACTCATCGGCATGCCCAACGGAAACTGGTGCGATGGCGTCACGTAAATCAGCCGCGTGCCTTCGGGAATGTGTTCGACCTGAATGCCCTCGGCATCCACTGGAATACCGACCACGGTGGCGCCGTGCGTGCCGAACAGCAGGCGAGCCGGCGGATAACCCGGGTCTTCCATCGCCACTAGGCTGCCGGGACGCAGCAGCACGCGGGCGATCAGATCCAGCGCCTGCTGCGCGCCGTTGCAGACCACGATGTCTTCGTCCTGACAGTTAACCCCACGAGAAAATGCGATGTGCCGGGCAATCGCATTGCGCAGCGACGGCAAACCTTCGGCGACGCTGTAAAAGCCTTTCGACTGCGCCATCTGCCGCATCGCATGGGCGACGCAGCGCCGCCAGTCATCCTGGGGAAACTGGCCCTTGCTGGTGGCGCCGCCAATAAAGTCGTAACGCAGCGAACCTTCCAGTGTCGGGTGCCGCAGGAATATCGGCAGATTGCGCCAGCTCTCGATCACCTCGGCGCTGGCCAGTTCGCTGTGACTTTGCTTGCGCTGAGCCTGCGCGGGGCGCGCGTTGACGTAGGTGCCTTTGCCGATCACGCCGGTGAGGAAGTTTTCGTAGGTCAGTTGCGCGTAGGTGTCGGAGATGGTTTTGCGCGAGATCCCCAGTTGCTCGGCGAGCAAGCGGCTGGGCGGCAATTGCGTGCCGGCGGCCAGACGCCCGGATTCGATGGCGCCGCGCAGCTGTTGGTACAACTGACCGGCGAGATCCTTGCGGCCGTTGATCACGACATGAAGTTCCATACCGACGTGGCTCCGAGGCAATGTGAAGTGCCCGCCAGATTAGCGCTGTTGGGCGATTGGCAGAAGTTGCGCAGCACAAATACCCGAAATTGGCATAGACCCCTGTAGGAGCTGCCGAAGGCTGCGATCTCTTGATGTTGCTTTTTAAGATCAAGAGATCGCAGCCTTCGGCAGCTCCTACAAGGAGTTTGTGTTGAGCCCGCTATTGGTGTGGCACTTTTCCGTGGAATTGGGGCTGTAACGCTAGCCTCTTGGCGCTTACTTTGAAGTCTTTATTGCGCCTGCCGAGATCAAGCCATGTCCCCGCGTCTGGATTACTACAGCGCTTCACCCAAAGCGATGAAAGCGATGATTGCCATGGAGGCGCTGACCAGCAACTTGAGCATCGAACAGCCGTTGCTGCAACTGATCAAGATCCGCGCCTCGCAACTGAATGGCTGTGCGTTTTGCACGGATATGCATTCGGTCGAAGCCCGGCGAGCGGGGGAGAGTGATCGGCGGTTGTATGCGATTGCAGTGTGGCGTGACAGCGGGTTTTTCAATCCTCGTGAACGCGCGGCACTGGCCTGGGCGGAGGCGGTGACCTTGTTGGCGGAAAGCCATGTGCCGGATGATGTGTATCAACAGGCGCGCGAGCAGTTTAACGAAGCGGAGCTGGTCGACCTGACCATGGCCGTGACCACGATCAACAGCTGGAATCGCCTGGCAGTGAGTTTTCGGCAAACCCCGAGCGATTAGTAGCCCGCCACCTTTAAATCTGTAGGAGCAAAGCTTGCTCGCGAAAGCGGTGGGTCATCCAAAGAATATGTTGGCAGGGATGGCCTCTTCGCGAGCAAGCTCTGCTCCTACAAGGTTTTGGGTAAGTTAGTTGGTTAGTTGGATTTAGTGTTGCCTGGGCAACACTTATGTTGCTCTAAGCACACTCCGCCAAGCCGATATAACCTAAGCGTTATTGGTTCTTTTGCCACAGCCTTCCGCTCGTCTAGCATCGGCCTCCAAGGGGAAAAGCTTACTTTTGGGGATCCTGCGTTCTATTTGCACTTTCCGATCTAACAGCCTTCGCTGCCTTCCTGTTTTATAAAACTACAGCAGACATTGCCGTGCACTGATGGCCGACGACTTTTGGTTGGCAGGGCCGGGTATTAGCTGCGATTCAAGGAGCTGTTGCATGTATTACCGTTCGCGTTCATTACTCGCTGCTGCTGTGCTCACGTCCATTTGGCAACTTCCCGCGCAAGCTGACGATGAAGCCAAACTCGATACCGTGTTGGTGACCGGCACACGCGGCACATCGCGCACCGTGCTGGATTCGCCAGTGCCGGTCGACGTGCTCACCGCTGATGACCTGAAAGCCGCCGGCGCGGCGGATGGCGAATTGGGCGCAGCTTTGCAGACGCTGTTGCCATCGTTCAGCCTGCCGCGCCAGTCCAACTCCGGCGGTGCCGACCATGTACGCGCCGCTCAACTGCGCGGCATGAGCCCGGATCAGGTGCTGGTGTTGGTCAACGGTAAACGCCGGCACACTTCGGCGGTGGTCAACGATTCCTCGAAGATCGGTCGCGGCACGGCGCCGGTGGATTTCAACTCGATCCCGATCAGCGCGATCAAACGCATCGAAGTGCTGCGCGATGGCGCCGGTGCGCAATACGGCTCCGATGCGATTGCCGGGGTGATCAACATCATCCTCGACGACGCGCCCGAGGGCGGCGAAGTGACGACGAGCTACGGCGCCTATCACACCCATCAGGACGCGATCGGCAAAACCACCACCGACGGCCAGAACAGCGTGACCACCGCCAAGATCGGCACGCGCCTCGGCGAGGAGGGCGGCTTCATTCGCGGCGGCACCGAGTACAAGGATCGCAACCCGACCAATCGCGCCGGTTTCGACGGCTTCGACGACATCCCCAACCAGCGCAACTACGTGATGGGCGACGGCATCGCCCGCGATGTCAACCTGTGGTTCAACAGCGAACTGCCGCTGGCCGGCGGCAAGGCTTACAGCTTCGGCACCTATAACCAGCGCCACACCACCGGCGCCGAATTCTATCGCTACCCGTACGAGCAGCCGCAGTTCTACCCCAACGGCTACCTGCCGCAATCGCTTGGCGACAACAAGGACGTCTCCGCCACTGCCGGGTTCAAAGGCATGATCGGCGACGACTGGGACTTCGACAGCAGCGTCACCCATGGCCGCAATCGCTTCGATGGATCGACCCGACGCACCCTCAACGTCAGCCTCGGTGAAGACTCGCCGACCGAGTTCGATACCGGCGACTACGAGTTGCGCCAGACCACCACCAACCTCGATTTCACCCGCGAACTGCGCCTCGGCGAGCGTTCATTTGTGTTGGCCGTCGGCGGCGAATACCGCTACGAAAACTACCTGACTTACGCCGGTGACGCGGCTTCTTACGTTGGCTCCGGAGCCGATGGCGCCAATGGACTGCGCCCGAGCGAAGAGTCAGATCTGGATCGCAATGTGTTCGGCACTTACGCCGAGTTGTCCGGCGATCTCACCGACCGTTTCTTCGTCGACGCCGCCACGCGTTGGGAGCATTACGACGACGCCGGCAGCAAACTCACCGGTAAACTCAGTGGCCGCTACAAACTCACCGAGCAGTGGGCGGTGCGCGGCGCAGTGTCGAACAACTTCCGCGCGCCGTCTCTTGCGCAGAGCGGTTTCCAGAACACCACCAGCAACTTCGGCGACGGCGGCACGCTGACCGACATTCGCGTGCTCTCGGTCAACGATCCGATTGCCCGCGCATTGGGCGCAGAAAAACTTGATCCGGAAACCTCGAAAAACTTCAGCCTCGGCCTGACCTTCCAGTTGAACGAACGCTTCGATGCGTCGCTGGACGTGTTCCGCATCGACGTCAAAGACCGCATCACCCTGTCGCAACGCATCGGCAGCGATGCGCTGGAAAACTACATCAATGACAACTTCGGCGTGGCCGGCATACATGACGTCAACTTCTTCACCAACGCCGCCGACACCAGCACCCACGGCGCCGAACTGGTGCTCAACTATCATCAGCCGTTCTACGAAGGGCAACTCGGCCTGACCACCGCGTACACCTACAACCACACCAAAGTCACCAGCACCAAAGGCACGCCGTCGCAATTGACTGCGCTGGGCATCGGCAATGATGCGCTGGTCGGCGTCGAAGAAACCAACACCTTGACCGACGCCGCGCCGAAGGATCGCTTCATCTTTTCCGCCAACTGGGCCAGCGAACATTGGGGCTTGCTCGGACGCCTGACCCGTCAGGGCGAGACTACTCGTGTGTTTGATTTCGGTGATTCGCAACCGGAGCAGACCTACGGTGCGGTGTGGCAACTGGACGCTGAAGTCGCCTACAAATTTACCCCGAAATTCAACATCGCTGTGGGCGGCAATAACCTCACCGACAACTACCCGGAACGCTCCGGCTCGGCGATCAACTACGGCGGCAACTTGCCGTACGACGTGCTCTCACCAATCGGCACAAACGGCGCTTACTACTACGCTCGCGCCACGTATGGTTTCTAACGCCGGGCCGGGGCGGCATCTGCCGGTGTTCCAGGCGCTGCTGATTACGCTGGGCATGGTGATCACCACCGACATCCTGAAAACCGCGCCGACCGTGGCGCTCAATGTCGGGCCCGAGCACTTCTACCTGGTGTGGGTGCTCGGCGGCGTGGCGTCGATGATCGGTGCGCTGTGCTTTGCGGAAATGGCCACGGCGTTTCCGCATCCGGGTGGCGACTACCATTTTCTGCGCACAGCGTATGGCGAGCGCATGGGGTTTCTGTTCGCGTGGTCGCGGTTTTCGGTGATGCACACCGGGTGGATTGCGTTGTCGGCGTTTATGTTTGCCGATTACGTAAATGCGGTGGTGCCGTTAGGACAGTATGGATCGGGGCTGTTTGCCGGGGCGGTGATCGCAGCGTTGGTGCTGCTGAATCTGACGGGCAAGCACATCGGTTTCATCACGCAGACATTGCTGGTTGGCTTGCTCGCGTTAGGCTTTTTGAGCATCGCCAGTGCCGGTGTTTTTCTGGCGTGGCAAGGGGTTGAGCCGCCGGCGCCAAGCTCGGCGGTATTGCCGGAAAATACCGGCATGGCCGGGTTTTCGGCGGCGATGATTTTTGTGTTTCTGGCGTTCGGCGGCTGGAGTGATGCGGCGACGTTATCGGCGGAAGTGCGCGATGGTCGGCGAGGGATTTTCATCGCCATGATTGGTGCGCTGACGGTGTTGATGATTATCTATCTGGCGCTGAATTGGGCGTTTGTTCAGGGGCTGGGATTTGCCGGATTGGCGGCGAGCAATGCGCCGGCAGTTGAACTGCTCAACCGTGCTTTTGGCGCGCCCGGGGTCATGCTGATTCTGCTGATGGTGGGGATTGCGGCGATCGCCACGATCAATTCGACGTTGCTGGTTGGCGCGCGGACTACCTACGCCGCTGCTCGCGATGTACCGCAGTTGCGCAGTTTTGGTGATTGGGATGATCGCCATGGCGTACCGCGCAAAGCGTTGCTGGCGGAGGGCGCGGTGGCGTTGTTGCTGGTGTTGTTCGGCAGTTTTACCCAGAGCGGGTTTAACACCATGGTCGAGTATTTGACCCCGGTGTATTGGTTGTTTTTGAGTTTGAGCAGTGTCGCGTTGATCATATTGCGGCGGCGGTTTCCCGAGGTGGCGAGGCCGGTGCGGGTGCCGTTGTATCCGCTGTTGCCGTTGCTGTTTTTTGGGTTGTGCCTGTACATGCTGTATTCCAGCGTGACTGTAGTGGGGTATGGGGCGTTTTTGGGGATTGGCGTTCTGTTGGTTGGCGCGGTGGTTTTGGCCGGGTTGAGTCGTTTAACGGCAGACCCTCACCCCAGCCCTCTCCCGGAGGGAGAGGGGGCCGACCGAGGTGTGCTGCGTGATACATCGACCTGAAAAACCGAGTCGGTTATGGATTCGCCAAAGCACGTCCAGGTCGGCGAACCTCTCAAATATCCCCCAATCAGTTCCCTCTCCCTCGGGGAGAGGGCTAGGGTGAGGGGCTCTTAAAACGACACCTCCGCCGGCTGCGACAACCGCAGCACCGACAAATCTCCGGTAATACGCTTATACGCCAACCGAATCGCCTCGATATCGCTGCCACGTTTCGCACTGTTCTCATGCAAAATCACAATGACTTTAGTGCTCAAACGCTCCGGCTCCTTCGCGCCTTTATCGCTCCACTGCCCATAAGCATCAAGTACCGTGAACCCATCCGGAAACCGCGGCGTCACTTCCTTGTCGAGAAACTCGCGCCAGCGCGCCGGGCTGACCGCGCCTTCCTTGCGATCGATCGACCCCACCGAGAAGTACAACTCAGTGCGCAACCACTGCGCCTGCGCCGGCCGCGAGGCATCGCCTTGCAGGGTTGAACTGGCAGGATCGTGGGTGTGAACGGACGCAGGAGGAGGGCTGGCGCAACCGGCGACTGCGACGAACAGTGCCGCCAGTAAAAGACGTTGAGGCATGGAACATCCTTATTGATGATTGGGCGAACCCGGCGAGTATAAGGTCGCCGTTTCACCGTCAATAAAGACCTAAAAAGCAGGCTGATAGGCGCTTCAGGAATAACCCTTGGGTCGCTGCGCAACGAACGATCCGAAAGCCTGTAGGAGCTGTCGAGTGAAGCGAGGCTGCGATCTTTTGATCGTGTTTTTTTTACAAGACAAGATCAAAAGATCGCAGCGTTCCGCAGCTCCTACAGGGGCATCAGGGTGGGGGCGATGCCAATGCAATTCCGGCCGCTCCCAGCCGTTTGAGAATCTCGAACAAAAGATCACTCTTGGTCACCCCGACAATCCTCGGGCTGCCGACATAACCGGTCACCGTCAGCGTAATCCCGTCCGGCGACAACTTGCTGAAGCGCACAAACGACGCCGGTTTTTCAAGGATGGTTTCGTTCTCGTGGTACGTGTTCAGCAGCAGATCCTTCACTGCCTCAGGATCGATATCCAGCGGAAACACCAACTCCAGCGACGCGACACCCTGAGCGCTGCCACCCAGCGTGACGTTGCGCAGATTCTGCGAGATCAACTGCGAGTTCGGCACGATCACAATCGAGCGATCGCTGAGCTGAATTTCGGTGGCGCGCACGTTGATCCGGCGGATATCACCCTCGACGCCGCTGATGCTGATCAAATCGCCCACCTTCACCGGCCGCTCGGTCAGCAGAATCAGACCGGAAACAAAGTTCTTCACGATCTCCTGCAAACCGAAACCAATACCCACCGACAGCGCACTGACGATCCACGCCAGGTTCGTCCACTGCACGCCCAACGACGACAGCGTCAGCAGAATCACGAACGCGTAACCGATGTTGGAAAACAGCGTGCTCAGTGACGCGCACATCCCTGGATCCATGTCGGTCTTGGGCAGGAATTCATTGTCGAGCCAACGACTCAGGGCGCGGATCAGCCAGATACCGATCAACAGCGCGAGTACCGCGTTAAGCAAATGCGAAGGGACGATGTTGAACTTGCGCAACCCGGCACCGCCGAGGATCGCCATGATGTTGGTCGCCAACTGCCCGAGCGTGGTGCCGATGCCACCGACAAACAACGCGATCACCGCCAGCAGCAACAGCGCCGCGCGGCTGAAACCGGACAATAGAATGGAGATCTGATCGAGGCGCCGATCGCCTATTCCCAGCAACTGTTTGAGCGCCTTGCCGCTCGCATGCTTGGGCGAGAACGCGTATTCGCAGCCGTCCTTGATCACCTGAATCAGCAAGTAAAAACCCGACAGCACAATGTAGGCCCAGACCACTTCATAGGTGATGAAACGGGCCAGCGATACGTAACCGGTGAGCAGCGCAATCGCCGAGACGAACATCGAAATACTGGCGATGGTGTACATCACCCCGGCGAACGTACTGTTCGCTTGCGTGTCATTGGCGGCGACCAACGCTTTGCGCACCTTGCCGACGCGCAGCAGCAATGTCACCACAATCACCATGACCACAATCGATGTCACGCCGCGCCCGGTCAGAACGATCTGACTGCTCATGCCGGTGGCGTTGCACACCTGCACCAGCGTCACCAGCACCAGCAATGTGCCGGAAAGGATGCGCGGGAAGCGCTTCAGTGCCTGCGCGACCTGATCATGAATGGCCGGCAACCGCCACGATGGATGATCGATCGACAACAGCGCACGGCTCAGCCCGGTAATCAGTACGCAGGCGTACACAGCCTTCTCGAATTCCTCGGAAAACGTCGACAGCACCGGCGTCAGCGGCGCGTGACGGGTGAGCGCGTAATACAGCACATGCAAGGCGAGAGCGGTGGTCGCAATCGTCGCCAGCGCCGAAGCAAAAGCCAGCGCACTGCGGCGCAAACGACCTTCCGGCATGCGGTGGATGCAAACCCAGGTCAAGCCGCGCTCGGCCAGACGACGGCCGAACGTCCACACGACCAGTGCCAGCGCGAGCAGCACCAGCGTATAAAAATACCGCCCCGGCGCCCACACCGTCGCCCAGGTGTCAGAAACTTGATCAACGAAAAAACTGAAACGCTGCCGATCATCCCGCGAAGGATTGACCAGCGGTGCCCAGAAATCCGGGTTCAGCACACTCAGGGTGCCGAGCGTCAACTCGCTTTCAAGCAATGTGCGGCGGATGCCGGCGATCTGCGTGATCAGATCCGCCGCACTTTGCTTCAGCGCCGCCAGACTTTTCAGCGTGCCGTCGACTTTGTTTTTTTGCTCCGTCAGCGTCGCTCGCTGGGCGACGATATCCGCTTGCTCGGCGGCGATCTCGGTGTCCGGCGCTGCGCCCAAAACGCCCAGTTGCACGGTCAGTTGCGCCTGTTGCGGTAACAACGCCGCCGACAATTTATCGACGTCCAGAATGAACGCCTGCACCCGATCCTGTGGGCCTTCGAGCTGGTTGTAATTGTTCGCGGCGGAGATTTGCTGTTTCAGGCCATCGAGGCGTTGTTGCAGGGCTTGCAGGTCATTTTGCGAAATGACCGGGAGCGGCGCGGCGGCGGTCGCGGCAGGTGCTGGCAGATCGGCGGCCCACAGCGATGGACTGCCGGCGGTGAGCAGCATGAATGCGATGAGAAACAACGACTTCAACGTGTTGCGCATGGGACAGACCGACTCTCGATGAACACACAGTCTAAGAGGTTAGGTGATCAGGCCGATTGGAGTGAAAAAGTTTCAGGGCAGGAGGTGGATTAATTGCGGTTCCAGAGCTTGTGCGTGGATGTCGAGCAGGGCGAGGGTGACCGGCAGTTTGAAACGCCGCCGCCCAGCGCTGCCCGGATTCAAGTACAGCCGATCGCCGCGCCACTCGATCAAGGGTTTGTGGGAATGGCCGGTGATGATGAGGCGGGTGCGGCTGTCGAGCAGGGCGGGGACGTCGGCGATGTCGTGGGTCAGCAGCGCTGGCCAGCCATTGAGGTTGAGGGTGAGGTGATCGGGAAGGTCGGTGGCCCAAGCCAGGTTCAAGTCGTTGTTGCCGCGCACGGCGTGAACCGGGGCGATTTGCGCCAGTTGGCTGAGGATGTCAGCGCTGCCGATGTCGCCACCGTGGAGGATCAGTTCGACGCCCTCGATCGCGGTTAACGCTTCGGGGCGGAGGAGGCCGTGAGTGTCGGAAATGATGGCGATTTTCATGGAGGAGAGATTAGCAGGGTTGGTCTGGATGGCGGTGTTCAGCCGAAAATGCCAGAGTGCGCCTACGCCCCTTTAATGATCTGCCAAGGAACTTGCAATGCCCGCAGGAAAACGTGAACTAGCGCGAATAGAACGCCGGCTGATCACCACGCTGACCGAAGCGTGCGAAACGGCAAAAAGTGAAATCAACGGCTTCACCTGGCTCACCCACACGGCTGACCTGACCGCGCTGGCTGAAACACTGAACGTGATTTGGGTGTTCGAAACCCTGGCGGACAGAAAGCTCGCCGAGGTTGACGCAAAAGCACGGATCTTTGCACTGACGGCTATTGCGCTGGATGAAGCGGGTATTGAGCTGAAACTGACAGATCGCAATGTTCGCTTTGATTCTGAGCAGGAGTGCGAAAACGCTCAGAGTGGCGATTGGCAAAAGCATCTGGCCAAGGGTCGATATAACGCGACCTTGTGAGCCACTTTTTTCACTGCTGTCATCGTCGCGCAGACAGCTGTTGCGGCGCCAGAAATGCATCGTGGAAATAGTTACGAAACGCCTGCATCGCCGGGCTGAATTCGCGTTCGCGATGCCAGGCCAGCCCGACACTCATCGGCGTCACTTTGTCGGTGACGGTCAGGGTTTCAATGCGTTTGCCTTCAAGTGACCAGGGGCGGTGCACCAAGTCCGAGAGGATTGCCACGCCGCTGCCATTGGCGACCATGCTGCGCACCGCTTCGACTGAACTGGTGCGCACTCGCACGTTGGGTTGCTGATGCGCTTGTTCCCAGTAGCGCTTGGCACTATGTTCGGCTTCGTCGACGGTCAGCAGAATGTAGGGTTCTTTCGCAACGTCGGCGAGGCTGACTGCCGAGCGTTCGCACAGCGGATGGTGGCTGGGCAGCCATAACCGGCGTTCGGAGTTGAAGAGAATTTCCGAGACGATGTCCGGGTGAGTGAGGTTGGCGGTGAGCACCACGGCCATGTCAAAACGACCTTCCAGCAAGCCTTGTTCGATCGCTTGCCGCTCCTGTTCGTGGACTTCGATGGACACGTCCGGATGCCAGTGCTCAAGCCGTTGCAGATGGTGTGGCAGGAAGTATCCGATCACCGTGTAACTCGCCGCCAGTCGTAATACACCGCTGGCGCGGATGTCCGGCAACGGGCTGTTCAACGCGTCATCGACGCTGCGCAAAATCACGTAAGCCCGATTCAAAAAGTGCCGACCGGCGTCGGTCAGGCTCATGCCTTGGGCCGAGCGCTGGAACAACAGCGTGCCGAGGATGCTTTCCAGTTCTTTGATCGCCGTCGTCACGGCCGACTGGGAAATATTCAAATGAATCGCGGCTTGGGAAATTTGCCCGATCTCGGCGGTGGCGACGAAATAACGGACTTGGCGCAGGGTCAGTGACATGGGTACTCCGAGTGACGGGGTATCTGTTTTTCAGAAGATACCCTATCTATTAATAGATCTTCCCAAGGGGGTAGCGGGAATCTAACTTGACCTGCATGAAGTCACAAGCGTCGGGAGCAGGTGTTATGCAGGCAGTAGATTTCAACTCTGACATGGGCGAAGGGTTTGGCCCGTGGACCATCGGCGATGGTGTCGATAATGAGCTGATGGGCTTTATCAGTTCGGCCAACATCGCCACCGGTTTTCATGCCGGCGACCCTTCCACCATGCGCCGCACCGTCGAGCAGGCCAAGCGTCTGGGCGTAGCCATCGGTGCGCATCCGGGGTTTCGCGACCTGGTCGGTTTTGGCCGTCGGCACATCAATGCGCCGGCCCAGGAACTGGTCGACGACATGCTCTATCAGTTGGGCGCCCTGCGTGAACTCGCCCGGGTTCAAGGCGTGGCCCTGCAGCACATCAAACCCCACGGCGCGCTCTACATGCACTTGGCGCGGGACGAGGAGGCCGCCCGTTTGCTGGTGGAAAATCTCCAGTGTCTGGAGCCGGAATTGCTGTTGTATTGCATGCCCGATTCGGTGATCTGGCGGGTTGCCACAGAGCTCGGCCAACCAGTGATTCGCGAGTTCTACGCCGACCGCGAATACGACCTCAGTGGCTCCATCGTGTTCACCCGCAACGTGCGGGCTTACGACCCGGCCCACGTCGCCGAACGCGTGCTGCGTGCTTGCCAGCAAGGCGTGGTGCGCACTGTCGAGGGCGAAGACCTCGCCATTGAGTTTGATTCCATCTGTTTGCACAGCGACACGCCGGGAGCTCTGGCGTTGGTCGAAGCCACGCGTCGCGCGCTGGATGGCGCGGGCATAACGGTTCGCGCACCGCGATGAGACCTGACGCAAACACCTCGCACAGAGACGCGAGGGTTTGCCCAACGATTCACTTTTGCCTGCCTTTCTACAACTATTCCAAAAGGAACAGACATGGCCGAACACACAGTCATCACCCCGTTACCGGGGACCTTCTACCGCAAAGCCACCCTGGAATCGGCGAACTTCGTCGAGGTCGGCGCACAGGTCGGCGCTGACACGGTCATTGGCCTGATCGAGGTCATGAAGCAGTTCTCCGAACTGACCGCCGGGACGGCTGGTCGCCTCAGTGCCTTTTTGGTAGAAGACGGTGATCCGGTGGAACCGGGTCAAGTCGTCGCAACACTCGACGACGAGTGAGGGCGCGATCATGACTCAAACCATTCATAAACTGTTGGTCGCCAATCGTGGCGAAATCGCCGTGCGGATTATCCGCGCCGCCAAAGAACTGGGCATTCCCACCGTTGCTGCGTGCAGCGAGGCGGACGTCGATTCCCAGGCCGCGCGCATGGCCGATGAGATCCACATTCTTGGCCCGGCCCGTGCCGATAAAAGTTATCTCAACGTCGAGGCCTTGCTCGGCGCCCTGAAAGCCACGGGCGCCAATGCCGTGCATCCCGGCTACGGCTTCCTTTCAGAGAACGCCGATTTCGCCGAAGCGGTGGTGGCGGCTGGCGCCATTTTCGTCGGCCCAAGCGCGCAGACGATCCGGCGCATGGGCGATAAAGCCGAGGCGCGGCGTACCGCACAAGCCGCTGGCGTACCGGTGGTGCCGGGTTCGCCGGGTGAACTGTTTGACGTCGAGTCGGCACTCAAGGCTGCTGAGTCCGTGGGTTACCCGTTATTGATCAAAGCGTCGGCCGGTGGGGGCGGGCGCGGTATTCGTCTGGCGGAAAACGCCGAGCAACTGAGCGAAGAATTTCCCCGCTCCCAGCGCGAAGCCCAAGCGGCGTTTGGCAATGGCGCGGTGTATCTGGAGCGGTTTATCAGCCGGGCCCGGCACATTGAAGTGCAGGTATTGGGCGACGGTCAGCACGCCGTGCATTTGTTTGAGCGCGAGTGCTCGCTGCAACGTCGGCGGCAGAAAATCTTCGAAGAAGCGCCGTCGCCAGTCCTCAACCAACAGCAACGGGACACCCTCTGCGAAAGCGCTGTGCGTCTGACCGAATCGTTGGGCTACAAGGGCGCCGGCACGCTGGAATACCTGTATGACGACGTCACTGGCGAGTTCTTCTTTATCGAGATGAATACGCGGATTCAGGTCGAGCACCCGGTCAGCGAACTGATCACCGGTATCGATCTGGTTCAAGCCATGTTGCGCATCGCTGGCGGCGAGCCGCTGGGTTTCCAGCAAAGCGACATCCGACTCAACGGCGCCGCCCTGCAAATGCGCTTGAACGCTGAAGATCCGGCGCGGGATTTTTTCCCGAGTCCAGGTCTGGTCGAAGAACTGATCTGGCCGAGCGGCGAGGGCATTCGCGTCGATACGCATCTGTATCAAGGCTACCGGGTGCCGCCGTACTATGACTCGCTGCTGGCCAAACTGATTGTTCATGGTGCCGATCGCGCCGAAGCGCTGGCCCGCGCGCAAGTGGCGGTAGCGAACACCACGCTCACCGGCATGGCCAACACCTTGGCGTTGCACGCTGAATTGCTCGAGCAACCGTGGCTGCACAGCGCCGACTTTCACACCGGCACCCTGGAAACCTGGCTGGCCGAGCGCCGCAGCGGAGGTGAAGCATGAGTACGCCCATCCGATACAGCTTTGGCGCCGATGAGCATTTGTTTGCCGAAGTCAGTGACAGCATGTCTCTGGACGCGTTCTTCAAAGGTCTGGCCGTCACCCGCGCTGTGGAACGGCTGGCGCTGGATGGCGTGCTCGATATCTGCCTGGCTAACGCGTCATTCCAGATTCGTTTCGACCCGGATCGCATCGCCCCTCACACCTTGCTCGAAGCGGTAAAAATCGCCGAGGCCGGAGCTGTCGCCGAGCGCACATTGCAGACGCGGATTATCGAGATTCCGGTGCTCTACAACGATCCCTGGACTCACGAAACCCTGATGCGTTTTCGCGACCGTCATCAAGACCCGAGCGCCACGGATCTTGAATACGCTGCCCGCATCAACGGTCTGGCTGACGTCGATGCCTTCATCGCGGCCCACAGCGGCGCGCCGTGGTTTGTCTCGATGGTCGGCTTCGTTGCCGGGCTGCCCTTCATGTTTCAGATGGTCGAGCGTGAGCGTCAGTTGCAGGTGCC
Organism: Pseudomonas sp. NPDC088429; assembly: GCF_044753305.1. Taxonomy (NCBI): domain Bacteria; kingdom Pseudomonadati; phylum Pseudomonadota; class Gammaproteobacteria; order Pseudomonadales; family Pseudomonadaceae; genus Pseudomonas; species Pseudomonas sp. NPDC088429. Next base: position 172,106 of record NZ_JBIVMX010000001.1, on the reverse strand, counting down.
CAAGTATCTGCGCCCGCGCACCGATACACCGAAATTGACCCTGGGCCACGGCGGTTGCTTTGGTTGCATTTATTCGGTGCGCGGCGCCGGCGGTTATCAGATGTTTGGCGTCACCCCCGCGCCGATCTACGACCCGCAACAACACCTCGCGTACCTGAAAGAACACATGGTGTTTTTCCGTCCAGGCGACATCGTGCAATTCAAGCCGATGGATCGAGAAGCCTACGACTCCGCGGTGGCAGAAGTGGACGCCGGAAGCTTTGATCTGCGGATTCGGCCGGTGGAATTTTCGCTGGACGCGTTCCTCGCCGACCCCGTTGGCTATCCCAAGTCGCTGCAGGAGGTATTGGCATGATCAAGGTTCTCAAACCCGGCCTCGCCACTTCGGTACAAGACTTAGGCCGCGAAGGTTATTACCATTTGGGCATTCCGCCGTCCGGCGCGCTCGATCAGTACGCCTTGAGCGCGGCCAATCAATTGGTCGGCAACCCGCCCGGTTTGGCGGCGCTGGAATGCACCTTGCTCGGGCCCGAGCTGGAGTTTCAACAGGACGCATTGGTGGCGGTCAGCGGCGCGCACATGACGCCCCGGGTCGATGGCGTGGAAATGCACCACGACACCGCATTCACCGTGAAGGCCGGGCAAGTGCTGCGCTTTGACTTTCCCAAGGCGGGTGCCCGCGCTTACGTGGCGGTGGCCGGCGGTATTGATGTGCCAGTGGTACTCGGCAGTCGCTCCACCTATGCGCTGGGCGCGCTCGGCGGTTTTCAGGGGCGACGTCTGATCGCGGGTGACGAATTGCCCGTCGGCATTGCCAGTGGCAAGAGCCGCGCCGGGGCCAGTTTGCCCATGGCGTTACGGCAATCACTGGGTGGCGAAATCACCCTGCGGGTGGTGCCCGGTTTGTACTACCACCGCTTGACTGAATCGGCGGCCAAGAGCTTTTTTGCCGAGCCGTGGACGGTCGGTTCGGAAGCCGACCGCATCGGCTATCGCTACAAGGGCGGCAGCGCGCTGAGCTTTCAGCCCCGCGAGCAGCCGTTCGGCGCCGGTTCCGATCCGTCGAACATCGTCGACAGTTGCTATCCGATCGGCTCGATTCAGGTGCCCGCCGGGCTCGAACCCATCGTGTTGCATCGTGATGCGGTGTCCGGTGGCGGCTACGCAATGGTTGGTACGGTGATCAGCGCCGACCTCGATCTGATCGGCCAGATGCAACCCAACCAGAAGGCCCGCTTTGTCGCGGTCACGCTCGAAGAGGCGCTGGAAGCGCGACGTTCCTATAAGAAAAAACTCAGCTGCCTGAGCAAGCTGTTCCCTTCCTGATTCTGCCCGCCGTCAAGCGCGGGTCATGCCATACGGTACGCCAACGCCGCACTTCGGTGCGGTGACGGCTGCCCGCGCTTCAACCTTCGACTGGTTTTGGAGTTCACGCACATGGCTGCTTTATCGCAATCGAATCAAACCGGGCAAGACCCGGCGCATCATCCCGTTCCCGCCGAAGCACGCATGGGGCGACTGTCCCTGACGATGGCCTGGTGGGCGGTGTGCAGTGCGATGTTTTACATCGTGGTGGGCGCTTCTTTGGCGTTGTCCTTCGGTGCGCGCAATGCGCTGATCGGCATGGTGCTGTCGGTAATCTGTTATGGCCTGGTCAACAGCGTGCTCAGCCGCTATGCGATTCGCAGCGGATTGTCGGTGGCGTTGTTTTCACGACTATTGTTCGGCAGCACCGGAGCATGCCTGGCGACGCTGATTTTCTTCTCGACCGCGATCTATTACGCGGTGTTCGAAGGTTCGGTGATCGCTGTTGCGCTCAATCACCTGTACCCGGAACTGGTCTATCCGCTGGCGGCACTGGCGGTGGTTCTGTACAGCGTGCCGATGATCCTGGGCAGCGTGCAGCACTGGCTGGACAAGCTCAACGGCGTTTTGCTGCCGGTGTACCTCGGTGGATTGCTGGTCGCGGTCGGGCTATCCATCAGCCGTTATGGCTACCAGCCGCAATGGCTGGACTTCGGCCCGGCAACGCCTGATGCCTTCGGCTGGTGGGATTGTTTTGTCGCCTACATGGGCGTCTGGGTGTTGATGCTGTTCACCTTCGACTATGCGCGTTTCGGCAAACCTGAAGACGCCAGATACCACGGTCGCTGGAACTTCGGCATGCCGTTCTACTCGGTGACATTTCTGCTCAACGGCGCGGCAGGCATTTATCTGGTCAGCAGCATTCCGCACGAAGGCGCGTTGAACGAAGTCTCGGTGGTGATGGCGATTTTGCAGTTGATGGGCTTGTGGGGATTGCTGTTTGTCTGGGCGACGCAAACCCGGATCAACACCGCCAATTACTACCTGGCGACGTTGAATATGCAGGCGTTCTTTGGTCGATTTGGCCTTCGCGGTTCGTACCTGATGTGGGCCGTAGCGGTGGGGGTGATCGTCTACGGCTTGATGCTGGCGGACGTGTTTGCCTACCTCCTCAAGGCGCTGGCCTATCAGGGGATTTTCGTCGTGGCCTGGGTGGGAGTGGCGTTGGCGCAAATTATCTACGGACGCAGTGACGTGGCAGCGCTCGATCGGGTGGGCGAGTTCAATCCGGTAGGCTTGACGGCCTGGTTTGGCGCGACAGCATTAGGTCTTGCGTTGATGTTTTCCGGCGGCGGCTTCAGCAGCTTTTCCGCGCCCGCTACGGTGATCGTTGCATTTACCTTGCACGCAGGGTTGTCCCATCGAAGCCGGTTGCGGTTAGCGCTGGCCGAGTAAAACGTTGCAGTCACTTATCCCGTGCCCGCCTGCTCTGACAAGGCAGAGCGGGCAGGGGCTAGCCTGTTATGACGCCCGGAAGGCACAGGGGGAGGGCAACCCGTAATTTTCGACTAAGCTCGTTCGATCATTAAACACCAAGCGCTGTGCTGTACTCGCTCAGGGGATCGATATGAAAGCCGTACTCCACACGATCAAGCATGAAGTCATGAAGGCCATTCCGCCGACCGTATTTTTCTTCATCATTCTGCACATCGTCGCCCTCATCCGTACGCTGATGATGAAAGGCACAGGCGTTTCGATGCCGGTCTCCACGTCAATCCTGATTGCATCGCTGGTGCTCGGCAAATCCGTGCTGGTCGCAGACATGCTGCCGTTCATCAATCGCTTTCCGGAAAAGCCGCTGATCTGGAACGTCACCTGGAAAACGCTCATGTACGCGCTGGTGGCGCTGGTCGTTCATTATCTGGAGCGGCTGTATGAGTTCTGGAAAGAGGCACACAGCTTCATGGACGCGAACGCCACGTTGTGGACTTCGATGAACTGGCCTCAATTCTGGGCAGTGCAGATTCTGCTGATTACTTTGATCTTCGTGTATTGCGTCTTTTCAGAACTGACCCGCGCATTGGGTCGTGATCGATTGAAGAGAATGTTCCTCGGCCCGCTGCCACCAGACATCAACAAAGATTTGTAAGAAGGGAAGAGGCTAGGGCGTAGCGCCCTAGCCGATAGCAGAGGTTACTTTTTCTTCTTCGCCGGTTTGTCGGCCTTCTCTGATTTCTTGGCCTTTTCAGGCTTGCTATCAGCTTTCTTGGTGGCTTTCTTATCGGCTTTTTTCGGTTCGGCGTCTTTTTTCTTGTCTTTCTTATCGGAAGATTTCGAAAGCGCCGAGGCTGCCGCTGATTTCTTTTCCGGTGACGACTTCTTGTCTTTCAAGTCCTTGCTGGCCTTGGAAGCTTCACCTTTGCTTTTCTTCTCGTCTTTAGCCACGTTGATCACCTCTCGGAGCATGCCGGTATTGGCACATTGCCTGTGGGAATACTCACAAGCTGATCATTAGGCGAGTGCGTATTGAGGCGGTTCAAATTTTATTGAAGGGTCGCGACAGGCTGTCGGCATGGGAAGATCAGTTTCAATGTTTGTGACTGTGTTTATTCTTGTGCTTGTGGTCATGACCGGAGTGATGGTCGTTATCGTCAGCCAGGTTATTGCCCACTGCACCGCCGGCTGCGCCGCCCAATCCCGCGCCGATCAGGCCACCTGTTGATCCGCCCAGACTGGCGCCAACGACCTGGCCACCCGCGGCGCCAATACCGCCGCCAATCGCCGCTTCAGTTTTCTTGCCGCTTTTTGCACTGATTGCACCCCCGGTCGCGCCGCCAACCCCTGCACCTATCAACGCGCCAGTGCTTCCCCCGACCGATTGACCGACAACACTTCCAAGCGCACCGCCGAGCCCTCCGCCCAATGCTGTGTTGGTGGTTTCACCGGCGACGGCGTAATGAGCAACAAACAGACTTAATGCTGCAACCGATAATGATTTGCGCATCGCACTCACCTCAAACTTTTCAAATGAGCAGGAAAGTTTGTTGGCCCGACCTGAGCAGGTCAATGCGCATTCGTCCGTGCATTAATCTGAGTCAAGCAATTGCCGGGTAGGGGTACCGTTTATCGCGTAAGCCGTCAGATTCGTAGTGCGAGTTTTGAAGATCGACGGGGTGCGTATTTCGAGTTTCAAGATGATTTTCTGTGGCAAAAGCGGTCGTTGATGAGTGACTGCTTTCGGCCAGAAGCGGACGTTCGCGACTGACGGCTTTCGACCCATTGCTGCCAGTGAGCAACGGCAGAGTCGGCCAAAAGCGGGCGGCGGCGTGATGGCTGGTCGTAACTGATATCGGCAGCGCCAAGGCACATACCACCGGTAAAAAACCGTTCACGTACATCGCTATTGCCTAACAGAATGTTGCTCAGCCAACAGCTAAGTAACATTCTGTTAGGTAATAGACAGCCAAGGCTGTTTACCTCACTTTAAAAGCCCCGCTACTACAGGCCTCTTGGCCAGGCACGGTACTTGCGTAGTGCTGCTGATTTCCAAGTTTTGGTTTAGTCGGGATTAGCATGAGCAAACGTATTCGAGTCAACGCTTTTGATATGTCGTGTATCACTCACCAATCGCCTGGCCTGTGGGCGCACCCAGAGGATCAGTCCCGGCGCTACAAAGAACTCGATTACTGGATCGAGTTGGCCAAGCTATTAGAGCGCGGCAAGTTCGACAGCCTGTTTATCGCCGACGTGCTGGGGGTGTACGACACCTACCAAGGCTCGGCAGATGCCTCCATTCGCCGCGCCATGCAGATTCCAGTACATGATCCGATGATGCAGGTGTCAGCCATGGCCGCCGCCACCAGCAAGCTGGGTTTTGGCATCACGGTGTCCTCCACCTATGAGCAGCCTTACGCGCTAGCTAGACGTTTCAGCACTCTGGATCACTTCACCAAGGGTCGTATCGCCTGGAATGTGGTGACCTCCTACCTGGAAGGCGCCGCCCGCAACCTTGGACTGGACCGGCAGATGCCCCACGATCAGCGCTATGAACGCGCCGAAGAGTTTATGCAGGTTTGCTACAAATTGTGGGAAGGCTCGTGGGAATCGGATGCGGTAGTCGATGACACCGCCTCGCGGATTTATGCCGACCCTGCCAAGGTGCATGAAATCGGGCACAAGGGCCGTTTCTTTTCGGTACCCGGGTTGCATTTGTCCGAGCCCTCGCCGCAGCGCACGCCCGTCATATGGCAGGCTGGCACGTCGGGCACTGGCCGCGCGTTTGCCGCCCGCCATGCTGAAGCGGTATTTACCGTGGCGCCCACGGCAAAAATCCTGCGCGGTTATGTCGACGACATCCGCCGGATCGCCCGCGAGCAGGGCCGCGACCCGCAGAGCGTGAAAATCTTTACCGAAATCACCACCATCGTCGCGCCGACCGATGCGCAGGCCCAGGCGCGCTACGAAGAGTTGTTGAAATGGGTGGATCTGGAAAGCGGGCTGGCCTTCTATGCCGGTATTACTGGTATAGACCTCTCGCAGTTGGACCCGCACCAGCCACTGCAATATGTCGACACGGACTCGGCGCGCTTTGCACTGGAGATTTTCTCCAAGGCTGACCCGAACCGTACCTGGACGCCGGATGAAGTCGTGCGCTATGTCGGCATCGGCGCCATGGGGCCGGTGATTGTTGGGTCGCCGAGCACCGTGGCTGATGAGCTTGAGCAGTGGATGGATGAAGCCGATATCGATGGGTTCAATCTGGCGTATGCGGTGACGCCGGGCACATTCGAGGAGTTTATCGATTTGGTGGTTCCGGAACTGCAACAACGCGGTCGTTACTGGAAGGATTACGACGACTCCACGACATTGCGCGAGCGACTGTATAAACCAGGAGAGTCGCTGGTTCGCGATGACCATCCTGCCGCGGCCTACCGGCGATGACAGACCAGTCCCATCCTGCGCCTTCAGCGCGTAAGGTGGGTACTCTAGAAGTCTGCTTCTGACAGATTGCTTTCTGTAGTCGAGCAGGATCCTTAGGTGTCGCCAGCTAGGGCACTTCTTCGCGGCGGGGCTACAACGCTGAATAGCGCAACACGAAAGTGAACGCCGCCACTTGCCAACTAGCTCACCAGTTCCTATTTTCAATCTAATGCAACCTGCTAATCACCACCTGAGCTGCATCCAGTGCGCCTTCCATGTAGCCATTGTGCTCCAGCGAAGCCTCAGTACCTGATACCAGAAGCACATCCGACCAGATATCTTTGGTTGCAGTGTCGGTGCGCCCGGAGTGATGCGCCTCCGTTGCCAAACGATCCCCGTCTGCGGCAGTTAATTCATCCCATGCCCAGTCTTTGATGTAGTGAGCCAGAGGAGTGGTAGCATCGGTGCCAAACAGCCGGCCCATTTGTTGATTACAGGCTTCAAGCAGCGCGCCTTGATCCATCGTTTTTCTGGCAGATGCAGGTAAGCCAATAAACCCGAACAACGCGGCGCTGCCTGCTGGGTCGCAGGCGTCATGAATTTCCACCATCGGGCCGATATGGCTTTGAGCCGTTCCTGATAGACCCGCGGCCCTCCAGAATGGCGCTGGGTACAGCGCGACATATTTGGCGTGCGGTGCCATCCAGGTCGGGGTCTCAGCCCACTGGGTCATCCGCGAGGCCGCAACTGGCGGATCGAATTCAATGCTCTGAGCCAACAGTCGCAACGGCATTGCACTGATGACATGGGTGAACTCAACGTTTTCCAAAGATGACGGTTCATCGGATGCCTTTAAAAAGGCACTGGAGTTCCGCAGCGTCACCTTGGTAATCCGGCAGTTCAGGAGAATGTGCTCAGCAGGCACTTTAGTGGCGAGCGCGTCTATTATTTGCTGCACGCCGCTGTGGATGCGCATAGACGTGTTTCCCGATTCCCAACCAACCATACGTCTTGGCGGCTGCTGGGGTGAGCGCTCCAATAGAGTAGCGCCCTCTGTATGTTGCGCGAAGGTGGCAATCTCAAGCTCTTCTACCAGCGCAGCCAGGCGCGGCTGGAAGTCGGGCCACATCCATGCGGGACCCAAGTCATGCCTTGGCCCCGGGCCAGGCGTCGATAAAATTCGGCCACCGAGCCGGTCACGAGCCTCAAACAGTTGGTACTCCACGTTCATTTGCGACAACAGGTACGCCGTGTAAAGGCCGCTGAGACCGCCGCCTATGATTGCTACCTTGACCGTGTTCATGGTGTTCCTCGAAACGAAAACCCGCAGGCCAATTGCTTGATCCTGCGGGCAGGCTTGTCAGCAGTTGATCACTTGTCTTCGAGTGCTGCGTAGGCGTCCAGCACCCGTGCCGAATAGGTGACGGCCGCTCCAGCATTGAGGGCGATAGCAACGCCCAGCGCCTCGGCGATCTCTTCGCGCGTAGCACCGTGTTTTGCCGCCGCCTTGGTATGCACCGCGATGCAGCCATCGCAGCGGGTAGTGACGGCGACCGCCAGGGCGATCAGTTCGTGAGTCTTGGCATCGAGATGACCGGTTTTTGCCCCGGCACCGTCCAGCACTTGCAGGCCCCGAACCGTATCCGGCGAAAGCTTGGCAAGATCGCCAACGCGGCTCAGGAGTGTTTCCCGATAATCATTCCAATCCATCATCATGGCTCGCTCCTTTAGATTCGGCCGGCAGTCACACCGCCATCGACTGGCAACAAGGTGCCGGTGATCCACGAAGCCTGTTCTGAGGCGAGAAACAACATCGCCTCGGCCACATCCGCTGGCTGGCCGTTACGCCCCAAAGGGTGGAAGGCATTAAAAGTCGGTAGCACGGCTGCAACCTGATCTTTGTCCATGAAGGTGTTGTAGACCGGTGTCTCCACCACGGCGGGGGCAACGGTGTTGATGCGGATGTTGCTCGCCGCCAACTCGATGGCCAGATTACGCGTCAGCGCGTGAACGCCAGCGTTCGCCGCTGAGTAAGCAGCCGACGGCGTGGCACCGATGGCTTGAATGGCCCACAGCGAGCCAGTCTGTACGATGGCTCCGCCGCCGCGTTGTTGCATGGCCTTCGCCGCCGCCTGGGCCATGAAAAATTTGCCCTTGAGGATGATGTCGACGAAGCCGTCGTATTCCTGCTCGCCCATTTCCAGGAAGGGTTTAGGATTAAAAATTCCGGCATTGTTGATCAGGATATCGACGCCACCGAATTCGGCAGTTGCCAACGCGACGAGTGCCTGGGCAGTGGCAGGCTGGGAGATATCGGCAGCGAGCGTGCGCACATGGGTGCCGGTCGGGTCGATCTGCGCGGCGGCTTTTTCGAGTTTCGCAGCATCACGCCCGGTAATCACTACGCTGGCGCCTTCGGCAACCAACCGCGCTGCGACCTCTTTACCGATACCTGAACCGCCGCCGGTAACGATAGCTACTTTGGAAGAAAATCTTTTCATCATTGTGTTCCTTTTGCTAGAGATAGGGAGTCGCCGGAATCAACGGGTCGACTCGGTCACCGGGCCTGTTGGCTGTAATGCTTCGGCATGGCTGCTATTCTTCGCTCAGCTCGCAATGGCGACAAATCAGAAGATTTTTCCAATCATTAAAGAAATTCTTTTCCATATGACTACGCCAACCTATCTCAATGCACTGCGAGCTTTTGAAGCCGCCGCTCGTCACCAGAGTTTTTCAGCCGCGGCGACGGAGTTGCATGTCACCTCGGCAGCGGTAGGGCAGCAGGTGCGCACCCTTGAAGCCTGGCTTGGCGTGACGTTGTTCCATCGCGCATCGAGCGGCTCTACGCGTCTGGTTCCGACCGATGTGGCGAGGGAGGCGCTGCCAGATATACGCGAGGGTTTTGATCGCTTGCGCGCAGGGTTGGAGCGTTTGAAAGAGGGATCGCTTAACACTGGCCTGACCGTAACCGTCAGTCCGGCGTTTGCGGCGAAGTGGCTGCTACCCCGTATCGAGCGTTTCCAGCTGGCTCATCCGCAAACCGATGTCCTGCTGGATACCAACCTGCGCCCGGTGGACTTCGTCGCCCAGGGTGTGGACATTGGCGTTCGCTATGGCGCCGGACAGTGGCCCGGATTGACGGCCACCAAGTTGATGGATGAAGAAATGTACCCGGTGTGCGCGCCGGGTTATTCGTTGCTCAAGAAAGGGCGGCTGCCGAAAGGGAAGCTTGCCGAAGCGACATTGATCCATGATCTGTCGATGGCAGTTGATCTTGCCTATCCCACTTGGCGTACCTGGCTCGACGCCGCAGGCTACGCGGATATCAATGCCGATCATGGCCTGCGCATCAATAACTCGGCGGCGGTCTTGCAAGCAGCGGTTGACGGGCAGGGATTGGCGCTGGGGCGCAGTGTGATGGTGCGCGAGGATTTGGCGGCGGGGCGGCTGATCCGCCCCTTCGGTGAAACCACTTGTCCGCTCGCATTTGCCTATTACGTGGTTCACCGTCCAGAAGTGGCGGAGTTGGCGAAGATCAAGGCGTTCCGCGACTGGTTGATCAGCGAAGCCGACGCTTGAGCAGGATCAAGGCGCAGTGCATCGCTTGATCCACAAACGTGTGCCGGCTTGCCCGGCTTGCGCTTGCAGGGGCATGCCTCTGGGCAGGCGAAGCCAAGTCATTCGCTCAAGCAGATCCTTGCCTTCAACGATGGATCCGGCCAGTACCAGAACTTCCATCCCGTAAGGGTTGGCTAAAGACAGCAATGCGCCAGCCTCCAATCGCTCAAGCTTGACTTGCTCGCTAGTGCTACAGAACAGCAACTGTGCAGATGACGTGTCATCTTCGCGCTCAGACTGCACAACGCATTCCTGGGTATCTTGCGGATCGAACTGTTGCAGCCTCACAAATATCACGCAGCCCTGGTCGGAGCGTGGGGCGTGCCGGCTACCTGGAGGGTTGCGAACGTAAGTACCGGCAGAGTAATCGCCTCTCTCGTCCTGGAACGTGCCTTCAAGAACGAAGAACTCTTCGCCACCGGGGTGGCTATGTACAGGGAACACGCTTCCGGCTGCGTACTTTACTAGCGAGGTTGCTCGGGCCTTTTCTCCTCCGACACGATAGAGCATGCGTCGCTCAACGCCGGAGGAGGGAGAGGGCACCCACGGCAGGAGTGCCCCATGCACCAGCGTGCGATGATCGAGATCAGTGTTCAATTGCATGGCTTATAACTCCGCGCGCCCGCCGTCGACCACCATTTCAGCCCCCAGCATGTAGCGAGAATGGTCGCTGGCGAGAAAACACACAACTTCTGCTATTTCGTCAGCTTGGGCCATTCTCCCGACAGGCGCCTGGCTTCCCGTTTTCGCAACGTACTCGGCAAAGTATTCCTCGGTTTGACCTGATTGGCGATACAGCGGTGTGATAACCGAACCTGGGCTGACAGCATTGACTCGAATCTGTTGATCCAGCAATTCTGCTGATAACGTGCGAGCGAATGACCGCACAGCGGCTTTGGACGCGGAGAGTAGCGATCTACCGGGCGCGCCAATCTGGTTTAGCCAGGAGGTGTTAAGGATGATGCTGCTGCCTTTGGGCATCACCGGCACCAGCGCCTGCACGGTGAAGTACACACCTTTGACGTTTACGCCCAGCAGATGGTCGATCATGGCGTCATCTGTTGCTGCCAAAGGCGTTCCATAAGCGACCCCTGCGTTGGCGAACAGAATATCCAGACCGCCGAACGCCTGTTCAACCTGTTGGCGAACCCGTTGCATATCGGCCTGAATGCTGACGTCGGCCTGGATAGCAATAACCCCAGAGCCAAGACCGCTGGCGGCTTCCATCAAGCGATTCATATTCTGCCCGGTGATAGCGACCTTCGCGCCGTACGCGATCATCCGCTGAGCCGTAGCCAGGCCAATTCCTGAAGAACCGCCAGTGATCAGTGCTGCTTTTCCAGTCAACATATCGAAACCCTGTGCAGAAAACATTTCAAGACAGGGTGTCTTGTGCGGTCTCGACTGGCGAGGCAGATTTTCGTGTGGTCATCTAAAGAAAAAATTGCGGGACGGCGGGGTAGTCTCGACCCATCGCATGAGACAGAAATCGACCCATAGCTGCCCTTCGCGAATGGCTGCTTATGGCCGATTTCCTGCTTGTCGCGAAGTCCTGAAAAATCGCCCCTTGGCTGGCAGCAAAGGTCGTCCGATAGCGGGCTATGAACGCGGAAATGTCGCAGTATGACCTCCCCCGTTTTTGTTTCTGCAAATCATCGAGATTTCAGGCGTTTTTGAACAACGCCTTTGTCGTTTCGTACACGCGCACGATCACGAGGAAGCCTTTAACCAATACTCGTAAGCTATGAAAGGCGGCTAAGCGCCTGCCGTGGACTCAGATCTACCGTTGCTCCTCATGCTTAACAACGACGACTTGTGTATAGAAAGTCCTCGGTCAGAGTGAACGGTTTGGCATGAAATGTCGGTTTTTCGGCTTATACGGTTAAATCCTCAGGACTAGGATGTATTGCCTACAGCGTGCGGAACTCTGATGCGTTGTCCTTTGTTCGCTCTTTCACAACCGGACTTGACGGAATTTGAAAGCGCTCTAGAGGCCAACCCTGTCGTTTCAACTGTCCATTAGGACTCGCATGGCCTGCGTTCTATTTCCCTAAGCTCAACATACAATCAGGAGCAACTATGAATATTGAAGAAAAAAACAAATCTATCGTACTTAAAGCTTTCGATGCTTTATTCAATCAACGTGACTACGATGCAGCCGAGGACTATTGGTCAGCGGACTATATTCAGTACAGTGCGCTTATCCCTCAAGGACGGCAGGGTTTATTTGACTTGATCAAAAGTCTGCCCAATACACTGATGTATGAACCCAGCGTCATAATGGCAGAGGATGACAAAGTGATGGTTCATGGCCGTTTCTCTGGAAACGGTAGTCCGACTGCGCTCATCGCAGTAGACATCGTGCGTCTCGAAAATGGCATTCTGGTCGAACACTGGGACGTGCTCCAGGACGAGGCGACCACAGTCAGTTCTGCCAGCGGCCTACCGATGTTCGGCGCACGTTTCCCGGATTCAATTGAGTAAAAGGGCGGGCTGCGACGATCCAATTATGGCCTCTGAGATTAAATGGCGCTTCGGGGCGGGCATGTGTCCGCCCCGGCTGCGCCAACGAGGTTTCATTCTCGATAGTTCAATATCGAGGTATTTCACAAGCATGAGTCGTCACACGATCCGTTTCAGGGGAGTTTGAGTCCCGCTTTTTGCCGCATCCAGCAACTGATGCAGGCGCAATGCATCGCTGAACGTCGCCGCCGCATGGGTGCCTTCGGCAACATCCTGCGCATACACGTGATAGAGCTCTGCCAGTTCAAGCACGGCTGACGGCAATGACGAGGCCGGCAGGCGCTGATAATTCTCAGGCACGGGCAACACTTCCAGCGTCAGGTTATCGCCATGCGCGCCCTCGACGACATAGTCGTCGCCGACATCGCCAAACGCCGAACGGTTGGTGATTTTCAGATCCCCCTGGTCGCCGGTGATGTCGATCTGCACGCCTGAGCCGTTGCGTTTGCCGCCTTCGATGTGGATCGAAATGACGGCGCCGTCTTCGAGCATGCCGCTGAGCACGAGCTGGTCGGGGGCGGTGCTGTCCAGCACTTCGCCGGTTTCCTTGATGGTCACTTTCGGGAACTGGTTGACCATCAGCCCCGAGACGCTCACTGGCCAGCCGGTGGCGGTGAAGAGCATGTCGAGGAAGTGTCCAGCGTAGATGGCGATGACGCTGGAGAAGTTTTCCTCGGGGGCGGTCCAGCGCAGGGCGTTGGGGCGCAAGGCCTGGAAGTAATTCATGCTGACGTGCATCCGCACGGACCGCACCTTGCCGACGTAGCCTTGTTGCAGCAGGTCTTGCAGGTAGCGGTTGTGCGGCGCGTGGCGGCGTTGCAAGCCGACGATGTGACGCACGCCGGCGTCTTTGGCCAGGTGCAGCAATTGTTCGGAGTCTGCGGTGGTGGTGGTCAACGGCCATTCGCAGTAGACGTCTTTGCCGGCAGCGATGGCGGCGCGCACGGTTTTTTCGTGTTGCGGGGCGGTGTTGAGCACCACGACCAGATCGACTTCAGGGTTATTGACTAACGCGTCGACCGAGTCGGCGACCTGGCTGATGGCGTACTCGCTGGCCGCGGCTTCGGCGCGTTCACGGCGTTCGCTGTACACCGCTTGCAGGTGATATTGCGGCAGCAGATTAAGCACGCGCAGGTGGCCGTGGCGAGCCCAGTTGCCAACGCCGATGATGCCGACGCGAATAGGGGAGTGTGCAGTTGTCATGGGAATGTCCTCGTAGGGTTTGGCTGACGAGGTGAAGTCTAGGGAGCGCAGCCCCGCGGAAAAACCGGCCAAAGGGCCGAACACTGCGGACAGGAAAGGCGCTAATGGCGGCACGCCTGTTCGATTGCGGAACGATTGATCCACAGTGATCGGAGCTGCGCACTGTTTTTCCGCAGTGATCAGATACCTAGCATGGCGCCACTCATTACTGTGGAGCTTTGCCATGAACGATCTGTCTGCATCACCGGCCCCCGCTGCGCTCGCGCCAGCAGAGCCGTCCTCCTGGCGCGACTGGCTGTCGGTGTACGCGGTGGCCCTGGGCGCTTTTGCCTTTGTCACCACCGAATACCTGCCGGTCGGCGTCTTGCCGCAAATTGCCAATAGCCTGGGCATCACCGATGGTGTGGCTGGGTTGATGGTGACCGTGCCGGGCATGGTAGCGGCCGTGTCGGCGCCGGCGATCATGCTGGGCGCTGGGCGCATGAATCGGCGACACCTGTTGCTGCTGTTGACCCTGTTGCTGGTGGCGTCCAACGTCGTTTCGGCGGTGGCACCGTCATTGCCGATCATGTTGTTGGGGCGCGGCTTGTTGGGGGTGGCGCTGGGTGGTTTCTGGGCGGTGGCGATTGCGGCTGCCGGGCGGTTGGTCAGCGAGTCAAAAGCGGCGAAAGCGACGGCACTGATCTTTGCCGGGATTACCTTGGCGACGGTGTTCGGCGTGCCGTTTGGTACGTTTGTCAGCACGCTGTTTTCGTGGCGGATGTCGTTTGCCGTGACCGCAGGGCTCGCGTTGCTGGCGCTGATTGCGCAAGCGTTGACCTTGCCGTCATTGCCTTCCAGTGAAGGCTTGAAGTGGCGCGCGCTCGTGGCATTTGTGTCACGCAGCAATGCCCGCCGCAGCATGCTGTTGCTCGGTACGGTGGTGGCGGCGCATTTCACGGCGTACACCTACATTGCGCCGTTCCTTGGGCATGACGCGGGTTTCTCGCCGAGTGCGATCACTTCGATTCTGTTGGGCTTTGGCCTGGTCGGCATGTTGGCGAACTTCGCCATGGCCGGTAGCATCACCACGCACTTGCGTGCGTCGCTGGGCGCCGTGGTGCTGCTGATGGTGATCGCGCAATTGGCCTTGCCCGGGTTGCAGGGTTGGGGCGTGACGTTGGCGGTGCTGGTGTGGGGTGTTGCCTACGGCGCAATTCCGCTGGGCGTGAGCAGTTGGATGCAACTGACGTCGCCGCAATTGCCGGAAGCCAGTTCCGCCATGTTGGTGACCACGTTTCAGGTGGCGATTGCTTCGGGTTCGCTGTTTGGCGGCTTGATGGTTGATCACGCGGGCGTGTCTTCAGCGTTGTGGCTGGGCGCCGCCATTGGTGTGCTCGGTTTGGCGGTGATGCTCAGTTTCGGTCTCGGCAAAGCGCCGATTGCCGAGGCACTGCAACGCTGATTCAAACCTTCAAGATGTTGTCTTTGAAAAAATCGATCAACACTCGCAACCTTGGTGCGGTCTGCTTCGACGCAGGCCAGAGCATCCACAGGTTGCCAGTGTGGTCGGTGTAGTCCGCCAACACCACTTTCAGCCTGCCATCGGCCAACGGCTGACGGATTGAAAAATCCGGTAGGCAGGCAATCCCCACCCCATCGATCGCCAGGTACGTCAGCGGGTCCATCGTGGTGCAGGTCAATGCTCGCGTCAGGTTCGGCTCGATGTGCGTATCGTCGACGCGCAGCGGCCAACGCTCGATCATCCCGGTGGCCGGAAACTTGTGCAGCAGGCACACGTGGCGGATCAAATCGTCCGGGTGTGTCGGATCGCCATGGCGCTCCAGATACGCTGGCGATGCCACCAATTGCAATTGATAACCCCCCAGCTTGCGCGCCATCAGCCGCGAATCCTGCGGCGCGCCCGTGCGGATCACCGCGTCGAACCCTTCCTCGATCACGTCCACCATGCGGTCGGACATGTCCACGTCCAGCTCGATGTCCGGGTAGGCACGCATGAACCCGGCCAGTACCGGCATGATCAACACGTTCTGGATCGGCACGCTGATGCGTACCTTGCCGCGCGGGGTGGCGGACAGTTCCAGCAATTCCATTTCTGCCGCTTCCACTTCGCTGAGGATGCGTTTGCAGCGGTCCAGGAACAGCTCGCCTTCGGTGGTCAGGGTGACACTGCGGGTGCTGCGATGGAACAGCCGCACCCCCAGGCGTTCTTCCATGCGCGCCACGCTCTTGCCGACGGCGGAGGAGGAGATCTCCAGCAAGCGACCGGCTTCGGTAAAGCTGCGGGTTTCGGCGACTTGAATGAAGGCCGTGATGCCGCTGAGGCTGTCCATCATTTGAGGTGTGCTCGGTGCTGGGAAAGGGTTCAGGCAGAGTAGAGGCGGGCGGGGAAATTGGAAAGGGAAGTAATAGGGAGCGAGGCGTTGGCGTTGGCCGCGTTTTTAATACGACCTCTCGAATGCTGAACTAAGATCAACAGCCAGTACCGTAGGTCGCTAGTGGGAGTTGCCGGTTGGCTTAGTCCCTTTGCAGTGCTCCTCTACCAACGAAAAGGAATGGGAATGAAACTCTCCACGCTAGCTTCTCGCGCCGCCTTTGCAGTAACGCTGGCTATCGGCGCAGGACTTTTCGCAGTCGAGCCGGTTCAGGCCGCAGCGCCTATGCAACACAAGCAAGTCCCGGGCTTCTATCGCATGATGATGGGCGATTTCGAGGTCACCGCACTCTTCGATGGCGGCATCAGTATTGATTCATCGCTACTCAGCGGCGACCCGGCTCTCATCCAGTCGCTGCTGCTGCGATCGTTTTTCGATGATCCGCAAAAGGTGTCCGGTTCGGTAACGGGCTATCTCATTAATACGGGTTCAAAACTCATCCTCATCGACACGGGCACCGGAGGCCATTGGGGAGGGCCGTCACTTGGCAAGCTCACTGACAACCTGAAGGCTGCTGGCTACAAACCCGCACAAATCGACCTGGTGTTGCTGACCCATATGCACGCCGACCACATTGGCGGAATCTACGACGCCAAAGGCCAGCGCGTGTTCTCGAAGGCACAGATTTCCATGATGAAGACCGAGAGTGACTTCTGGCTGTCGAAGGACATTGCGGAAAAAGCGCCGGAGGGCGCAAAAATATTCTTCCAGATTGCCCAGGCTGCTGCTGCGCCTTATCTGGCGGCTGGGAAATGGAAGCCATTGCAGGGCATGGATGAAATCGTGTCGGGCATTACTCCCGTTGCCATCCCGGGGCATACGCCTGGGCATGTGGGCTACAGGGTTTCGTCCAAGGGCCAATCGCTGCTGATCTGGGGCGACGTTGCCCACGTCGTCTCTGTGCAAATGCCACATCCCGAAGTGGGTATCGCGTTCGACGCTGACGGACCGACCGCAATCAAGACCCGCGAAGACCTTTTCGTGAAGTTGGCAGAGGGCAAAACCCTGGTCGGTGGTGCTCATATGCCGTTCCCTGGCTTTGGGCGCCTGCGCAAGGAAGACACAGGCTATTCATGGGTGCCGGTAACCTTCATGAACCTGAACTGATGGCCCAATCGACAAGGGATAAAGCCACCTGCAGATGATCATTCAAACCAAGAGTGACCACTGTGCAGAAAGTTGCCTTAATGCTGGCTGCACTCTCTGCAGAGTATGCCAATGCTGCAACCAGTGAGATGTCCCGAAACGTCGGTATTTCGACCCATCTGCTTCTTAGCTCGCGCCTAGCATAGACCCTGAATTCACAGCACGGGCAACCCGCCCGTCTACCCGAAATCAGGAGAAGGCATGAGCACTATCGAACACGTCATTCTTGTACACGGTGCCTGGGCCGACAGCACCAGCTGGAACAAATCGCGCGCCTTGATCGAAGCCGCCGGCCTGAGTACGACCACGGTCAACCTGCCGCTGACGTCGCTGGCAGCAGATGCGGACGTCGTGTCCCAGGCCATCGCCGCCGCTCCAGGACCGGTGTTGCTGGTGGGCCATTCCTATGGCGGTGCGGTCATCAGCGAGGCAGGTGTTCACGCCAAGGTGGCGGGCCTCGTCTATATCAACGCCTTTACCCCTGACATTGGCGAATCAGCTTTGGGGCTGACCGCATTGGCCGAGCCATCGCTGATGAGTGCCGAGATCCGCATTGATCAGGCGGGCTTGTCGAGCCTCACTTACGAGGGTGTCCATGAAGGCTTTGCTCAGGATGTGAGTGCGCAGGAAAAGCGTCAGCTGTTTGAAAACCAGCGTCCGACCGCTGTAGCGGCACTCACCGCACCACTCACTCAAGCCGCCTGGCAGGACAAGCCCAGTTGGTATCTGGTGGCGACCCTTGATAACGCCATAGCACCGGCACTTCAAGAGCTGATGGTGAAGAAGATTGGCGCCGTCAGCGACCATGTCGATGCGGGCCATTGCTCAATGATTTCCAAACCTGCAGCTGTCGCCGACCTGGTCATTCGCGCCGCCAAGTAACCGATATTTTCCCTCCATTGTTCACGCTTTGCATTTCTGTAATCTCAGAGGACTCACCCATGAAACTCACTCAAAACACCATCTTCATTACCGGCGGCGGCTCTGGCATCGGCCGTGGGCTGGCCGAAGCACTGCACAAACTGGGAAACCAGGTAATTATCTCAGGTCGGCGCAAGGGCCATCTGGAAGCCGTCGTTGCGGCCAACCCGGGCATGCACGCGGTCGAATTGGATATCACCGATCCAGCCAGTATTACCGCGGTCGCGAAACAGTTGATCAACGAATTCCCGCAGCTCAATGTGCTGATCAATAACGCCGGGATCATGTTGCCGGACACCGCGGCCGGCCAAGTGGATGACGAATTGCTGGCGTCGACCATTACCACCAATCTGATGGGCCCCATCCGCATGACTTCGGCGCTGATCGAGCACCTCAAGAAGGCCGATGACGCCTATGTGGCGTACACCTCTTCAGTACTCGGTTTCGTGCCCATGGCGCTGACGGCGGTGTACAGCGCCACCAAGGCCGCGCTGCACTCTTATGCACTGTCTCAGCGCTTCATGCTGCGCGATACCTCGGTCAAGGTGCTGGAAATCGCGCCGCCATGGGTACGTACTGAGCTGATGGATAGCTCCGAAGCGGAATTGGCGATGCCATTGGATGAGTTTATTGCCGAGACGATAGCGGTGCTGGGCACGGACGCGGTTGAAATTCTGGTCGAGCGGGCCAAGCCATTGCGCGCTAATGCAGGGGCGGATGAACACGCCTTTGTCACTGAGTTCAATGCTCAGCTATTGGCACTCTACGCCCAGTGAGCACCCTACGGCGCTTGCATGAGTGCGGGCGCCGTTATCCGGACATCGACAGTTCGATCTCCATGATCGCCAGCATTACAGCCAAAAAGTCCGAAGTGATGGGAAACGCGGCCCATTTATTCACTCCGGGAAATCACCTTTACTGATGCCAAGCGCCCCAACCCCGAAAGCCCACATGGCTATCGACCCGGGCGGATATCCAATGGCTCTACACATACACTTCAATCGAGGCAACCATGTCCAAACTTCATTCCCCAGTTAAAGTCGGGCGGTTCACCTTCGCCCACCGCATTGTATTGGCGCCTCTGACCCGGATGCGTGCCGAAGATGGCGCTCGCCCTGGCGCCCTGATGGCCGAGTACTACGCTCAGCGCACTTCCGAAGGCGGATTCCTGATCGGTGAAGCAACAATTGCCGCACCAAACGGCAACGGCTATCTCGGCGCACCAGGCCTGTTCGACGACAGCCAGATCGTCGGCTGGAAACACGTCACTGACGCCGTGCACGCTAAAGGCGGCAAAATCTTTCTGCAGCTTTATCATGCGGGTCGCCAATCCAATGTCGACGTGCAGCCTGCAAACAGCATCCCCGTCGGCCCATCGGAAGTCCCGCACGGCGGCGTTGCTTACACCACCGAAGGTTGGGTACCCAATACCCCGAACCGCGCCCTGACCATCGAAGACATCGCAGGCCTGGTGGAAAGCTTCCGCACTGCTGCCGAACGTGGCGTGAAAGCCGGTTTTGACGGCGTGGAACTGCATGGTGCCAACGGTTATTTGATCGACCAGTTCCTGCAGGACAACAGCAACAAGCGCACCGACATTTACGGAGGCTCGTTCGAAAACCGCGCACGCTTTCTGCTGGAAGTGACCAACGCGCTGATTTCGGTGTGGGGCAGTGATCGAGTGGCGGTTCGTGTCGGCCCGAGCGGCACCTGGGGTGACATGGGCGACAGCGATCCAGAAGGCCTGTTCACCTACGTCGCGCAACAACTGGCGCCGCTGAACCTGGCTTACCTGCACCTGATCGAGCCGCGCATCCTGGGCAACATCGAGGACGAGAATGCCGACCCGGCGCCGGTCGCTGCCCAGCTGATGCGCAAACACTACAAAGGCGTGATCATTGCTGCCGGTGGCTTTGACGGCGAATCCGCCGAGGCCATCCTTCAGGCTGGCGACGCCGATCTGGTGGCCTTCGGTCGCCACTTCATCGCCAACCCGGATTTGCCGGAGCGCCTGCGCCACAATCTGCCACTGAACGCTTATGACCGTCCGACCTTCTTTGGCGGTACCGAAGTGGGTTACACCGACTACGCGTTCTATAAAGAAGAAGCGACTGCGTAACGTCTTTCGCCGAGCTCGATTTGCTTTAGCGCAGAGACCAAACGAAGCCCCCTCGCGGGGGCTTTTTTATGTGTACACGCGATCTACAGGGCGCCATCACTTTTTCACAGCTGGAATACCATGAACTCAACCCAATTCATCAAAAGCAACCGGCCGCTGTATTGGCTGGCCTTAGGCACGTTTGCCGTCGGTACCGAAAGCTTCATGATCGCGGGCTTGCTTCCCGGAATGGCGAAGGATCTTGGCGTTAGCGTTGCCACGGCGGGTCAGTTGGTCACGGTATTTGCTCTGGCCTATGCACTGAGCTCTCCAGTGCTGGCTGCGCTGACCGGGAACCTGAACCGGCGCAGGCTGCTGATTGGTGCCATGGCGATATTTGCGCTGGCCAATCTGCTGGCCTTCACGGCCAGTGGTTATTGGTCGTTGATGGCCGCGAGAGTGGTGCTGGCACTCGCGGCGGCAGTGTATGTACCCGGTGCGAACGCACTGGCCAGCGTGGTCGTGCCTCCCGAACAGCGTGGCCGCGCCATCGCTATCGTCAACGGTGGCCTGTCGCTTGCCATTGCCCTGGGAGTTCCGGCGGGCACGGTACTGGGGGCGGCAATGGGTTGGCGCGCCACGTTCGGCAGCGTCGCGATCATTGCCGCGTTGGCTGTTGCCGGTTTGCTGATAGGCCTTCCACGCGAGATAGGAACCGGACTCGCTACTGCCAGCCTGCGCCAGCGAATTTCCACTGCGGCTCAGCCTGCGGTATTGCATACGTTGCTGATCACTACGTTGTGGGCGATGGCGAGCTACACCACTTACACCTATCTCGCTCCGCTTTTGGAGGCCACCACCCTTATAAATGGCCCGGCAATAGGTTTCGTGCTATTTGGCTGGGGTGTTTCAGCCGCAATCGGCCTGGCCATCAGCGGCCGGGCGGTAGACCGAAGAGGTCCGCGCGCAGTGATCCTGCCAGCGTTGGCGACATCCACTACCGCGTTCGTCGTCCTGTCGCTGGCGCCGCACTTTATCGGCAAACAGTTTGTCATTGTGCCGATAGTCCTCGCCATCGCTGCCTGGGGCGTGGCGCACTGGGCTTTTTATCCTGCACAGCAAACCACGCTGGTCGGCGTGGCCGGCGTTGCGAGCGCGCCAGTGGTGTTGTCGCTCAACGCCTCCTTCATGTACCTCGGTTTCTCACTGGGTGCGGGTCTCGGCTCTCTGACATTGCACTACAGCTCATTGGCCAACCTTGGCTTTGTCAGTGCCCTCTGCGCAGCAACGGCCTTGGCCTTGGCCTACACATCCGGCCGCCGACCTGCACCGCAACTTCAACCTTCAAATTAAATAATCTATACGCTCTAAAAGTAGCGTTCCAAGAATGAATAACGGCGGCCAATGGCCGCCGTTATTCTGCTGCGAAAAAATAGAAGCTTATACCTCAGCGTTGGAACCGAAGGTCCGGCGCAACGATTGCGGGGATTGACCATACACGCGCAGGAAGGCCCGGCGCATGCGTTCACGGTCGCCAAAGCCGGTCTCCGAGGCCACCGCCTCAAGCGTTAGTCGCCCCTGTTCGATCATCAATCGGGCGGCCTCCAGACGTAGATTCTCAATGGCCTTGGCGGGTGAGCTTCCGGTCTGCTCGCGAAAGCTTCGACTGAACTGCCGAGGGCTCAGGCACGCTGCATCCGCCAGGTCTTCTACGGAAAGGTCGCGGCGCAGGTTTTTTCGAGCGAAGTCCAGCGATTGCTGAATGCGGTCGGAGCTCGGACTCAGTTCCAGCATCGCCGAATGCTGGGACTGCCCACCCGCGCGGCGATGGTAAAGCACCAGCCGCTGCGAGACGGTCCGGGCCAGCGCGGCACCGTAATCCTTCTCGACCATACCGATGGTTAAATCGAGCGCAGCGGTCATGCCTGCCGAGGTCCAGATCTTGCCATCGATGATGAAGATGCGATCTTCTTCTACCTTAATTGCGGGGAATCTATCGCGCATTTCCTTGGCGCGAGCCCAGTGCACTGTGGCTCGACGGCCATCGAGCAATCCGGACTCGGCAAGCGCGAAAGCACCGACGCACAAAGCGCCTACCCGCCGTGAATGTGCATTGGCTTCAACCAGAAAGGAGTGAATACCGTCCGACGCCGAACTGCGATCCATTGCACCACTGATCAAGACGGTATCGAAATCAGTCTTGTTGAACTGCTGAGTATCAACCGACGTGAACAGGGAGCTGGCGACCAAGCCTCCATGCTCGGATAGCACACTGATGTCGTAGAGTTTTTCACCCGCGGCCAGGTTGGCAAACTCGAAAGCTGAAAGCGCAGCAAGGCTCATCACTTGAAAATCGGGCCGTACGATTAACGCCACACTTTGCATAAAAACTCCCGTTCGCCCAGTTGAACACTGGCTTGACGCATGAATGTCTGGTGACAGGCGAAACGTAAGCATGCGCGAAAATCGCGGGACTGCAAGCAGAAACGCGATTTCGAGGGGGTTAGCGTTTTGGGCCGGATAAATTCAGTAAGACCGATACTGAGCTACGAGAAACTTCGGAATGCCAACATTTCCGGCCATAAACTTGACCAGACCAAGGCCGAAAATGATGGTTTTACGGCCTTTACCGACATACGGGCGTTCACTACTCTGGCCCTATTACATGCACCGCCTTTGGAGCAAACCGCATGACTCATAAAGGCACGGCCGTTATAACGGGCGCTGGTACAGCAATAGGCATAGCTTTCGCCCACCGACTGACTCAACGGGGCTACGACTTGATTTTAATCGCGGTGGATCGGCCGCAATTAATGACGCTTGCTGCAGCGCTCACTGACTCCAGCGGACGATCGGTGGAAGTGCTGAATGCTGATTTGGCAGTGTCCGCCGAAGTTGTCCGCATCGAGACCTTGTTAAGCCAGGACGCCAGTATCACATTGCTCATCAACCATCACGACATCGCTGAGGAAAATGAGATAGGGGCCACAATCGCCTTGGGGATCACTGCTCCCGTACGCTTGTTCTACGCATTGGCAAATGGTTTCGTAAAGAGGGGCGCCGGAACGGTTATCAATCTGGTGCCCGTGTTCGAGGCGAGTTCCGGTGCTGCCATTGAGTCGGCGAACAGCGCTTTTTTACTCTCGCTATCCCACGCGCTGCGGCAGCATTTCAATAAAGTCGCAGTACGCGTTCAAGCAATTTTGTATGCAGGTTCACAGCAAACCCAATATCAAGGCGCAGTGGCCATTGTGGATGCCGCGCTAGAGGATTTTGATTCTGGAGAAGCCATCTCGCTACCCAAGTTTGCCGATCGGGTGATATGGAATAAATTCGAGGTTGCCCGACTGGAATTGCTCAGTCGGGTAGCAGGGGGTCCCAATATCGTCTCACCTGCACGTCTGCTCCATTGACCTAGGGTGGGTAGCGAATGCATGTCTCCCCGCTAAGTGATTACAGGTATCCTCGTCCAAACAGAGCGGATATCCGACCATCTTAGTTCAGGACCTCTGGGCACGACATAGGTCATCCTGTTAACCAAGCTGTTGGACGCGGCGCACCTATCCTGGTTTGCTAATGATGAAGATCCCCGGGTCGCTTCTGCCGGGTAGACTGCTCATGACGGTGAGCCACTTTCCGCAAACGGCCGCTATGGGGCGATTTCGGCTTGTGACGACAGGCAGCTATTGGCCGAAAGCAGCCAGTCGCTGACAGCCAAATTTGGCTGCCAGCTTTTCTTCCTGCCAAAGCGAACCTCGTTCTCAAGGTTGTTGCAGCCCCGACGAGAGTTGCAATGGGTTCGCCTGCTGAACGCTACAAACGCGCCTGCTTACATGGTTCTGCCGATGGCTTGCTCGTAGTAGGAAAGGAAATGCTGCCACTGCGACTCATCCCAGAAAGAATGCCGTCTGAGTTGAGGAATATCGTGACGCGCTGCGCCCATGGCCGTGGCGCGACCGCGAGATTTTTCCAGGTCGAGCAACGCCAGTTCGAAGTCGAAGTCTGCGTCGGTAATCGATGCCTTGATAAAGATGTGCTTGGAACGCATGCAACCGTGCTGCCATTTGCCTGAGTGCATCCGCGCCAGCATTTGCGCTAAACGTTCAAAAAGTCGCTGATGCTGCTCTGTCGTCAACATGCTTGCAGCGCCTTGGCTATACCAGGTATCCAGATCGATGAAGCCACCGAGGTCTTCGGTAACTAAAACACCTTGCCAAGTGCCTTGGACTTTTCTCGCACCGTAAAACACCGGCCGTGGCGCGTTCACGCCCAGTTCCTCGAGCCTGGAAAGGGCAATACCTTCGCGCAGAGCGGTGGGCCGTCCAGTGGGGTAGCGGAGACTGCGAAACAGGTGACCGGTCTGACGCTTCACGAAGAACGTCCTGTTATCGTGAACGATCAGTTGGACGCCGCTGGTGCCGCTCCGGCGCACATTCGGTGGTTCAACCCACGACCCCGACGTACCCCACCAGAATTCAAACTCATCGCGTACCCGGCCCATTGTGTGCTCCATTTATTGTAGAAATCTGTTTGCTTGCGACGGTTGCATTATGGTCGCAATAGCACCTCAGTCTATTGGTGGACGTCAATAGTTCCCCGTCATTCGCAGATGTTAGTGCTTGGTTTTGGCTTTTACGCAACTACGTGGCGAATATGGGCAATGGGGGGATACTCACAAGTCTCAAGACATCACGGAAGGAGTTGCTTGAATGGAGTGCCTGATTCGAATCGCAATGAAAGCGGACGCTGCCGCCATCAGCCAAGTCATCATTGGTACCCTTCGCGAGTCCAATGCTCAGGACTATTCAGCCGAAATCATCAACCAAGTGGAGCGAAGCTTTTCTCCACAAGCAATCCTCTGTTTGATGACGCAGCGTCAGGTGTTCGTCGCCCTACTTGAAAATCGTATTGTTGCAACGGCCAGTCTTGATCAGGACGTTGTTCGAAGTGTGTTTGTCGAGCCGGCTTATCAAGGGAAGGGCATCGGGAGACAGCTGATGAAAAGCATTCAATCAAGCGCCATTGCTGAAGGGCGCAACCTGCTGCGTGTCCCTTCTTCGATCACGGCTGAGGGCTTTTATGCTTCGCTAGGCTTTATAAAAATCCGAGACGCATTTCACGAGTCCGAGCGCACGATCATCATGTCGAAGACGTTGGATGTGTAGCTTGACTGTATGAACTCAAATGACGATCGGTATCACGGCTAAAAAGGCTTGAAGTGGCGACGGCAAGTCGCCACTGAACGAGTTACTCAGTCCGTAACTTCAACCCTGTCCAACGCCCGATTCACCGCCAATTCTCCAAGCATCACCACCTGCGCAATGCCCAGCAACGTCCTGCGAATCGGGCCATCTACCAACCCCGCGACATCGCCCAGCATGATGGGAGCCGAGGCCAGTGATTCGGATGCGTTAACCAGTAATGACTCGGTGTCCGTTTCCGGATTTACCAGAAACATCGTGCTCGCCTGATACGGCGCAGCCATGATCGCCGCAGTCGGGTTGAGGTAATGATCGAGCGCGCGCTCAGCTGCGTCGTGCATTTTTCTGGACGCGAGCGATTCGTACGGAGAGGTCGGATCAGTGTCTGGAGGGTTCGGCGTTATCTTGAACATGTTCTTCATTTTCCATTTGTGTGGCCGCCACTCCGAGCTACTAAACAGGGGGTGGCAGCTGTGCGCAGGTTAGTAGACCGGGGAAAAGAAGAAAGCCGGCGCGCCCGAAGGCGCCCTACACACAGCCGCCATCAAGTGCAGGTACGCGAATACCTTTCTGACGACGTTTGTGCACTTTCATTTACCACGGGCTACTAAACCCGATCACTGGGAATCAGTGACGCGAATTAAGTTAACGGTGGCCCGCCAAGCGCACAAGCCGGCGGATTCTGGCGTAGTCGTAGGCAAAGGCGCAAGGTGTTGTAGCCTTTCGGGCGTAACGCCAAGTGTCCTTAAACACAACGCGAAAAACGTTAAACACACTCCTACTCAGCCGCACCCACAACACCGTCAAAGCGTCGTAATCTGCCCATTCCGATCCAGCTCATACACTTTGTTCCCCTGCAATTTCTCCTTCAGCCAACGCTCCGCTTTGCCCAGCGGACGTTGCCGCGACCAGAGCAAATCCACGCCAATCTGCCAGTCCGTATGCGGATACGCTGTGAGCTGCAACTCGACCAATTCACCTTTGGCCAGTTCACGTTGAATCAGCTGCCGGGGCAGGGTGGCCCAGCCGAGTCCGGCGCGCACCATTTCCAGGAGTGCCAGATAACTTTCCGCTTGCCACAACTGCGTCGAGCGCAGGTATTCGCTGCTCGGCAGTTTGCTTGCGTGGGCGCTGAAGGCGAGGCGGCGGTGGACGTGCAGGTCGTCGAAGGTGACGTTGTCGAGTTGCGCCAGCGGGTGATCCGGGTGGCAGACGTGCAGCATGATCAGTTTGCCCAGTTGCTGGAACGCCAGTTCCTCAGGGTAGCCCGGTTGGGAGAAGGCAACGCCGAGCACGGCTTGGCCGCTGCTGACCAGTTCGCTGACGTCGCCGTGCACCGGGTGGCGGATGATCAGGTCGACGAAGGGGAACGCCTGCTCGAAGGCTTTGAGCACCGGCATGATCGGGCCGTACGGCGTTTCGATTGCCAGCGTCAGGCTGGGTTCGACGTTGTCCGAGAGGCAGTCGGCGTGGGCTTCGAAGGTCATGCAACGTTCGAGCACGGCTTCGGCCTGGATCAGCAGTTTGTGGCCGCTGGCGGTGAGGGTGGGGCTGCGGTTGCTGCGGTCGAACAGGTCGACGCCAAGATCGGTTTCGAGGTTGGCAATCGCTGCGCTGATGGTCGATTGGGTCTTGCCGAGTTTGCGCCCGGCGGCGGAGAACGAACCGCTTTTGACCACTTGGACGAACATCAACAGTTGATCGATTGAGAAGCGCAAGCAGTGAACTCCCGGGTCGAAGAATAGGGGTGAACCTGCGTCATCAATAACCGATTTCGCCGCGTTCGCGCCATCGAAAAAAGCGATGGTTGCTAATTTGTTTCATCGCTATAAACGTTCAACTATGGCCCCGCGTCAAACGATCTCCGGGGCGGATCTACCCTTCAAACGCCCCTGAGAATACCCGCGATCTCAACAGATGCCGCACCTTCAGGAGCGTGTGAAATGACCACACAACGCATTCATCCGGTGGACGAGGTTTTGCCGCTGCGACAGTTGTTCACGTTTGGCTTGCAGCATGTTTTGGTGATGTACGCGGGGGCGGTGGCGGTGCCGCTGATTCTCGGCAGTGCGATGGGGCTGACCTCGGCGCAGGTCGTGTTGCTGATCAACGCCAACCTGCTGACCTCCGGTGTGGCAACGTTGATTCAGACTTTGGGCTTCTGGAAATTCGGCGCGCGTTTGCCGCTGATTCAGGGCTGCTCGTTTATTGCGCTGGCGCCGATGATCATGATCGGCAAGGAGTTCGGGCTCAGCCAGATTTTCGGTGCGGTGATCGCGGCGGGGTTTATTACCATCGCGCTGGCGCCGGTGTTCAGCCGATTACTGCGCTTCTTTCCGCCGGTGGTGATTGGCAGTTTGATCACCATTATCGGTATCTCGCTGATGCCGGCGGCGGCGATCTGGTTGGGTGGTGGCAATCCTGATTCAGCGGATTTCGGTAACCCCGCCAATCTGTTGCTGGGCCTGGCCACGGTCAGCGTGACGCTGGTGATCTACGCCAAATTCAAGGGATTCCTCGGCAACCTCAGCGTGCTGATCGGCTTGTTTGTCGGCAGCCTGATCGCGGCGGCGTGCGGCATGACCCACTTCAGTAAGGTGAGCGAAGCGGCGTGGTTTGAGCTGAGTGCGCCGATGGCATTTGGTGCGCCGGAATTCTCGCCGGTGCCGATTCTGATCATGACTCTGGCGATGCTGGTGATCATGGCCGAGACCACCGGCAACTGCCTGGCGATCGGCAAATTGACCGGCAAACCAACCACACAGCAGACCCTCGGCAACGCGTTCCGCGCCGATGGTTTGTCGACCATGCTCGGCGGCTTGTTCAACAGTTTTCCGTACAACGCCTTCACGCAAAACACCGGTTTGATTGCGCTTTCCAACGTGAAGAGCCGCTTCGTCGTCGCGGCGGCCGGGGCAATCATGGTGCTGATGGGCTTGTTCCCGAAGCTCGGCGCGTTGATCGCGGCGGTGCCGACGCCGGTGCTCGGTGGCTGCGCGATCGTGATGTTCGGCATGACCACGGTGGCGGGTATTCAGGAGCTGTCGCGGGTGCAATTCGAGGGCACTCGCAACGGCATCATCGTCGCCGTGTCAGTGAGTGTCGGCGTGCTGCCGATGTCTTTTCCGGCGCTGTTCGAACACGTCGGCCCAACGCTGAAACTGGTGCTTGACAGCGGCATCTTCCTCGGTGCGATCACCGCCATCGTGCTCAATATTCTGCTCAACAATGAAAAAAAATCGACCGAAACCATCGGCGCTGCATCGGCTGAATTGGCCGACTGACTTTTGTTTTCCACTGCCCAGGAGTTACCCATGAATCAATTCACTCAGCTCATTCCAGCAGGCGTCAGCGATCTCGATCTGGCGTTGCTGCGCCAGACCATCGCCTTGTCCGAGGCCTCGAAACAGCGTGGCCGCCACCCGTTTGCTGCGTTGGTCGCCGACCGCAACGGCAAAGTGATCGTCGAAGCGGGGAACAACTCGATGCCGCCGGAAGGCGATCCGACTCAGCATGCAGAACTGGTTGCGGCGGCTGCGGCGGCCAAATTGCTGACGCCGCAAGAGCTGGAACTGTGCACGCTGTACACCAGCGCCGAACCTTGCTGCATGTGCGCTGGCGCGGTGTATTGGACGGGCATCGGCCGGGTGGTTTATGCGTTGTCGGAGCACGCGTTATTGGGACTGACGGGTGACCATCCGGAGAACCCGACGTTCTCGCTGCCGTGCCGCGAAGTGTTTGCCAAGGGGCAGCGCAAGGTCAGTGTGTTCGGGCCGATGTTGGAGGGGGAGGCGGCCGAGCCACATAAAGGGTTCTGGTCTTAACGTTTGAACACTGCATTCCCGATGGGAATGCAGTGCATGAAATCATTGAATTTCTCTTGTCACCCTGGCCGGCGTAATTTGCTGAAAAAGGACATGGAGACCTGCCAGTGAAATCATCCTCAGCTGAAAAATTCGACAACTCCCGCGCCAACGAATACGCCCAACAAAGCCGCATCGCACTGGCCGGTTATGACGCCTGTCATGATCTGGCGGCGTGCATGCTGGCTGCGAGTCTCGGGCAGTCACGGCCGGCGAAAATTCTGGTGGTCGGCGCTGGCGGTACGGCGCAGGAAATCATCGCGATGGCGGCACTGGAGCCGGACTGGAGTTTCACTGCAGTCGATCCTTCCGAGCCGATGCTGGACGCGGCGGTGCAACAGTTGCAGGCCAATGATTTGCTGCACAGAACGGAGGTGCATCTCGGTGAGATCAATGACTTGCCGGCGGATCAAACCTTCGATGCCGCGACTCTGATCGGCGTGCTTCATCACCTCAATGGCGACGAACCCAAACGCGAGATTCTGCAATCCATCCAAGCGCGGCTGAAACCCGGCGCACCGCTGATTGTGGCCGGCAATCATTACGCTTAGGCCAGCCAACCGTTATTGCTAGAGGCATGGGGCCAGCGCTGGCGGCAGCAGGGCGCGAGTGCCGATGAGGTGCAAGCAAAACTCGGGAAAATTCTGCAGGGGGCCGATCCGCCGCATTCCGAGGTAGCGGTTCAGACATTGCTGCATGAGGCAGGATTTGGTGAAGCAACGCGGTTTTTCAGCAGTCTTTTCTGGGGTGCCTGGCTGACGTGTAAGACGGTTTGAGTGCAGTTTTTTGCGTGGTGCAGCGGCTGATCTATAGTCACTGCACCGGCCACCGGACTCGGCCAGGACGACCCGCAGGAGCGCGAGAATTGATCACTCGACTGCAAGCCCTCAAGTTGATGCAACTGGTCATCGCCTTGCCGGCCTATACCGTGCCCACCTGCACGACGATCGCCGCAACACTGTTTTTCGTCTTCGCCGTGCCGTTCAGCTTTGTCACTTCGCTGCCGCCGAGCGCTTTTCTACAGACACTGCCGTGGGTGACGGTGTTGCTGTTTATGCAATGGGCCTGCTGGAGCATTTTTGCTGACGTGCTGGAAGACATTCCGAGCGTGCGGCATTTGACGTTATTGGTGTTTGGGCTGTTGCTGACGCTGTTCTTCGGCGCGTTCGCCTGGTGGTTGTTTGACGATCACATTCTTGGACTGATGTGCGGCTCGCAAGGGATGGCGGCGAGTGTGCTGTTGGTGATCAATCTGCTGCGTAAACGGTTTCAGGCGGATCAGCCCTGAATCCCTGGCATCACGATATTCGCTTCAATCTTCTTGCCCATGCTGATGCGCGGTTCGATCGAATAACCCAACGCTTCATAAAAAGCCGCCACGCTCGCATTGGCGCTTATGATCTGCAGATTGATCTTCATGCAGCCGCGCGCAATCAGCGCGTCCTCGGCGTGACGAACCAGTTTGGCTCCCAAGCCTTCTCGACGATGTGCGGGAAGCACCGCCACCGAGTACAACCAACCGCGGTGGCCATCGTACCCGCCCATAACCGTGCCGATGACTTCTTCATCTCGTAGAGCCACGAAAAACAGCTCATCGGCGACGGCGAGTTTTTTGTCGATGGCGAGGCTGGGAGTGTTATGGGCGGTTTCGTAACCGAAGACGGTTTCCCATAACGCTATTACCGCGTGTCGGTGGTGGTTGTTTGAATAGTTGGCAATGACGTCCATGGCGGGGCTCTTGAGTTGAATAAGCTGACGCTAGCGCTCTGTGGTTTGTGTGTCCAGGGGGCTTCAGATTGGATGGATGACAAAATTATCTGCAAAAAGCCGCATACATCATTGATGTCCACCTACGCTAAGACCGTTCAGGCCATTGCGATCATCGTGCAGCAGCGATCAACGGCTTGCGATTGCAACCCATTGGTACAGGCGGAACCTGACCTGAGCGGTTTATTTCCTGGAAACCCCGGAAATCAACGATCAAGTCACGTAGAGCCGCTTGAAATCCGGCGCAGTGAGATGACCCCAGACCAGATTTACTCGCATATCCGTATCGTCCTCAGCATCATCCTGGGGCTGGGTATAACGACGTTACTCAAGGGGATCGCTTCGATCATCGAACACCCGCGCCAATTTGGATGGTCGTGGATACACATGAGCTGGGTGGTCTGGGCGCTCATTTCAATCATGACGTTCTGGTGGTGGGAGTTTCGTCTAACGCAGGTGCCGGTGTGGACGTTCGAGTCCTACTTTTTCATTGTTTGCTATTGCGCCCTTTATTTCATGGTGTCGACGATGCTGTTTCCGTCAGACGTGAGAGAGTTCGGCAGCTACGAAAACTACCTGCTCGAGCGACGTGCCTGGTTCTTCGGGCTCATCGCGCTCATCACGGCCATGGATCTCATCGACACCTCCCTCAAAGGCAACGCCCGCTGGCATACGCTCGGAGCGGCGTATACCGCCCACACCGTCATCATGCTCGGCATCGTGTTGATTGGCATCACACAGAAACGGCGGCGAGTGCAGCTGACACTTGCGCTGTTTACCCTGATCTATCAGGTCGGCTACTTTGTCGTGGAGTACTTCACTCTTTTAGCGGATTGAGTGTTAAGAACAGCCGTAGTTGCTCAATGGGATTCTTCCCTGACCGAGCCGATTGGAGTGATGTTTCTGGCCGAATTGCTAGCGGCGACAATGCCCCAAAACATCCGCCACCATTTCATCCGCACCACGCGCCCCATCAACCCGTAAAACCGGAATCGTTTGCCCGCTTAACCACGCCTCATGCCACGCTCGATTACGCCCTGAAAAATTCGGATCGTCATACTGCGAAGCCCATTCTCGGAAAGCCACATGTATCTCATGCATGTCGCCCCCTGGGGCGATCCGGTCGCCAAATCGCTCCCTTTCACGCGCGGCCAGACGCTCAAGGCGAACAGGCGTCGGTGTCACAACGAAGACGATCAAATCAGCGTGGGTGATCAGCGCATCGCCCCAGCCCATACAAGAGCCGGTCAGCACCCAGTTGTCGGCGCCCAGTTCCTGCTGCATCAACGAAACGCGTTCTTCAGGCGGCCGCTTTGTTGTGAATGGCGGGTTGGTGGGCGCCCAGTAAAAATCATCGACATCGACATGTTTTAAATCGAGCGAGGGCGCGAGGTTGGCACCCAAGGTCGACACGCCTGCGCACGAAGCACCTGTAATGTAGATCCGCAATTTTTCCTCCGTGAATACTGTTCGATAGTCCCTCTTAACCAGCCATGCGGCGACTGACGGCGAGCAGGATATCAGGGTAGGGCGGCTTAAATCCTCGATGAATTTGGAAAGTAGCTAAGCAAGTTAGCTATAGGTTAATGTCCCCGACTCGTCACGATCAGCCCTGAATTCCGGACAGGATTACGCATGAGCGCACCCTCAACGCCAGTCGAAGATCCACGCAGCCTACAAATTGCCAGCGATGTCGTCGGCCAGCAGCTACAACAAATCGCCATTCTGACGCGCAACGATGTGCGCGGCGCCGGTCGTACGGTGGTTCAGCGCATGGGAATTGAGGCGCTGATCCGGGCGAACTGAGTCGTCACGACGATCTTGCCCAAGCGTTCGCGGCCTACGAAAAACTGATGCGCCCCTACGTCAATCAGGCGCAAAGCGTGCCCAAGTTCGCGCCCCGACTGGCCTCGCCACATTCGCGGCTTGGCATCGCCCTCGGTCACGCGGTATTAAGGCTGGCCACCGCACCGGGTTTCAAGACGGTATTTGGCAAAATTCTTTCACCGAAAGCAGACGCGATCGAGCTGCCGCGTTATGAAGGTCAACAAGGCGCGTAACGTCTACTTCGATATAGATTCAATGGATGGTGTACGAGCATATGGACATGAAATCAGTCTTCATCGCTGCGCTTGGCGTTTTATCGCTGGCTCAAACATCGCCGTCTCTGGCGGACGACAGCAACGGAAAAAACCTCTTCGTGCAGCGCTGTGCAATGTGTCACGGCGCTGATATCAAAGGTACAGGGCCGCTGGCGCATAAAAGCAATCCGCCGACGCCGGATCTGACAACAGCCGCTTTCAAGCAACGGCTGAGCGATTACCCGGGCGTCATTGTGTCGTCAATCATCCTGCGTCCCAACGGAGATTTGATCCCAAGAACGTTGCGCGAGAACGGCGTGAAGGTGCCGCCGCACGCCTGGACTGTTGAGGATTTTCGCGATTTGAATCAGTACATGAAAAGTGTCATTTCAAAGCGCTGATGATTGCAGGTCGAGGACTGCCGCACACATCTCAAACATTGCGTAACCACCTCGGCAGACTTGCGCTATCTTTCCTGCGACTCACCTGCAAAGGGTGATTCCCACAAGTAAGGATGCTTTATGACTCAACTGCCGCAACGCCTCAATCTGTTCGCGCTGAGCTTGATGGGTGCGCTGGCCACCACCTGTGTTCTGGCCCCGCAAAGTTTCGCGAGCGAAGGCTCCGTCAGCGGCCCGGTCGCCAACACCAAGGTCACCGAGCCATACGTGCGCATGATGGCCCGTGAGGCGTATTTCTGGGGTTGGCCCATGGCCAATATTTTCAACCGTCGCCAAGCGTTCAAGGATCTGCCTGAACCTGGCTTGATGGGCGGAATTGTTCCGGTCGCGCCGATCAATCGACTGTCGATGCTCAGCGATTACATCGATCCCGCCGAGCGCCTGGTGGCGTGTCCGAATCAGGACGTGGTCTACGGCGCGGGCAGCATCGCGCTGGATCTGGAACCGGTGGTGTTGCAGGTGCCGGATTTCGGCAGCCGTTTCTGGGTGTACCAAGTGGTGGATTTGCGTTCTGACAGCTTTGCCGAGCTCGGCAAAATGTATGACACCAAACCCGGTTTCTACCTGCTGGTGGGCCCTGACTGGAAGGGCGAAGTCCCGGCCGGGATCACCAAGGTCTTCCGCTCGCGCACCAACACCGGATTCGTGATTCCCCGGGTGTTCCAGGACGATAGCGCTGTCGATCGCGCGGCCATTCAGCCATCGTTGTCGGGCGTCGACATGTACCCGCTGTCGCAATTCGACGGTAAGGTCAAACACCGCGATTGGGCAAAACTGCCGAAATTCCCGGCGCAGGCCGCCGGCAGTGGCGAAACCAAATGGGTGATGCCAGAGAAGTTCTTCGACGAGTTGCCCGCGCTGCTCAAGGACGCCAAACCGTTGCCGGGCGAAGAAGCTCGCTACGCACAAATGGCCTCACTGGCCGCCATTGCCAAGGCCGATCCTCAGCTCAAAGCCGCGATGATCGATGAAGCAAAAAAAGCCGACAGCGAAGTGATCGACCCGCTGTTGCAGTTCCGTAACTACGGCCTGCAATTGCCGGATCACTGGAGCACCATCAGCAACGGCGCGGCGTTCGGCACCGACTATTTCAGCCGTACCGCCGTCGCGCGCTCGAACATCTTCGTCAACCAGCAGAAAGAAACCAAGTACTTCTATCAGGATCTGGACAAGACCGGCACGCGCCTCAACGGGCAAAACAGCTACACCGTGACCTTCGCCAAAGGGCAATTGCCACCGGTCAAAGGCTTCTGGTCGCTGACCCTGTACAACGAACAGCACTTCTTCTCGCCGAACGACCTCAAGCGCTATTCCATCGGCACCAAAAACAAATCCCTGCAAGCCAATGCTGACGGCTCGCTAACGATTTACGTGCAGAGCGACTCGCCGGGCAAGGACAAGGAAACCAACTGGCTGCCGACGCCCAAAGGTGCGGATTTCTCGCTCTACATTCGCGCGTACTGGCCTGAGCCGGCTGCGCTGAACGGCCAATGGGTGCCGCCCGCTGTTGTCAAAGCCAATTGATCGCAAGGACGTTTACGATGAACACGTTAGCAAAATCACTGACAGCGCTGAGCCTGGCCGTTTCGATCAGCGCCAGCGCCCAGGCCGCCAGCCATTACCAGCAATTGGCCGACCTGCCGTTCGCTGGCGGTTATCCGACGCTCGAAGGCGTGGCGCAGCTGCAAAACGAATTGCTCTTCCAGCGCGCCGTGCAGTCGTACATCTGGGCTCTGCCGGCGTTGAACATGTACGCCATGAAAGAGGGCTCGGAGAAAGCTTTCGGCGCCGGTTACAACGTGCTGCCGATCTGGAAGGATCGCCTCAACGCCAAGACCCGCGTGACCACGCCCAACTCCGACGTGATCTACGCCATGGGCTATCTGGATCTCAAGCAGGACGGCCCGATGGTGATCGAAGTGCCGCCGGGTTTGCAGGGCATTCTGGATGACTTCTTCCAGCGGCCGATTTGCTCCGAGGGCGAGATTGAAGGCCGTCAGTGGTGTGGCGACGTCGGTCTGCCGGGCCCGGACAAAGGGCAGGGCGCCAAATACCTGGTGCTGCCGCCGGACTATAAAGGCGAGGTGCCGCCGGGCTATCTGACGTATCGCTCGCGAACGTACGGCGTGTTCGTGTTCTGGCGCGGCTTCTTCAAAGATCCGAAACAGCTCGATGCGCCGGTCGCGGTCATGGAGAAAACCCGCATCTATCCGTTGGGTAAACAGGCCACGGCCAAAGCGATGGTGTTCCCCAACGCCTCGAACACCCCGGTCAACATGCTGTACCCCACCGATGGCAGCGCTTTCGACATGCTGTCGCGGTTTATCGAACACGAATACGTCGACCCGCAGGACATGGAAATGCGTGGCATGCTCGCCGCACTGGGCATCATCAAGGGCAAGCCGTTCCAGCCCGACAAGGCCAGCCGTGACCTGCTCGACAATGCGGCGAAAACCGCCAGCAAGATCGGCCATGCGATTTCTTACACGCCGCAGACGATTGTCGCCAACGGCACGTGGTACCCGGATCGCAAGTGGTTGAACGTATTCCCCGGTAACGCCACGTTTACCGCCGACACGTTCAACTACATCGACCCGCGCACCGGCTTTTTCACCAACGCCTATTCAGCCAGCCCGGGCATGGCCGTGAACATGGAAAACGTCGGCGCCAAGTACCCGGCCACGTTCGTCGATGCCACGGGTGAATTCCTTTCCGGCAGCAACAGCTACACGTTGAACCTGCCCAAAGGTATCCCCGCAGCCTTGTTCTGGTCGGTCACCGCGTACGACTCGATCACCGCGTCCGGCTTGGACAACGGCCAGCCGTTTCCATCGATCAATACTATGGACAAACCGGTCGCCAATGCCGATGGTTCGATCGATGTGCATTTCGGCCCGGACTCACCCGGCGCCGGTAAAAACTGGATCAAAACCCTTCCGGGCGAAGGCTATTTCGTGATTCTGCGCCTGTACGGCCCGACCAAAGCGTTCTTCGACAAAGTGTGGAAGCCGGGGGATTTGCACAAGCAATGATTTGAGAGGTTCTTGAGCGGCATGGGAGCCTCAGCGTCCTCATGCCCTCAATACGCTTGCCGACGGCGCCCGTCGCAATGGAAACTTGATCCCCGCAACGTCGCAAGAAATCGTTGAACAGGACACCCCGGTGATCAGAAACATTACGGACATGGATTTACGCCTGCTGCGGATTTTCGCCATCGTGGTGAAGTGCGGTGGTTTCACCGCTGCGCAAGCTGAGCTGAACATGAGTCAGTCGAACATCAGCACGCATATTTCCAGTCTGGAAAAACGTTTGGGCTACCGGATTTGCGAGCGCGGCAAGGGTGGTTTTCGCTTGACCGAAAAAGGTCAGCGGATTCTCAAGGCGTCAGCGGCGCTGTTTGGTGCGGTGGATGCCTTCCGTGATGAGGCGCAGGATTTATCCGGGCGTCTGGTCGGGGATCTGTATCTGGGGCTGGCGGACAATATCGCGACCCTGCCGACCGCGCGCATCGACGCGGCCATTGCACGGTTTTATCAGCGCGAACACGACATGCACCTGCATATCTTCGTGAACTCGCCGATAGAGCTCGAACGCGCGGTGATCGACGGGCAACTGGACGTCGCCATTTCCTATTTCAGCCGTCCGCTACCGACCTTGAATTACCAACCGCTGTACAGCGAGGAGATCGGTATCTTCTGCGGGCAGGCGCATCCGCTGTTCGCCGTCGAGGCGCCGACGCTGGAACAGCTCAAGGCCAGTGACTGGATTTGCCATGGTTTCTTGCCGGCCGATCAGGTGCTGCCCATTGCGCCGGATCGCGCTTCAGCCACCGCGCACCACATGGAGGCGGTGGCCCACGGCGTGCTCGCCGGGACGCATCTGGGCTATTTGCCTGCGCACTACGCGCGGCCATGGTTACAGAGCGGCAAGATGCGCGCGCTGCACCCGCAGACGCTGCGTTATGACGTGCAGCACAGCATGATCACCCACGTCGGGCACCCGCAAAGCGAGGCCGTGCGTGCCTTTATCGCAGATCTGCTGGCTGAGCACGGTTTGTGAGTTTTATCTCGGCAGCACGCCTTGCACGGCATTGCGGAAGATTTGCGTATAGTCGGCGGCACTGAGGACACAGGCGTTGGTGTCGGATGAAGAAACATCGGCCAGCGCCTGTTCGCCAACCCAATCCGCCGCGTCGGTGTCCAGACCCATCTCGCCCAGGCTGTGGGCGATCCCTAACTGCTCGCGCAGCTGCAAGACCCAATCGAGAAAACCATCGAAATCAGGCTGCGGCAACTCCAGATAGCGGGCCAGTCGCGCGATGTCCTGGCTGATTGCCTGGCGGTTGGCGACCAACACGTAGGGCAGCAGGATCGCATTCAGCAACCCGTGATGTTTGTGATAACGCGCGCCCAGCGGATGGGCGAGGGCATGCACGCCGCCCAAACCTTTCTGAAATGCCACCGCGGCCATGGCCGAAGCGATCAACATGCCTTCGCGGGCAACCATGTTCTGACCATCGCGATGTGCGTTGCACAAGTGCTGCTGAATCAAACGAATACCTTCCACCGCGACACCGGAAGACATCGGGTGATACAGCGGCGAACAGAAAGCTTCGATGTGATGGGTCAACGCGTCCATGCCGGTGGCGGCGGTCAGTGCGGCGGGCAGGCCACGGGTCAGCACCGGGTCGAGGATCACGCAGGCCGGCAGTAATTCCGGGTGGCTGACCACACGCTTGATGTTTTCTTCGCTGAGGGTCAACACCGCTTCGCGACCAAGCTCCGAACCCGTGCCCGCCGTGGTGGGCAGCGCGATCAGACGTGGCAGATCGAGGTGCGGAAAGTCCGCCAATGTCGGGTAACTGGCTATGACATTCGACCATTGATATTGCTCGAGGCCTTGAGCATCGACGGATGCCAGGCTGATGCCCTTGGCGGCGTCCATCGCGCTGCCGCCGCCCAGAGCAATCAGCGAATCATGCCGGCCAGCCTTGAAAGCGACCACGCCTCGGGCGACGTCATTCAGGCTCGGGTTGCTGTCGATGTCGCTGAACACCGCGAAGGCAATATCGGCGTGCTGCAAATGCGCTTTGATCAGCGCCATAGGTTCCAGCGCGAGCATCCCCGGATCGGTGACCAGCAGCGGATTGCGCATTCCCAACAGTTTGCAGCGTTCGGCCAACACATCCAGCGCGCCGGACCCGCAGAAAATTTCGGTGGGGTAATTCCAGTAGTGAAGAGAAGACATCTGAACTCCAGATTCGCGGGGCGCAAGGGCCCCGCATGACAAGGCGGGGGGTTATTCGGTGCGCAGTTGCAGGCTGCTGCGCAGATAAGGCTTGGCGCGGAACAGGTAGATCAGGCCCAGCAGCGCGAGGATCGAGAACACCAGAATCACCGCCCACACCTGAAACCATGGCGCACCCGGTGGCGCCAGCGACTCCCGTGGCCAAGCGACGTTGATGCTTTCAAACACCAGCCAGAAGAACGCCGCAAGATTGACCGGCAGACCCCAGCGACCAAGGCTGAAAGTCCCGGGCTCGGGTTTCCATTGGCCGCGCAGACGAGCAAGCAGGGCGCAGCTGACGACAATCAGGAACACCATGAAAAAGCCGCCGCTGCCGAAGGCGATCAACGTGCCGACCGCCGTTGCGTTGAGGCCTAGCGCCAGACCGAGACTGGCGAAACAGGTGCTGAAAACCATCGCCGCGAAAGGCACTTTGCGCTTGTCGACTTTGCGCAACAGGGCCGACGCCGGGAGCATCGAGTCGCGGGCCATGCCGAACACGGCGCGACCGATGTAGGTCTGCACCGAGACGATGCACGCGATGAACGCCACCAACACGATGCCCACGAAAGGTCGTTCCGACCAGCTACCGAAGGCATCAACGACAGCAGGTGTCACCGGGTCGACGATTTGCCCGGAGACCATGCCTGCGGTG
The DNA here is from genome assembly GCF_044753305.1 of Pseudomonas sp. NPDC088429. Taxonomy (NCBI): domain Bacteria; kingdom Pseudomonadati; phylum Pseudomonadota; class Gammaproteobacteria; order Pseudomonadales; family Pseudomonadaceae; genus Pseudomonas; species Pseudomonas sp. NPDC088429. The sequence goes on along the minus strand of NZ_JBIVMX010000001.1, from coordinate 132,623 downwards.
TCGGTAAACGACAGCGTCACGGCGAATGCGGTGAGCATCACGGTGAGGCCGACCAGAATCATCGAGCGCAAAATCGCCCGTGGCGTCGACGTCCGCGCATCGGCAGTTTCTTCGGACACCTGCGAGCAGGCGTCGAACCCGAGGAAGGCCCAGCCACCGACCGCCATCGCCGTCAGAAATCCTGGCAGGTACGAGCCGTCGCCACCCTGACTGGAGGTCAGTCCTTCAAACACCAGCGACAGCGAATGGTTACGGAAGAACAACAGCAACAACACGCCGATGCCGATGGAGGCGATCGCCTCGGCAATGATCCCGGCGTTGACGAAGTACTTCAGCGGGTTGATGCCGAACAGGTTAACCCCCAAACCGAGCAGCAACAGCACGGCGCCGCTGAACACTTGGGCATTCGCCGATGGCGGCGCGCCGGTAAAAAACAGCCACAACCAGAAACCGCCCAGGTAGGCGACAGTGGTCAAGGAAGCCAATGCCGAGGCCAGATACATGAACCCGGTGAACCACGCCCAGCGATCGCCCGCCAGTCGCCGAACCCATTGATAGCAACCGCCGGCGAGCGGGTATTGCGAGGCCAGTTCGGCATAGACCAGCGCCACCAGAAACTGCAGCGCCAGGCACAACGGAACGATCCAGACCCAGGACGGCCCGGCGTTCATCGCGCCCAATGACATCACCGAATAAATGCCCACCACCGGCGAAACGGTAGCGAACCCGACAGAAAATGAAGACCACAATGACAGACCGCGATGCAGTTCCTGGGCATAGCCCTGGCTGTGCAGCAACGATTCATCGGCGTTTGGGCGGGAAAGAGGCGAGGTCATTGTCGGCCTCCCATTGAAGCGCTGGCGCTGGAGAGCGCGCAATGACAGGCACGGCAGCGTGCGAGCAGGGCGGACATAAGAAATTCCTTGGTCGGCAGACACATTATTTTTAGGATCGCCTTGTCTCAGGCGTACCGACGAAACGGCCTCCTTCATGAGGAGTGAAGGGAGCTTAAGCCAGGCAAACATCGATAAAAATTCATATGTTTGTAGGCTGGGTTCTGGAATTTCATATGTTTGGAGAAGCGAGCAGAGAAGATGGCTGACCGTGATCAGCCGTCGTTGATTGGCAAAGCGCAGGCTAGCCCCATTGCGCTCTGGAAAGCCCATAGCATTTGCACATTGCAGGCACTCCAGACAGATCCAGTTCGGCGTCATACAAATGCGTTGCGCCCAGCTTGAGCATGGCGTTTTGCGAACGAAGATTATTAGGCGCGACGTGGAAGTAGACGATGTCGTACGCCTTGAACGCATGCTCCAGCATCAATCGCTTTAGCTCGCGATTGGCCAGCCCGCCCCACTTCGCCCGCGTCAGAAAGGTGTAACCGATGGCGATTGCGTCAGGCTGGTCGGGCGGTGAGTAGTAGCTCGACATGCCGACGATCTGCCCGGAGGCCATCTCGATCACCGCGAGGGCTTTGCCGCTGGCCAGGCGCGCGGCGAAGTAGGGCGCGAAGACCTGTCGTTGATAGCGATCCGTGGCCGGGTGGCCGGCCCAGATCAGCGGGTCACTCGCCGCCAGCAGCATGCCTTCAAAATCACTGTCGGCGAGTGGTCGCAGTTGCAGCGTGTTGCCGCTTAAATCGGGTTGGTTATCAAAGTCGCGCACTGGACGGGTTTCCTTGTCAGGTGAGTCCTGAGAAAGAAACCAGTCTAGGGCTATCGTTGTGCAACGAAAGATCCAATGCACGGATTTTTCATGGAGCCATCGCTACCGGCTTAACGCTGGTAACGATTGCCCGGCCGCTGCAATCCCAGATGATCCCGCAGCGTGCTGCCGCTGTACTCAGTGCGGAACAACCCGCGCTGTTGCAGCAACGGCACCACGCCGTCAACGAAGTCATCCAGTCCTTCCGGCAGGAACGGCGGCATGATGTTGAAGCCGTCGGCAGCCTGGCCGACGAACCATTCTTCAAGGGTGTCGGCGATGGTTTTCGGCGTGCCGATCACGGTGTGGTGGCCGCGCGCGCCGGCGACTTTCAGGTACAACTGGCGAATTGTCAGGTTTTCCCGGCGCGCCAGATCGATGAACAAGGCCTGACGGCTCTGCATCGAATTGCTCTGCGGCAGCTCTGGCAACGGGCCGTCCAGATCATATTCCGACAGGTCGAAACCACCGGCCATGCCCGCGAGCATCGCCAGTCCAACCCGTGGCTCGACCAGATCCTGCAACTGTTGGTATTTGTCTTCCGCTTCACTTTGCGTGCGGCCAATCACCGGCGAAATCCCCGGCATGACTTTCAACTGCTCAGGACGGCGGCCGTAGCCGGCAAGTCGACCTTTGACGTCGGCGTAAAAGGCTTGGGCGTTGCTCAGGGTCTGTTGTGCGGTGAACACCACTTCAGCGGTGCGCGCGGCCAAGGCCTTGCCCGGTTCCGAGGAGCCGGCCTGAATCAGCACCGGGTAACCCTGTGGCGTGCGCGGAATGTTCAGCGGCCCGCGTACCCGGTAGTTTTCGCCGTGGTGATTGAGTACATGCAGTTTGTCCGGCTGGAAAAACACGCCGCTGGTTTTGTCGCGGATGAAAGCGTCGTCTTCAAAGCTGTCCCACAGGCCGGTGACAACATCGATGAACTCTTCAGCGCGCTGATAACGGTCGCCGTGTTCGAAATGCTTGTCGCGGCCAAAATTCAGCGCCTCCAGATCGGTCGCCGAGGTCACCAGATTCCAGCCACCGCGCCCGCCGCTCAAGTGATCGAGGGAGGCGAACTTGCGCGCCAGTAAATAAGGTTCGTTGTAGCTGGTCGAGACCGTCGACACCAGGCCGATGCGCTCGGTCACCGCTGCCAGACCCGAGAGCAGCACCAGTGGATCGAAGACATCGCCAGCGGTGGTGAACTGGCCCAGTTCCGGCGAGCCCATCAAGGCCAGGTTGTCGGCGAAGAATATCGCATCGAACTTGCCGCGTTCGGCGGTGGTGGCGAGTTTTTTGAAGTGCTGGAAATCCAGTCCGCCGCCAGCCCAGGCACGCGGGTGGCGCCAGGCGGCGAGGTGGTGGCCGCTGCTCATGAGAAACGCGCCCAGGCTCATTTTTGCTGTTGTCATAGTGTCCTCAGAAGTCATAGCGCAAGGTCAGGCCGGCAGTGCGCGGCTGGCCTGGCGAGGCGGTGTAAAGACCGTTGGAACCACTGCCAACAGCCAGGTAATACTCACGATCGAAGGCGTTTTTCACCCACAGCGAGGCGTCCAGCAAACCGTCGCCGTAGTCCATGCGCGCGCCGACCGAGAAGTTGGCGAGGCCGTAGCCGTCGATCTTCGCCAGGTCGGAGTTGTCGAGGGTGCCTTCGCTCTCGGAGCGATAGGCATAGCTGCCGGTGGCGTAAGGTTCGATGCGGTCAATGCGCGGCCACTTGTATTCGCCGTTGATGTTGCCGATCCAGCGCGAGGCGCCGGCCACACGCTGGCCGCTGAGGTCGCAGTTGGTCTGGCCGGGGTTTTCCGAGGGGCAGGGCGCGTCTTTGAACGACAGATAGGTGACGTCGTTGAACGAGCCGTTGACGTTCAACGTCAGTCCGCGAACCGGCACGGTGGTGGCCTCAAATTCGAGTCCACGTGAGCGCACGGTGCCGGCGTTGGTCAGCAATTGGTAACCGGTCAACGAGCCCGGCGGCTGGTAGTAAGTGGTGGCTTGATAGCCGTTCACGCCCGTCCAGAATACGTTCGCGTTGAGTTGCAAACGCTGGTCGAACAGCTGACTTTTGATCCCCAGTTCCGCGTCGTTCGCCCGCTCGGGGCCGACCAGCAATGACTCAGCGCCAGCGCTCGGAGCCGAGCCGACCGCAAGGTTGACGCCGCCGGATTTTTCGCCGTGGGACAATGAGGTGTAGCCCAACACATCGTCGCTGAAGTGGTAGCTCAAACTGGCCAGAAACGACGGTGCGGCGTTGTACAGGTGCAAGTCACCGGTGTCGTAGGCGCCGACCTGGCCGGCACGGATCGCGTTGCCATCGACCACGCCCGGGATCACCACTGGCGTGCCGCCACCCACAGGGGCGAAGCGTTTGACGTTGGCTTCTTTTTCTTCGTAGGTGCCGCGGATGCCGGCGCTGAAATCGAGGCGCTGGGTCAGGTGCCAGGTGCCTTGGGCAAACAGCGCGTAGCTCTCGGTGTCGATCTTGCCGTTGACCTTGCTGTTGACCTTGCTGTTGACGTTGTTGAGTGCATTGAGATTGGCGCCGATCAGGTTGAGATCCGCCAGCGGCCCGAGGTCGGTGAAGATGCGGTTGCCGAGGTCTTGCTTGAACGCGTAGGCGCCAACCACGTAATCAAAGAACTCGCCTTTAGGCGAAGCCAGGCGCACTTCCTGCGAGAACTGCCGGTCGTGGACTTCGTAGCCGAAGTCGTTGATCACCGGGACTTCCAGTTGGTCGGCGTCGTTGGCCGGGTTGAAGTGCCAGCTGCGATAAGCACTGATCGAGGTCAGCGTGTAGCCGCCGGCAAGGTTCCAGTTGGCTTCAACGGAGCTCGCGTTCTGGTGCACGCTGACGTTCTGGCGGCCATCGATGTTGCTCTCGCCCACCTGCGGATTCGCCCCGACCAGTGCCGCGCGGCGCCAGAACACGGGCCCCGCGCCGTAAATCACGCTGCTGCCGCTGCTGGAGTTTTCGCTGTTGTATTCGTTGATCCAGCGCAGGCTGAAATCGTCGTTGGGTTTGAACAGCAATTGCCCGCGCAAGCCTTCGCGCTCGCCACCGAGCAGTGTGCGGTCGTCGTGGCGATTGTTCAGGTAGCCGTCGTCCCGGGTGCGATAGAACGACAGGCGACCGGCGAGGGTGTCGGTCAACGGCCCGGACACCGTGCCTTTGCCTTGAAAGTAGCCGTCCTGCCCACCGGACACTTCGAGGCTGCGCTCGGGGGTGAATGTCGGGCCACGGGTGGTGATGTTGAGCACGCCCGCCGTGGTGTTTTTGCCGAACAACGTGCCTTGCGGCCCGCGCAGCAATTCCAGTTGCTCGACGTCGAGCATGTCGAACGCGGCCATGCCGGGACGGCCGAGATAGACGTTATCCAGGTAAATCCCGGCGCTGCCTTCGAGGCCATCGCTGGCCGGGTTGTTGCCGATCCCGCGCACGGCAAAACTGGAAACCCGCGCATGGACATAAGCAACGTTGACGCTCGGCAAGGCCTGTTGCAGATCCTGAATCTTGTAGATGCGCTGGGTTTCCAGGTTGGCGCCGCTGAGGGTGGTGATCGGCGTCGGTACGTCTTGCGACTGTTCTTCGCGACGGCGCGCGGTCACGGTGACCTGTTCAAGCCGTGGCGCCGAGTTATCGGCTTGAGTTGCCGTCGGTGTGGACGCTTCGGGTTCATCGGCGGCGAAGCTCTGGGTCGAGCAGAGGACACCGGGCAGCGCCAGCCATAAGGAAAAGCTCAGGGGCTTGAGGCGATGGGCCGTGGTGGCCGAGTAACGTAAAAGCATGGACGCAGAGCTCCTTTTTTTGCCGCGCGACGCAATCGGTCGGGCTCGGTAGGAGTGCCATGCTAGAGCGTGTGAAGGTGGGAAAAGGGGCCTGCGCGGACAACCTATGGTCCGCCGCAGACAAGTGACTCAAACCGCGATCGACAATGCTCGCTCAGCCGCGAAAACAGTGGGCCGTGGCACGTAACGTTGAGGTTGCAACGGCACATCATCACGCCGCCATTTGCCGGGACTTTCGCCGGTCCAGCGACGGAACGCGCGATTAAAACTGCTCGGCTCATTGAAGCCCAGTCGATAGCAGATTTCGTTGATTGAACAGTCGGTCTGGCGCAGGTAACTGAACGCCAGTTGTCGCCGGCAATCGTCGAGCAACGCCTTGAAACTGCTGTCGTGTTTGAGCAAGTGCCGATGCAGATTGCGCACGCTCATGCCGAGCTCGTCGGCGACACGACTTTGCTGAACTTCACCCAGAGGCAAGTAACGAATAATCGCCGCGCGAACCCGCTCCGGCAGATTCAGGCGTCGTTGCCGTTCGAGGTAGTCGTTGAGCACGCCATCGAGTCCTTGGGCCACGGCGTGATTGGCCGTGTTCAGCGGCGCATCCAGCCAGCGGTTGCTGTATTCGATGGCATTTTCGCCGGCGTCGAAGCGGATCGGGCAACCGAGCAAACGTGTCCAGCGCAGCGGATCTTGCGGGGCCGGGCGGGCCATGCGCACGCCGTGCACGATCGGCAAATCCACCCAGGTTTGCCGGGTGAAGCGCACCGCGCAGGCAATCGACGCTTCGGTGGCGATCTGCTCCACCTCCGCGCCGTCGGCCACGCCGTAAACCATGCGCGTGGTGTGCGGCCCGCGCACCAGACTCATTGCCGCCGACGTGGTGATCACCGGGGCGTAACGCACGCCCCGTTGCAACGCTTCAATCACCGTCGAACTGCTTTGCGCGGCGAAAAACAACCCGTGAAAATCGGTCGGATAACTGTGCTGCGCCACTTGCAGACCAAAACATTCGTCAGCACTGATGCGCCGCGCCGCCCGCCAGAATGCGCTCATGGCGGGGAGGGCGATGCGCTGATCAGGGTCATGCAGATGACAACGGCTGATACCGGCCTCGCTCAGCAGCGGGGCGGCGTCGATGCCCTGTGCTTCCAGCGTGCGGGCGATGACTTGGGCCCAGGTGGCAATGGTATCGGTGCTTGGCATGGTGGTTCTCCGGCGTATTCGGTTATCCGTCCTCGGGGTGATTCAGGCGAGGCCTTCGGCGGCCAAGGTCTGCACCACTGATTCCCGCGCGCGGAAGCGACCGAGTGCGGCCTGCAGCGCAGGGAAATCGTTGAGCACACCGACGCGAGCGCTCCAGCCAAGGAAGACGCCGAGGTAGGCGTCCGCCACGGTGAAACGATCACCGACCAGATACTCGGTTTGCGCCAGTCGTGCTTCGATCGGTTTCAGTGCGTTGCTCAGTTGTTCCAGCGCTCGCTGGCGAATGCCGGGGAATGCGCTTTCGTCAGCGCTGTAACGCTCTGGGCGATTGATCGGGCGAAACGCGCCGACGTGGATCTCGGTCGCCACGTAACCGAGCCAGCCTTGAATCTGCGCGCGCTCGACTGAACCTGCCGGTGCGAACAATTCTGTGCCGGGTTTGAGGTCGGCGAGGTACGGCAGGATCGCGGTGTTTTCGGTGAGCAGCGTCTGGTTATCCAGCAACAGCGCTGGTACACGGCCGGTCGGGTTGATCTGGCGATAGGGCGAGTTCGGGTCGCCGAGGGTCACGCGCTCGACGTTGATAGGCAGTTGCAATTCGTGGATCACGACATGGGCAGCGAACGAGCAGGCACCGGGGAAAATGAACAACGTGGTCATGGAGAGTCCTTGTTTTAGCGGCTGGCTTGTGGGGTTTGCGAAGCGGTGTCGGTGTGTTGCATGGCAGCCTCGATGAAGCGCGGCTCGGCCCAGGTTTTCACTTCAAAACCTTTGCGGATCAGTTTCGCGTTGAGCGCCAGATCGACGCTGCGCTGCAAGTTGTCGAGGAACGGCGCGTCGAGCTGCGGGGCGAAAATCTTTACCAGCGATTGGTCTTTGGCATCGGTGGTGAGGATGTCTGCCGGGAAGCTGGCGAGTTTTGAAACCAGGTTGATGTAGTCCTGTTTGTGGTCGTCGTTGCGCAGCCAGGTGATGGCGGGTTGTTGCGCCTTGATCAGGCGCGCGACCAGTTCTGGATGTGCGTCGACAAAGGCGCCACGGCCTAACAACACGGCTTGCATGCTGCCGGCGCCATCGAGGTCGACGGTGGTCAGCGGCAATTCAGCGAGGCCGCGTGCCTTCAGCGCAATCACGCCGGCACCCGACCAGGTAGCGTCGATTTGCTTGGCGGCGAGTGCCGCGTTGGCGGCGTTGTAGTCGAGGTTGACGACTTTGTAGTCGCTCTCTTTCAAGCCTTGGTGCGCGAGTGCCGAGGCAAACGAAAGTTGCGTGGCGGTGCCTCGGAAGATAGCGACGCGTTTGCCTTTCAGTGCTTCGAGGGTGGTGATGCCCGAGCCCGGCTGTACGGCGAGATAGAGTTTGACGTCACGGGCCGTCGCACTGAGCAAACGCGTGTCGAGGCCACCGGCCTTGCCGATGATCGCCGGCAAGTCGCCGAGGTAAGCGAAGTCTTCCTGGTTGTTGGCCAAGGCCTCATTGATCGCCGGCCCCGCGCCTTTGAAGAAGTCCCAACGGATCTTGATGCCGTCCTTTTCGAACTCCTTTTCCAGGGTTTGTCGATCGCGTAATACGTCGACAATCCCCGCGCCGCTGGGTGTCGGCCCGGCGCTGATGTCAGGCACGGCGATACGGATTTCCTTGACCGTATCGGCCAGCGCCAGACTGGAAACGAGTAAAGCGGCGAGGGTGAGCGCGGCTTTCGGAAGGGAAGTTCTGCTAAACGACGTCGTTCGACTCACACGGATGCTCCTGCAAATTCCAGCGAGGTGCCGGATCGAAGGCGCAGGTATAGCGGCGTACACACGCAGAAATAAAATAATTAAAAATGTGCTGGTTAGTCGCTTTGGGCATATGAGCGACAGCGCATAGCTTGGGGCAGCAATGCCTTTCAGGCATAAAAACTATGCCGAGCCAAATCCCCCTCAGATACCCCGTCGTTCACTGTAGGAGCCGAGCTTGCTCGCGAAAGCGTCAGCCCAGGCAATGCATAGTTGAATGACCCACCGCTTTCGCGAGCAAGCTCTGCTCCTACAAGTTTTCTGCCGTACAAAAAGTCCCGAGCACACCCCAAATCCTTGTGGGAGCGAGCCTGCTCGCGAAAGCGTCAACTCAGGCAATGCATTGTTGAATGACCCACCGCTTTCGCGAGCAGGCTCACTCCTACATGTTCTTCTGTCGTACACAAAACCCCGAATACGCCAAAGATCCCTGTGGGAGCGAGCCTGCTCGCGAAGGCGTAATTTCAACCAGTGCATTGTTGAATGACACACCGCTTTCGCGAGCAAGCTCTGCTCCTACTAGTTTTCTGACGTACACGAAACCCCGAGCACACCCCAAATCCTTGTGGGAGCGAGCCTGCTCGCGAAGGCGTAATTTCAGCCAGTGCATTGTTGAATGACACACCGCTTTCGCGAGCAAGCTCTGCTCCTACAAGTTTTCTGCCGTACACAAAACCCCGAGCACACCCCAAATCCTTGTGGGAGCGAGCCTGCTCGCGAAGGCGTAATTTCAACCAGTGCATTGTTGAATGACACACCGCTTTCGCGAGCAAGCTCTGCTCCCACAGATTTTTTGCTCCGCGGGCAATTCAGCGTTGCAAATCCACTCGTTCCGCTTCGGCAGTCGTCGATGAAACTGGCACGCCATCAACAAACGCTTCATGCGCTTCAGGATCGAGATTGACCTGGTGACACTCACCCAGCGAGCTATAGCGATCGCGCAGTTTGCGCAGATCCCGTGAACCCATTTTATCCAGCCCCAACGTCGCATTCTGCGCCGCCGTGGTCGCGCGAATCAGTTCATCAATCTTCAGGTGCAAAATGTCGTTGTCGCGGTTTTGCGTGTTCTGGATCAGAAACACCATCAGGAAGGTGATGATGGTGGTCGACGTATTGATGATCAGTTGCCAGGTATCGTTGTAGTGAAAGTAAGGCCCGGTCAGTCCCCAAACCCCAATCAAGACGATCGCGAGGAGAAAAGTTTTCGAGCTGCCGGCCCAGTTTGAAAGGCCTTGGCAGAAACGTGCAAAAGTCATGAGTGCGAGCTCTCGTTGAATGTAACGAGTCTGACCGCAGCCAGTTCTTGAAATTCTTTTTTACATTTAGACCGCTCGTCGCCGTGTTTGCGCGTAGCCGTCGCTGCTGGAAAACCTTCTTGCAGGTCGCCCATCATCCTCTTTGAACTCTGCGTCAAACTCCCCCGTCCTCTGCAGTGAGGGGCTCAGGGCAATCCTTGCTGCGCAGTCCCGTTAAACGTTTTCATCCAGAAGGCGAGGGACGACATGAATACTTCAGACAGCAGAGCAGGATCTCAGACCGGCGATCCGGCAGGCAGCAAGCCTGAGCACGACTTTGAGCATTTAAAGGAAGAGGTCACCGAGGCGTTGGGCGGCGCGAGGCATCAAGCCGATGCGCAGTTTGGCCAATATCGCGACACCGCCGCCGATCAGATCGAGGCATTGGCGCAAGGTGCGGAAAGCTTTGTGTCGGAACTGGAGGACAAGGACTCACTGGGCATGTCCGACTACCTCAGCGACATGGCGGAGTCGATGACGGGGCTGGCCGGCAATCTTCGCGGCAAGAGTGCCGAACAGCTCTTGCACGATGCGGCGGATCTGGCGCGCAGCAATCCCGCGCTGTTCATTGCCGGGAGCATTGCCGTGGGGTTCGGATTATCGCGATTCCTCAAGGCCGGCACGGGCGCGGCGGTCACCGTCAGCGCCCAACACGATCCGGCAGCAGGCAGTTCCTCCATGCCGCCATCAGACGGTTATGGCGCCCATCGGCCTTATGAAACGTCGCCCGCACCGACCCCCGTTGCGCCAGTCGCGAAAGGAGAACTGTGATGAACAGAGACGATCCGGATCTGCCGGGCACAAGACCTCTTGCGCAACCTGACGACGCTTCTGTCGTCGGTCTGCTTCGACAGCTGTCCCGCGAAGTGCCCGCGTTATTCACCAAGGAACTGGCCTTGGCCAAGGCCGAGCTGCAAACCAGCCTCACCACGCTGAAGGCCGGCATTGCGGCGGTGGCGGGCGGTGCCATCGTTTTTCTGGCGGGTTTCATCATCCTGCTGATGTCGGCGGTCTACGCTTTGAGCCTGTTCATGGCGCCGTGGCTGGCAGCGTTGATCGTCGGTGTTGTGGTGATGATCATCGGCTTCGCCATGTTGCAAACCGGCAAAAAACAATTCGAGCCGTCCCATTTCAAACCTGACCGGACGCTGGACGCTCTGAACAAAGATCAGGAAGCGCTGCGGAGGAAAGTCTCATGAACACTGAACTGGATATCGAATCGCAAAAAAGTCCCGAGCAGATCGAACGGGAAATCGACGCGCAGCGCGCCAGCATCGGCAACATCGTCGACCAGCTGGAAAGCAAGTTCACCCCCGGTCAGATGTTCGACCAGGCCTGGGGCCTGATGCAAAACAATGGCTCGACGTTTATCACTAACCTTGGCACCAGCGTGCGCAACAACCCCGTGCCTGCGGTGCTGACCTCGGTGGGTCTGCTGTGGCTGATGATGAGCCAGAACCGGCCGCCGGTGCCGCAACCGGTTTATCGGACCGGGCCCGATCAGGACAGGGCCGGGGAATGGGCGGATGGTTTGGCGGACGGTATCGACAGTGCGCGCGACCATTTGCACCAGACGGCCGATTCGCTGAAGGAAGGTTACCAATCGCTGAAAGGCAAAGCCGCACACTTGGGCGACAACGTTGGTGCCGCCAGTGAAAACCTCAGCCATGCGATGCACGATGCCGGTGATCGGTTAGCGCGCAACTCACAGGTATTGGGTCAGCAGTTCAATCAACTGCTCAAGGAACAACCCCTGGTGGTCGCCGCCGCCGGCATCGCTCTGGGCGCCTTGCTCGGTGCCGCGTTGCCAACCACCAGCACCGAACAGCGCATGATGGGGCGCACCAGCGCCGGGCTGGTCGATAAAGTCAAAAAGCAGGCGCAGGAAGGCTATGAAGCGGTTCGCGATACCGTGACGAAAACCACTGAACAAGAGGCTGTCGCCGCCCGTTCAGACTCCTCGACTGCAACGTCGTCGGCCCCGTCCGCCGATCTTTCCCAAGGCTTGGGCACCTCCTGATCGCGGAGAACCGGAGGCCCGCAATGGGCCTCCTTGCCGGGGGCAATGATCGTCGCTTGATCAGTGAAAACACATTGAATGGTGGGAATGATGTCCGAACCTGCAACGCCTTCCGAAGCGTCTTCACGAAACTGGTTTAGCCATCTCACAAACGCTGGCTGGGGAGGTCGCGCCTTCTGGCTAGCGCTGGCGTGCGTGGCTGTTCTGTTGATGGTCAGCGGCTATGGCGCATTTGTCGGCGCCAACAAGGCGAATCTTTATTTTGCTTTTCTGGGCGGACTGTCCGGATTTGGCGCCACCGCATTAGGGGCGGTGGTGGCGATAGCGTTGCGCGACATCGCTGCGCGTACCCAGGACATCATGCTTGGGTTCGCGGCCGGCATGATGCTTGCCGCCAGTTCTTTTTCGCTGATTCTGCCGGGCATCGAAGCGGCACAGGCCTTGTGCGGCAATCAGTTGCTGGCGGCTTGTGTGGTGGTGGCCGGGTTGGCGCTGGGCGTGGCGCTGATGGTCGGACTGGATCGCTTCGTGCCGCACGAACACGAAAAAAGCGGTCGGCGCGGGCCTGAAGCGAAGCGCATCAATCGAGTCTGGCTGTTTGTATTGGCAATCACTCTGCACAACCTGCCGGAAGGCATGGCGATTGGTGTGAGTTTCGCCAACGGCGACATGCAGGTAGGGTTGCCGCTGACAACCGCCATCGCCATTCAGGATATTCCCGAGGGCTTGGCAGTTGCGCTGGCATTGCGTGTGACGGGGCTTTCGGCATTGCGAGCGGCGCTGATTGCCGTCGCTTCAGGGCTGATGGAACCGATCGGCGCCATCGTCGGTTTGGGTGTTTCCAGCAGCTTCGCGTTGGGGTATCCGATCGCTCTCGGTCTGGCGGCTGGCGCGATGATTTTTGTGGTGTCCCATGAGGTCATTCCGGAGACCCATCGCAATGGTCACGAGACACCCGCGACTCTTGGATTGATGCTCGGTTTTGGAGTGATGATGTTTCTCGATACGGCGTTGGGTTAGCGCGCGTTATTTGCCCTCAAGAATCTTGAAGGCATCATCCAGCGGCGCATAGCCGACGACTTTTCGCGTTTCATCAATCGAAAGGCGCTTGTATCGATTGTCCGAAACGCCATGGACAACGTGGAATCCGTTCAGCTCGGCATCCACGCAATCGCGCAGCAACGCGACGACATCCCGCACACTGATAAACGCCGCAACGTCCCTGTGGCTGTGCGCTTCACCCGGGTGAAACTCGTTTACGTTGGCAATGCGCACGGCGACGGTGGTCATCGCACCGTCGTTGGCATGCAGCGATGCCAGTGCTTCGCCGAACGCTTTGCCGACCCCGTAAAGATTGCCGGGCCGGGGCGCCATGCTTTCGTGGACTTGTACATCCTTGGGGTAGCCTTCGATGGCCTGAGCGCTGCTGGCGAAGATGAAGCGCTTGCAGCCTTGCGTCTTCGCGGCGAGCAGCATGTTGTAGGTGCCAACGATATTCACCGGCAGGACGGAGGTCATGAAATCCGCGTCCGGATTCGGATCGGCCGCCAGGTGAATGACGGTGTCGATGCCTTCGCAGGCTTCATGGCAACGGGATAAATCGGTGATGTCGAGGGCGAAACGTTCGCCGGAATCGGCAAGTTTTGATACGTCTATATCGGCTAAGCGCAGAACCAGTTCATCGCCATACGCTTTGTAGAAGGCACCGCCGATCTTGCCGGCAGCACCCGTGACTAATATTTTTCGTGCGCTCATGTCCATATGTCCTCAGGGTGAGATTCCATTCTGGTTCTCGACTGACCGATGAGTACCATCCTTCTTCGCTTCCAATCAAGGTGTTTGCCAAACCCCACCCTCGGCGACAGGCACATCGTCCAGGTCGTAAGGGTTGACCCCTTCGAGGCAGCCCACATTGAAGCCGAACTCGTGCGGGTTGGTGCTGCGTCGGTGGTGCGTGTAGATCCCGCAGTTGCCACAGAAAAAATGCTCGGCTACGTGCTTGCCGAACTGGTAGGTCCGGAGCGCCGATTTGCCCCGGATCACCTTTAAGTCCACCGCCGGAACCGCTGCCACGACCGCGCCTTTGCGTTTGCAAAACGAACAATCGCAACGGTGCGGGGCAGGGAGACCGTCAGGCAAGTGCACCTCAAGAATCACCGCGCCACAGTGACAGCTGGCGCGGTGATCGACGCGGATGTGTGTGTTGCCGATTTGTTTAAGCATCGCAGTCCACCTCTCTGGTCTGCCGCATTAAGCTCAAGCCTCTGTCCAGTCCACGGTCGCCGTTTCACGCCACTTCACCTCCGTGACGCCGAATCGCTCGGCCTGAGGCTTGGATACAACTTTCAATGGCGGCTTGCCCGGTTTCGGAATCGGCGCGATGCCGGCATCACAACTCGCCCAATGCCAGGCATCGGCATTGCGCATGGTTTTCGCGCGTATGACGAAAGACTTCGGCTGCCCGTGAAGTTTGTATTCAATGACGAAAATGTCTGTCTGGCTCATGAGTTACTCCTTACGCTCATACGCCAATGAGTGGTGTCGAGAGAAAAAAATTCCAAGAATTTTTACGATGCGAACGACGCGGATAACAGCGCCGCGAATTCAACGCAAACTGCTTAAAAAAAGGAACCAGAGGACTCGCAAAAACTCTGAATCCTCTGCGCCTTTTTTAGCCGCTGAATGAAGCTTACGTAGCCAGAACCGCAACGCCGTCATCGAGCTCGGGCAAGGCAATGTGGCTGTCGCCTGGCGTCAGAATGACCTTGCGGCAATCCTCCTCACGTTTATCGAAAATCCTGTAGCCCTCGGCAGCCTGTTCGAGCGACATGCGATGGCTGATGATCACATCGGGGGAGAGCCGGCCGGTTTCGATGTGCCCGAGCAGTTCCGGGAGGAAACGATGAACGTGGGTCTGGCCCATCTTGAAGGTCAGGCCTTTATCGAACGCGTCGCCGAACAGAAAGCCATGAATGAACCCTGAGTAAACGCCCGGGACACTGACAATGCCGCCGCGTCGAACGGCGGCGATGCACTGGCGCAAGGCTTTGCCGCTGCTGCCTTCGAGTTTGAGGGTGGCGAGGACGGTTTCGGTGGTGCTGCCTTTCGCTTCAAAACCCACCGCATCCACAGCGCCGTCAACGCCACGCATGCCCTTGGTCTGCCGGATGATGGTGTCGGCGGGGTCATCGTCCTCATCAAAATTGATCGGGATCACGCCATAGGTTTTCTGTGCATAGGCGAGGCGATAGGGGTGGTGATCGACCATGAAAATCTGCTCGGCGCCCAACATCCGCGCACACGCCGCGCTCAACAGACCCACCGGGCCGGCGCCATAGATCGCCAGGCTTGAGCCCGGTCCGATGTCTGCATTGGTGACCGCCTGCCAAGCGGTGGGCAGGATGTCGGAAAGGAACAGAACCTTCTCGTCCGACAGTGTGCCCGGCACCTTGAACGGCCCGGTGTTGGCTTTGGGGACGCGCACGTATTCTGCCTGGCCGCCCGGCACGCCACCGTACATATGGCTGTATCCAAACAGCGCCGCTCCGGAAGGAATGGCTTTTTTATTGAGGATCGCGCCACGGCCGGTGTTGGTGGTTTCGCAAGCGGCAAACAAATCCATCTGACAGAAAAAGCAGCTGCCACAGGCAATCACAAAAGGAATTACCACGCGGTCGCCCGGCTGCACGGCAGTCACCGCTGACCCTGTCTCTTCGACGATGCCCATGAACTCATGGCCGAAAATGTCGCCGTGCTCGACGGTGGGAATTTTGCCGCGATACAGATGCAGGTCGGAGCCGCAGATCGCTGTCGCGGTCACGCGCAGGATGATGTCGTCGCTTTGCTCGATAACCGGATCAGGAACCGTGTCGACTTTGACGCTGTGCGCGCCGTGATAAGTGAGTGCTCTCATGACGTCTTACCCGCTTCAGCTGGATGGTAAGTGGGAGAGGAGGAACGGCGAACGTAAGTTCATAGATTCAGGGGCACAAATGACTGGCGGTCGCCGACGCGGCCACTTGTGCGATTTTTTAAACCTATTGGCTTAGCCACCGGTCGACTGCAGGAGCCTGTAACTCTGATAGCCGGAGGTAGCGTTAATGATCGGTGTCGTGATCCCTGCACATAATGAAGAGCGCCATATCAGGGCTTGTCTTGAGTCGGTTCTGTTCGCGGCGCAACATCCTGCATTGGCGGGCCAGTCGGTCTCGGTAGTGGTCGTCCTCGACGATTGCACTGACCACACCGGGCGGATCGTTTCAGCGCTGGGCGTGAGCACGATCGTGGCGTCATTCCAGAACGTGGGAAAGGCGCGAGCCACCGGCGCAGAGCACTTGCTGGCCGCTGGCGCGAAATGGCTTGCCTTCACCGATGCCGACACCGCCGTGCCCGCCGATTGGCTGGCACGGCAGATTGAATTCAAAGCCGATGCCGTCTGTGGCACCGTCGAGGTGGACAGCTGGAACGAGCACGGTGAGTCGGTTCGCTCAAAGTACCTGGAGCATTATCAGTTCATCGAAAACCATCGGCACATCCACGGTGCCAATCTCGGTTTGAGTGCCGAGGCCTACCGAAACGCGGGTGGGTTCCAGCATCTCACTGCCCACGAAGACGTCCATCTGGTGGGTGATCTCACGCGGATTGGTGCTCATATCGTCTGGACGGCGACGAACCCGGTGGTCACCAGCGCTCGCAAGGATTACAAGTGTCGCGGCGGATTTGGTGAGTACCTGGCCAATTTAAGTACGTCACTGGCCGTGCCTGTGCTTGATCAACAAGTCAGTACCGGTGTTTCTCTTTGACGCGAATGTAGGCGGGAGCGGAAATTGCAGTACATCGATTGGATGCAGTGGCCGGCCATGGTCATTACGGTAGCCTCTGCCTGGTTTATCGGATCGCAACGAGCCTACCGGCGAATGATCGCTTTCTGGGGATTCATCCTCAGCAATGCGCTCTGGGTGATTTGGGGGCTGCACGCCGACGCCTACGCGCTGATCCTCCTTGAGTGCATTCTTTTGGGGATGAATGCCCGAGGCTTCAAGAAGAATTTCGACGGCCACCGTCAGTCTTGAGGGGGTTCGGCTTCCTTGCCCTTCGCGTTTTTCCTCAGCCCGCGCAGGTTCATCAGAAACAGACAAATCTGCAAGACGATCAACGCGTACGCCCCGGCATAGGCGCCCCAAATCACCCACAACACATTGCTCAGGCTAAAGCAGATAAAGCCGAACATTCGCTTTGCCGGTCGCTGCGACCCGATCAGCCATGCGGCGAGAACGGTCACGACCATCGCTGGCCATTGCACCCAATCCAGATCAGCCAAAATATCCTCCTGGCACAGTACGGTTTATGCATTTGGGCTTGACCACCTTCCTGTAGTTAAACCTTAGGTGTCCTGCACGAATAAGGGTTCCTTCACCGATTCTCGCCACTGGATCGTTCGCAGTCGTGTCGGGTCTAGATGCTGACTGAGAGATATCGCAAAGGGCCGGACAGGTGAACAAAGCAATCAGCGCACACGAGTTGAACATCGACCTGCAGGGTGGTGAAGAAACGGCCCTGTTCAAATGGCTGCTCGCCAGTTTCTTGATGGGCAAGAGGATTCAGGGCGCTATCGCTGCCAAGGCCTATCAGGTGATCGTTGAGCAGCACCAGCGCGATACGCCGCAGAAACTGGCGCACTGCAGCCATCGACAATTGGTGGTGATGCTCGGCCAGGCTCACTACGTGCGCTACGACGAATCAACGGCATCGCGGTTGCTGGCATTGGCGCACAAGCTCAACGCCGAATACGACGGCAAGATCGGCAACATCGTTGAGGCGAGCGCCGATCGTCAGGCCTTTGAAAAACGTCTGGGTGAATTCGAAGGGATCGGGCCCAAGACCGTCGAGATTTTTATGCGCGAAGCCGCCGCAGTGCTTTTTTGAACCGGGCAGCGAGCGCGGAAATAGAAAGCACCATCCTCAAATAATTCATTGTTTTCGACGTTCAGTATCGTCGCTGACCGTCCGTCGTCTTGCCGCTCACTCGATTGAACATACGTTCTTGCTCCCCTGACAGATAAGTCTGCGCCGACGAATTTTTCCGTCGTCTGGCTAACGTACAAGCACTTCGATGCGCGTGATAACGGCTGGACAAAAGTGGTACTCAAACCAACGGCTTGACGCTCCACGCGTTGCCTTCGCCAGCTGTAACACGGCCGGCGTTTTTCGCTATTCGATCGAGCGGAGAGACCTTCCATGAATGACCTTCCAGTAGTGAGCATTGCCGCCAGGCCGTTGCCATTCGAGCCTGCTTTCGAGCAGATCCCCGACGACGAGGCACAGACCAGCGAGGAACTGAACAAAGCGCTGCATGCCATCATGGAAACTACGTTCAAGGACAATGGACACGCCACGCGCAGCGTTCACGCCAAGGCCCATGGCGTGCTGCGCGGGCGGATCACGGTGCTCGATAATCTTCCGGCCGAACTTGCTCAAGGCGCCTTTGCGACGCCGGGAACGTTGCCGGTGGTTTTGCGTTTCTCAACCAATCCGGGCGACATTCTTGATGACAAGGTGTCGACCCCGCGCGGGTTGGCGCTGAAGATCATTGGCGTGGACGGCCCACGGCTGCCGGGCAGCGATGGGGTGGTGACGCAGGATTTTGTGATGATCAACGCCAAAGCCTTTACGTCGGCCACGCCCAAAGCATTTCTTAAATCACTGAAGTTGCTGGCGAAGACGACCGATAAAGCGCCCGGTCTGAAGAAAGCGTTTTCTGCATTACTGCGCGGTGTTGAGGCGGCGATTGAGTCAGCCGGCGGCGAAAGTGGCACGCTGAAGAGTCTCGGCGGCCACCCGCAAACTCACATTCTCGGCGAGAGTTTCAGCACGGTCGCGCCATTACTGTATGGCGCGTACTACGCAAAAATTGCAGTCGTGCCGATTTCTCCCTCACTGACGGCGTTGACTCATCAGCACGTCGACTTTGCCGACAACCCCAATGGCCTGCGCGCAGCGGTCAAAGCGTATTTCGCGCAGAACTCGGGGGTGTGGGAAGTGCGGGTACAACTGGCCACAGACCTTGAGAAAATGCCGATCGAAGACGCCTCGGTCGAGTGGCCGGAGAAACTCAGCCCTTACCTCACCGTCGCGCGAATCGAAGTCGATGCGCAGGACGCCTGGGCCAGCGACAACGTCGAAGCAATTGACGACGGTATGTCGTTCAGCCCGTGGCATGGTTTGGCTGCGCATCGGCCGTTGGGCGGAGTCATGCGGGTACGTAAACCGGCCTATGAAATGTCGGCCGGGTTTCGCGCGGAGCACAATGCTTGTCCGATGCAGGAACCTCGTTGAGCTCGATCATCGGGTCTGGCGCGAGCGGTTGCTTGGATCACCTTCTGCCAACATGCGCTTCAGGCATTCCCGCTCCGGCGCGCCGGGCAACACACCGGTGGTTGTCGCCAGCAGTACAGTGACGCCTTCGCCATTGACGACGCTGACCTCGGCTCTCGCGTGCCCGCGCTCAGCAATGTCGGTGATCAACCACTGGCAGGTGATCTGTTCTTCGGCGTACACCGGGCGCTTGAATTCGAAACTCATGCCACTGGCCAGCCAGCCAATCTGCCCGCCAATCTCGGTCATCAGGCTGGCCGTCAGCAGGCCGTGGGCGACGGGCGCCTTGAACCGGCGTAATTGCGCGTATTCAGCGTCGCAGTGCACCGGGTTGTAATCCCGCGAGATCTGCGCAAATTGCTGGATATCGTCGTAGGAGAAACAGCGGACAACGCTGAAACTGTCTCCGACCTTCAGGCCCTCGGCGGCACGTTCTCTCGGCGTTTTCATAGGCTTCCTTGAATAGGCATTGGCTCGAAGGATAGGTCAGGCACGCAGTTGTTCAATCAGCAGCACCAGCGCGATCACGATCATGATCGCCCCGGCCAATCGACTGACCACGCGTGCGGCGGCCGGACGGGCCTGAAGCACGACTTGCGAGCCGAAACCCACCAGCAGATAAATCACTCCGCAACTGACGGTGTGCACCAGCCCGAGCGCGATCATCTGCGCAGGCACTGGCCAAGCTGCGGCGGTGCTGGTGAATTGCGGCAGCAGCGCGAGAAACAGCAAGAACACTTTCGGATTCAACCCGCTGACACAAAAGCCCTTGAAGGCCCAGCGCGCCCACGAATCAGTGCTCTGGCTTGCATCAGCGTGCGGCGTGGGAGGGCGGGCTAGCAGATTAGCGCCTAACCACAGCAGATAACCGGCGCCGGCCACCGTCAGCACCGACAAGGCCAGAGGATGATTGGCGACCAGTGTGCCGACACCCGCCGCGACAATGACGGTTGCGAGCAAATGCCCGGACAACAGCCCCGCCACGGCAGGCATAACGACGCGATGCTTCAAGCCTGCGGAGATCGCGTACGCCCAATCGGCACCCGGTGTGATGACAAATAGAATCGACACCGCCCAGAACGCGGCAAACATGCTCAAAGTCATGGCGTCACCCAGGGTCGTTGATTGGAGGTGGTTTTGATCATCGTTGCTTCCTGAACAGTGTTTTGTGCAAAGGAAGAATAATGAAAACCGGCTAGAATCTTCTTTCAAAGATGATCGTTGTGGCGTCGCAAATTGGAAGGTTTTACTGAGTGGACAGAATTGATCGCAATATTCTTGCTGAGCTGCAAAAGGATGGTCGGTTGTCGGTGACTGAACTGGCGGATCGCGTCGGGTTGAGCCTTTCACCCTGTCATCGCCGCGTGCGGGCGTTGGAGGAGTCGGGGGTGTTGCTGGGTTATCGCGCGCAACTCGATCCTGCTGCGCTGGGCCTCAACTTTTCCGCGATGGTGTTCGTCACCCTGCGCGAGGGCAATCGTCAGGCTGTCGAAGCGTTTGAGACGGCGCTGGTGGAGATTCCACACGTGGTGGATGCGCAACGGCTGTTTGGTGAGCCTGATTATTTGCTGCACGTCATCACTGAGGATCTGCCGGCGTTTCAGCGTTTGTACGACGAGAGCCTGTCGACGTTGCCCAATGTGCAGCGGCTGACATCGACGTTGGTGATGAAGCGGGTGGTGCAGGATCGGCCGTTGCCTTTGGGCGTTTAAGAGAGGGGCACTGCGCACCCCGGCGGGGATAAATCCCCTCGCCACAAGGGGCTACATTGTGATTCGGTTGAACTAAAAGCTGACCGGCTCGTCAGGATATTAAGTCGTCCATTCAACCACTGACGGATATCCGCATGCACACCTATACCCTGGAATACCTGTTCAACGGCGAGCCGCGTAGCCACACCTTCGAACTCAAAGAAACCCATCTGGCCGAGCATGAAGCGGCCATGCATCTACTGGAGTTGCATTTGGGCGATGCCGAAAACGGTTTGCTGATGCCCACGGCAGACGCCACCCCGGAAGAAATTCTGGAGCAGGCCGAGCGGGTAGGGTTGACGCAGATTCGCGTGGTCAATCAAACGCGATAAGGGCAGCGCCGATTGCAGTGTGCGTTGCAACACTGCAATCGGGCCTGAAACGCGGGGATCAGCTTTCGGCGGTTTCGCCTGGGGTTGCAGCGGCCTCGGCGTCCAGCTTCAGACGATCAGCCTTGCTGATGTATTTCGGCTTTTTCGGCGCCAGTTTGGCGCTGGCCTTTTTGGCCTTTTCCTTGAACAACTGCTTGAGTTTCTTTTGACGGTTCATCGGTTTTACTCGGTTTTATAGGCGCAATAGCAACTAGCGAAGAGCGTACACGTAAGCGTCGATGGTTGAGCCGTCTGCCAGCGTTACCTGCGTCAGCAGGCGCTGATATTCAGAACCTTCGAATTCGTCGAGCGCTGCCGGCGAAATGCTCGGAAGAGAACACGTAGCCGGCAATGTCGTCGCCATCGTCGGCAATGATCAGACCGGGATAACCCAATTCCGCACCCCAACCGGCTTCGGCCAAACGGCCCTTGAGTGTGGCAGTTTCCCAGACGCCGCCGATCTTCAGCATGACATGCTCATTCGGTCGCCCCGGGCCCAGGGTTCCATAAACGAATAGACGCTCCACGTTTGCTCTCCGCTGGAAAAGGGGTGAATCCTGACCTATGGATCGAGTCCAGGCAATCAACAACTGGGGTCACAGCGATATAAAGTCCCGAACGGCTTTAATCGTCGGCACCGGTGCCTCTTCCATCAGCCAATGACCTGCCGCAGGAATCACCACTTCCGTGACGTTGTCGGCCGCGTTGCGCATGACGATCGCCTCGTTATTGCCGAAGGATTTCTCGCCGCCCACCGCCAGTACCGGCATGCTCAAGTGTTTTTGCAACACCGGTTCGTTGTCGAGGGCATCCTGACGAATGCTGCGAAATTGCGCGAAAGCGGCGTGCATGGCGCCCGGGCGCGCGTAGAGTTTGGCGTAGTGCTGACGGGTTTGTTCATCGACCTTGGCCGGGGTGCCGGCGAACTCGTTCCAGAAGCGGTCAAGGTAGATGCGCTCGCGCCCGGCCACCAAGCGCTCCATGTCCTTGCCACCAAAATCGAAGTGCCAAAGCATCGGCGAACGCACGATGTCGTTCCATGGCGTAATGCCCGGCACGGGCGCGTCCATCACCACCAAACGATCGGTGAGCTGCGGATAGCGTGCGGCGTAGGCAAACGCGACCATCGTGCCGATGTCATGGCCGATGACCACCGAGTGTTCGATCTTCAGCGCGCTTAACACGCCGCGAATATCGCCGGCCTGAGTCTTCTTGTCATAACCGCCCTCGGGGATCGACGACAAACCCATGCCGCGCAGATCGGGCACCACCACCGTGTGATCGCGCGCCAGATCCGTCGCCAGCGGCGCCCACATGTCGCCGGTATCGCCAAAACCATGCAACAGCACCACCGCCGGGCCTTTGCCGCCGACCCGAACGTGCATCGTCGCGCCTTCGACCTTGATGTCCTGCGTCTTGAAGCCTGCGGGGAACGGCGTGATGTCGGCGTGAGCCTGAAGGCTCAGAGCGAGGAGGGTGAGGGCGGTCAGCAAGGGACGGATCATGTCGGTGGCTCCGGATGCGGGGGCGCTGTTGGGGGAATGGAATGAGCGTAGACGGATCCATGGCGGCAGGAGGGTTTTTAACCGACAGCCAGAAGCTGGTCAGGGACGTCAAATCGCTATGCAGTCGCCTCCTGAACTTGTGTCCGTTCAATCATCTAAGCTGAACGTGCAGCGTCCGGAATTCACAGGAGCACGCAACCATGAAGGTACCTCTCATGTTCAGATTACGCTCAACGATTGCAGCGTTTTCATGCGTCGCGCTGATTGTCGGTTCTACCGCCGCGCTGGCCGATCCCGGAAAGGGCCAGGGCAACGGTAAAGGCAACTCGCAAAACGTGCAGAACCAGGGTGGACAGGACGGGCACGGCAACAAGGGCAAGAAGTTGATGCCGCGCGCTTAAAACTTGGGTGTTAGCGCGCGGTAAATGGTGTTCTTATCTTTTGCGTGGGGTGCAAAGCAATTGCAGGAATGGTAGCGGGAACCGGGTTCCCGCTGGTGGGGTTAGTTGGCTTTTATTAGCTTTTCGGCGATCCATTGTGCGATTTGCGGTACGACGGCGTTTCCGGCAGCGAAAGCCTCTGCAAGGTTGGACGCATCCAGTCCGAGGCAAAGCCCATCATTTTCAGACGTTCGCTGCCGCTCAGCCATCTGATGCCATCCGTCCGGTTGAGCGACGAAAGTGGTACAGCCCATAGCGATTTGGGAGCCGGCTTTGTTTGCCAATAGAGTATTGGCAGCCCATGCATCCGCGGGGCGTGGCCAGTGCTGCGACTGAGACGCTGGAGGTATTGCTTCCACTGGCGCAGCGTCAGCCAGCAGCTCCATGGGGGGCATTCGTTGATGACCTGCGACCAGGAATACTCGACGACGTTGTTGGGGGACTCCGAAATATTGAGCATTAAGCACTCGCCAGCATCCCACATACCCGCAGTCCGCAAGGGCCCGGATGACTGTTTCAAAGTCTTGGCTATCGTTGATAGCGAGCAGGTTAACGACATTCTCAAGCACCACCCAGCGAGGTTGTGTCTCTTGGAGGATGCGTATGACTTCCCAAAACAATCCGCTTCGCTGGCCTTGCAGGCCTCGGTTTTTTTGGTTGCCCGGTCTGCTGCCAGCAATGCTGATGTCCTGGCAGGGAAAGCCTGCGGTGATGACGTCAACGGGGCTGAGGTTGTGGGCGCCGCAGTGGCGGACGTCTTCGTGTTGGGTGGCGTGTGGAAATCGGTCGGTAAGGACAGCCCGGTTGGTGGGGTTGAGTTCCACCTGCCAGGCGGTGCGGTAGCCTGCGTTTTCGAATCCTGCATCAAAACCTCCTATGCCTGCGAACAGGCTTCCAATGGTGGGCTGGGGCACGTCTGCGCTCTTGTGGGCAGATGCTCAGGGCATTCGGATAGGAGGCTCGGGGCCTTCAGGTGATTGAGTGTCCGGCAACGCGGGCACTTGATTTGTAGTTCGGTGAAGCCTCGCACGGCAGCGAGTTTGCGGTGGCATTGGCCACAGCGTATGTCCTGCATGGTTACGTCCCTTTTGCGCTTGGCCATCCTTGTTCAAGCATTTCTGGCGTGTAGCTTCCTTCTGTCAGCGCTCTGAGCAATGTGCACTCTCGATCGAAACTGGCTTGGACGTGGGTGCGAACGGCGGTTGCAAGGTGGATGAGCTGCTCCGCTGACAGTTCGACCGGGCCACATATCGCTTTCCACGTGCACGTATACGTCGGGTCAATCACTGCTGAGAGTGTGGCGGCTGTGATCAACGCTTGGCTTTCGCGGCTGGTATCAATGTGTACGCCGTTGACGACGATGCCGGCGGTTTCGTGTCGATACCTGATGGCAGCAATCTTTGCGACAGCGTCGACGGGTGGTTCTGGTGGCCTCGTAAATTGGCCATTCACATAGTCCATGCCTGACTGTGTGTCGTGGGGACATGCCACCCAAATCAGTGAGGGTGGAAATCTGTCCTGTGGATCGATCTCAGTGACTTCGGCCACTGTGGCGTGTTCTATTCGTGCCCACATGTTCGTCACCACTCAATCGTTACTTGGCCATCCGCACCGTCAGGCGCTGCGCTTCCACCTCGGCCGCCACCGCCTTGTCCTGGTGTTCGGGGCTTGCGGGAATCATTCCATGTCGATCCGGACTCGCCGCCCCCGCCAGATCCACCGAGGAAAGTGGTGTTGTTCGCAGCCCCCATCGCGTGGCCGGCGAGACCAATACAATCATTCTCGTCACCGCCAAGCCCCTCACCACCATGAGGTGTGTTGCCATCAATCATTCCTCCCCAGCCCGAGGTGGCATGGAGAAACGTGCCAAACGATGAGGCGCCACCGTTGCCGCCCCTGGTTCCATCAACTAGCGCGCCAATACCGCCAGCACCTACTGTGACGAGTACTTTCGTCATACCGGTCAGATTCACAAGCCTCTTGGCGACTCCGCCACCGGAACCACCGGAAGCACCCGGCAGTGTCGTCATTCGGGCGCCTCCACCACCCGCGCCAATGACGACCACCCATGCTCTGACGACGCCCGTCGGTATCGTCCATGTGTAGACCCCGGGTCAGGAATAAACGGCCCGGCCGCGGTACGGAAACAGGGTGGCGAGTTTTTTGGGCGTTACCACTGTACGGTCATCAGTGCCTATGCTGACAACGACTTGGGAAGCAATCCGAACGGTGCCCAGTACGGACTCTGTTGCCTGCTCGACCTTTTCAACGAGGCTTTCGAGCTTTCTTTTAAGCCAGTGCGTTCGGCTGCCCAATTGCTTGGCTTGAAGGTTAGAAACACCTTCTGGTCCGCCCAGAACGGGATCGGAGGTTTCGAGCTGATACAGGCCCGGCGCCCAGTCGTTTTTTTCGGATAAATCAGCCATTAGCTGCTCCCATGGTTGTAGTGACCGTCGTGGCGCGCGACGCCGTTGTAGCGGATGGCGACGGATTGATAGTCCAGTGACACCAAGCGGCAGCGCGCGGGCGCGACGGAGAGTAGTAAGCGACGCAACAGCGCCGCCTGATCGTTGGTGATGGCGCGTTGTAGGAAGACGCGGTAAAGCGCCCACGCGGTGGGGTCGCCGTAGACGTGGGTGCCGTCGTGGACTATTTCGTTGTTGTAGGTACGGTCATTGAAGCCTTCCTGGATTTTGACCTCGCCGAAACCAAGCAAGCGGATCACCTCGCGAATCGCCCAGGGTGTTCCTTTGAAGCGGTGCAGCTCGACCGAGTTTTTGATCAAGTTGCGTCTGGCTTCTTGCGACTCGGCCAGGCTCCAGGCAGCTTCATCCAATAACGAAAATTGATCGGCCAAGGCTGGTAGTAATGAGGGCTTTACCAGGTCAATCAGGTACACCAGCATCGCGTTCAAATCGAGGTCGGCCAGTGTTTGGTTCAGCAGTTCACAGAGCAGCGTAAAACGATCATCGCCCGCTAGCGGGGGCGGCAGCGGCTGGTCAGCCATCGGCCACCCCGGCGTCAATGAGTTCGATGGACGTGCAGTTTGCCCACTCGTGGCTCTCCATTATTCGAATCGCTGAGGGTCGTTTTAGGTCTGCGCGATAGACCCCCGGGACTTGAAGCAAAGCCATTAATTGCTCTGGGACAAGGTCGCGACCGAGGCCAGCCCGGCGATCTGTGGCATACGCCTGTGCGACGGCTTTTACAGACGCCATTGCGTTGCTGCGCTCGGCATAGGCGTAGACCGTTATGTGGGCCTCAATCGAGTAAGCGACTTCGCGGGGGGAAACCGCGCTGACGGTGTCGCACAGTGGACGGAGCTTTTCGCCGCTGATGGTGTGTTCTATTTGCCGAAGCAACTCTTGCGTCGGTAGGCCGTGGGACGTCAGTGGGTGCAGCGCCACATGGCCATCTAACTGGCCTTCATCTGGGCCGTGTACGGCGACATCAATGATCGATTGGTGCACGGCCAGTGCGTGGTAACGATAAGCGGCGCGGCTGCCGGCGTTGCTGAAGGCCTCCGGGGCCAAAATGATTCGCTCGCGGTAGCGGTCGTCGCTTTCATCCTCGGCGCCGTCTGCTGTGGTGGCTGTGTTACTGGCGGTCAGCTCTGTTGATGGCGAGTTGATGATTGTGCTGATCTGGCCGGCGCTCCAACCATTACCTGGCTCACCGACGGTCTGGCAGGTTGCGGTGACGCTCACTTGGGATTGATCGGTGACCTCGACGATGGCGGGCAGTAACGCGTTGCCGACCGAAATGCCGATGTCAGTCAGGTTGATGCGCAATTCCTTCAGTTGCTCCTTGGCGCTGCCCATCCGTTTGGCCCAGTCGTCATCGAGCCCGCCCTGGTCTGCGGCGTCCTGACTGCCTTGCTGAATGCCGCCCAGGTCTTTTTGGTTGGCCAGTGCCGGGCGAATGAAAGACAACACTTGCTGGTCGGCAAACAACTCGCCCAGTTTGTAGGATTCGTCCAGACGGGCCAGTGCTATTTGCCGCTCGTGTTCATCCTTGATATCCAGGGCCTTGCCGTACTGCGTGGCGGCGGCCGGCGCTTTACTGCCCAAATGTTGGGTCAGGATCCTGAGCATGGCCTGGGCCGGTGACAGGCCTTCTTTGACCAGATTTTTCATGCTGCCTTTAAGATCGATACCCGCTTTTTCGAACGCTTTAAGCGTATCCGGCGCGGTGATCTTCGACAGAAAGTTTTTGAAGTTATTGGCCGCCTCGTCGTTACTGCCCGCACCACGACGGGCGATCTGCAGCGAGGCGCCGATTTCTGCCACGGCGCGCTCCCCGGTGATACCCAACGCGGCAAACTGCGGCGTCAGTTGGGGCAGCCACTTAGCCATGTCGGCCAACTCAAACTGGCCGCTTTTACCGGCGAAGGCCAGCATGTTCATCGAGCGCTCGAAGCCGGCAGCGCCGATGTTGAGGTTGTCATTGAGGGCAATCGCCACCGCGCCGAGATGATCCATGCTGGCGCGGGTGGCGGTGGCCGTTTTGGCCATGACCGGGGCGTAGGCCGTTAACTCTTTAAGGTTGCCAATGCCGCCTGCGATCATCACTGCGGTGCCTTGGGCGACGTCCGTCTGGGTCTGGTTCCAGCGCAGTGCTGCACCGCGCATGGCCGTGCTGAGCCTGGCCTCTTGCGCCTGATTGAAACCACCGGTGATGGCGATGTCACGGGTCAGGTCTTGAAAATTGATCGCGGTTTTCATCGACTGAACGATCGGCGCACCCAGCGCGGCGCCGGTACCGGCCACTTCCATGGCCTGGCCACGTAATTCACCGCGTTTGTTTTTCAGCACTTCGCCACGGGCCATGCTGGCGGTCAGGCGCAGCTGTTTGGTATTGAGTTGATCGAGCGTGTGGCCGACGGCATCGTACTGCCGGCGCAAGCGCTCAATCCCTACGCCGCCACGGGCAATGGAGGCCGACAGCTCATCGCCGATCTGCCGTTGCTTGGCCGATAACCCCTGCATGGCGCGGCCCAATTGCTGCACGGTGGATTTGGCAGAGCCGAACGCAGCGCTAAGACTGCCCGAGACCACCGCACCAATTTTCAAACCGACGAGGACTTCGTTCGCCATCATTGCTACGCTTTGGGAATGTTTGAAAAAACCGCGATACGCACCGCCCACACTCTGTACGCACTGGCCATCGGCGCCGGTGTGATCTGGCTTGCCTGGCTGTGCCTGATGCATCTGCCTTGGTGGGCGGCGATCGCGGCGTTCTGTTTGGGACTGCCCCTGCTGGCCATGGCGGCCGCGCCTATTGCTGCGGGCGGCGCGCTGTTGGGCGGGCTGGTGATGGGCTTGTTGGCATTGATCAGCTGTGCGATTGCTCGGCGAGTTCGAGCCGGCGGTTGATCTGCCGCTGGCAGACGTCGACCCAGCGCCAGTAATCGACCATGTCTAAGCGTTCGATTTCAGACGGTTGCAACCTCAGCACCAGCAGCAGCGCTTCGTCCCAGGACTGCAGCAAGGGCTCGGCCGGCTGCCATTTCCCGCAACACCTCGGTGGCGAGCGTCGAGTCGGCGATGTCGAATTCGCCGAGATCCTCCAACGTAATGCCCAGCAGCTTGGCGACCAGCAAGTCTTCCATGGCGCCTTCGTCTTTGGTCACCGCCTGCGCGGCGCTGATGTCTTTGCGCTGGAGGCGCCTGATGGGCAGCGTCGACAGCAACTCGCCGCTGGCGCTGGTGAAGGGGAATTTGAGGGTGAAGTTCAGTGCGTCGGGCATCGTCGTTGCTCCAGGTTCATCAGTGAGTTGTCGGTGGAAACCTGATGTTGGAGCAACGCTGAGTGACTGGCTTTTAATCGGATTTAAAGAGGCGGCGTTGAGCAGAGAAATGGCCTATGACTACCCACGTCGTGCTAACCCTAAACGCGCTGTGTGCGTAATTTAAGGGCGGTCAGCGAAACGAGCTGGCCGCCTTTTCTCACTGTAAAGCGTCATGTAGTTTGCCGACTACTCTGTGGGCGCAACGTTATCCAACGCCTTGTTCACCGCCAGCTCCCCCAGCATGACGACTTGCGCAATACCCAACAGCGTATTGCGGTTGGGGCCTTCGAGCATTCCGGCAAAATCCCCGAGCATGACGGTGGCCGAGGCCAAGGATTCGCAGGCGTTGGCCAGCAAAGACTCGGTATCGGTTTGCGGGTTGACCATGAACATATCGCTGGGGCTATAGGCGGTGGCCATGATCTTGGCGGGTGCAAGGTAGTGGTCGAGCGCGCGCTCGGCCGCTTGGTGAAGCTTTTTTGAGTTGAATGATTCATACGGCGACGCCGGGTCTGTCTGCGGCGGTGTGGATGGTGCGATGCTCATCAGTTGGCACTCCGAGTCAGCACGCTTTGCGGTGCTTTGAGAGAAGAATTGAAGGCTCACGCTAGCAACTATGATGGCGGCTATGCAGTGAGGGGCAAGACCCCCTCACTGATCAGCCTGACAACTAGTGTGGCAAGCGGCGGCTATCCAATACTCGATTGACGATGAGTTCGCTGAGCATGATCACCTGATGCAGCATCAGCAGTGCCCTGCGTTGGGAGTGGTCGACGACGTCGCCGATTTCACGCGCCATGTCGTTGGCGGCGGCTAACGACTCGCAGACTTCGACGAGTAATGTTTCTTCGTCCACCGTTGGATCGATGAGAAAGATCCGGTTGGCCTTACGCGAAGGGATTGAACGCTTCAGTGCCTCTGGGTTGAGATAAAAGTTGATAGCACGGTCAGTCGCCTCTTTTATCTTCTGAGGTTCAAGCGTTGGGTCGTACGGGATCGGATCAGCGTCCGGAGGGTTTGGCGTAACTTTGAACATTAGATGAAGCTCCTAACACATTTAAAGGAGGCTTCACCCTTTCGCTACCAAACGAAGGGTGGCGGCCATGCAGAGGTTGGTAGACCGGGTGTTAGGATCCGGCGCGCCCTAGGACGCCCTATACATGGCCACCATAATCGAGCGAAAAATCTCGACGACAGCGGGATGTACGCCTAACACCGGGCTACCAAACCCGTTCACTGTTTCTCATGGTCACTGCCGAAACCTCTTACAGCTTTAAGGCCAGCCTTCGCTATCGTGGCTAATAATGTGGCAGCAGCGTTATCGCCATCCGCGATCGGGTGCTCCACTTCATACGGTGGCAGGCGGCGATCAATGATCAAGGAAAATGAGGTTTTGTAGATGGATGAGGAAATCACGCTTGAGCACGAAGGTGCGCAATACACCGCTACCTACAGCGTGTTCGGGGATACGGCGCGTATCAATGGGCATGATCCGTATGCTTACCTCAAGGATGTGCTGATGCGGTTGCCGACGCAGCGAGCTAGCGAAATCGCCCAGCTGCTGCCGCATCAATGGATATCTGCGTAGCTTGAAAAGGGGAGTTTTTTGTGGACGATATATCGATAATCCAAGCGCTTATTTCAGAAGATCCCATCCGCTGGCGACTACTGAAAATGGTGCGCTCCCTCAATTTGCCAGACTGCTGGATAGGAGCAGGTTTCGTCCGAAACGCGGTTTGGGACTATTTACACGGGCGTAGTCCTTCTCCTGTATCAACAGACGTCGACGTCATTTGGTTTGATCATAAACGTTGCTCTCCAGAGGAAGATAAAGCCTTGGAGACGCTCCTTAGAGGGCTAGACCCGACTGCAATGTGGTCTGTAAAAAACCAAGCCAGAATGCATGTTCAGAATGGGGATGAACCATACCTTTCAACGACCGACGCAATGCGCTACTGGCCGGAAACCGCAACGGCGGTAGCCGTCAGACTAGGAGAGTCAGGTTCATGCGAGATCGCTGCGCCACTGGGCCTCGATGATCTGTTTGGGTTGGTTATCAGGCCAGCAGGGAGGTTTGCCACGGAGAAAACAAAGATCTATCAAGAACGCTTCAAGTCCAAAAACTGGATAGAGATCTGGCCACTTCTCACGCTTGCTTCAGCGCCTTTACCTTCAATCCCTTGTGTCAAGGCGACTTAACCGGACGCTTACGATCAAGCGATAACATGCAGTACTTCATTGTCACTTCCCTATGTCATTGGTTGGCTTGCCCGTTGCAACCTACTCTGAAATGAGGCTGTGAGGCAATGCCAATGAGCCACTACCTTAGTGGTATGGATCTGCGAAACAACCGCCTCGGAGGCCGAGGATACCTATTGTGGGTTCAGAGATCGCGGCGTACATTGATGGCACATCAGCATCAACAACGTAGGGATTGCGTATGAATGCCATT
Organism: Pseudomonas sp. NPDC088429; assembly: GCF_044753305.1. NCBI lineage: Bacteria > Pseudomonadati > Pseudomonadota > Gammaproteobacteria > Pseudomonadales > Pseudomonadaceae > Pseudomonas > Pseudomonas sp. NPDC088429. Next base: position 101,168 of record NZ_JBIVMX010000001.1, on the reverse strand, counting down.
CGACTTGCACTACTCGCCCTTAGCTTTACCCTCTCTGCCAATGCAATAGCTGCCCCACAGACACTCAAGCAAGGGTCGCTAATCTGCCCAACAGAAGAAGCCTACGACAAGCAGCTTAAGTACATTGTGCAAGGTGTGAATAAATTAATAGGCGGCTGTGGCTTCACCAACAAGGACTATAAAGTGATTGTCCTTGACTTGAATGTATTCAGCGCCTCCCATGTTCAGGTTTTAGAAATTGATACTGAAGTTTGGACAGCTCACGAGTCACTATCAAACTAACTTGAAGTTAGATTGGTCAGGCAGTGAAACAGCCAGTGCATCTCGCCACATCGCGGTTTATCTGCGAGAGTGCAGCTCCAGCTTGGTTCGCGAGCTGGAGTGCTAAACTCTTGACGCTACGAAATACGCAGTCAATCCGCGATGTCTGGCTTACAAAGGGAGATGATGTTTTTAACAATATAAAGGGAAGCTGTGAATTGATGGCTGCACGGGTTGGCGGGCAGGTTGTTCTAAAAACAGCATACTAGTAGATACGAAATAGCAACTTCATCTATGAAGCCGAAACGCTTTTGATTTGACTATTAATCTCGACAGTCAGGATGTTAGGTATGAAGCAATACGATTGGCCGGCATGGCGTAGCGAGATTAGAAGCTTTACAGGCAAGTGGGCGCTTGAGCGCTGGTTCCTGATGTATCTGCATAAACAACACAACATTGACGCACTCGCGCTTGAAATCAAAAGGCAGTTGGCTGCACAAGGCCGTTCTGCTCAGGTGCGGGTCCAATCCATTTGGGTCGATGGCACACCTCAGGCGGAGTTCACTCCTAAAGGCCATTCGCCGCGTCAGCAGAAGCCACAGTGTGAATTGGCTGATCTGCTACTTTGCGTGCGGTGGGAATCGCCCAATGGCTTGCTCCAGCGCGAGCAAGCGATGTTGATTCAGGCCAAAGTTGCGAGCAAGTACAACAAGCTGCCAGGCGGAAAATCGACACAGAAAGAACGACTGCTGTTCGAAGACTGCAATCGGCACAAAAACATTACGTTGTACCCTGGCGTCAATCGAGAAAACCCAATTGGCGCTTATCAGCTTGGCAGCAGTGCCGCTAGTAAAACCTACGGCCTAGAAGACTGTGCAAGTTTCTTATTAATGGCGAAGTCGTCGTGGCCTATCGCTACGGCACCCGCGGGCCCACTGCAGGTTGGCTGGCCGTTGGACAAGAAAAAGTCCGAGATCAAGCCCCCGGACTCCTACTTGGATGCTGTTATTAGCATGGTCTCTGGAGCTGCGCATGCGATTGGGAGGGAAGTAAAAACGGGAGCGGCCGCCAAACATTGCGTTTGGACGAAAATGGTGAACGATCTGCGTGGGAAATACGAGACGGTCAGTATGAAGGGGTACAACGGTCAGGCTCGCGTTACGACTTCTGCAGGGGTGGTTTCGGCAGCACATTTCGTGCACTCGCTTTTCTATCAGAGTCAGAATTACAGAGACTTTGTTTTAGGAATGCAAAATCACTCTTCTATTTCACCGTTTTTTCTGCAATGGTTCAATGAAAGGCGATGGAAGCTTCTAAAGAAAAAATATACCCTCAACAACTTGAACGACCCAATACCAATCATAGATCTCTACTTGCTTCTTGAGGATTATTGGAGTCTTAGTCTTTGGCGTGATGAGCCAACTGATCCACCGCCACTGGATTCCGATTTCGGATTTGACAAAGGCCCACACATTTCCACCTTAATTATTACTGTTCGTAGCGACGAGCAGTACGAGCATACTTACGAGTAAATCGCTTAGACCTTTTTCATTGCAAAAGGCCCGCTATTGCTAGTGGGCTTTTGCTGGCATCACTAGGAAATCCCTAAATTTCTGTTGTACACAGACAATTGATCCTCCCCACCCACCCGAAATATATTCGCCAAATAATCCAGCAACACCACCTCCTCACCATTGATCATCTGCCGCACGTACGTCGCTGAAAGGCCGTCAGGAAGGATGAGGTGTCGCGGCGCCAGGTGGATATGTTCGCCCCGTCGGTCGAGGACTGACGGGGCGTTTTTCATTGCACTGGGTGCAAGGGAATTGCAGAAGCTTTCCCGGTTTGTGCCAAGGTAGCCCGGAATGGATCGGGTTTATCTCGCTTATTGGGTATGATTTAGGTCACTCGTCAACAAGAAGTCCGGTGGCGACTGGGGCAATGGCCCAAGCATCGACCGCGGCAACGTGCTCGGCATTGTCGGTGGCTATCGCGATTACTGGAGCCCGGGGCCGTCGTTGCCGCCCGGGATCCAGAAAAACCTCGCACGCGGCAAGCCCCTGCCACCGGGGATCGCGAAGAAACTGGATGGACGCCTCGTCGGCCATCTGCCGCATTACGACGGCTATGAATGGCAGCAAGCGGGCACGGATCTGATTCTCGTCGCGTTGGCGACGGGTCTCATCTACGAAGTCCTCAACGGGGCTTTTGATTAGCGAGGGGAGATGGGGGGGCAGGCCGTACTTTAGTCAAACACGACAGTGGCGGCCTGCTCCGGGAACTCGGCCGTCATCTGCTCAAGGCATTTTTGCATCAGCCGCGCATCCCTGGGCAAACGGCTGGAAAACCTCTGCCAGCCTGAGATCCGCAAATTGACAGGCATATCAACCAGCCCGGTAATAGCGTCCCAGAAAGCATCCCAGTTACAGCCGTACCAATCAGGGAAACCCAGGCTTTCGCGCAGCAACGCGTGAAGTTCGGCGGAACTCGTCACTTCACTCAAATCAATGGTTACAGTCTGTACTCTAGGCATCATCAGCACCTGAACTCGGATCGCGGAAGTGAACGGGACAGCATTGTTGATCACCTATCCTGTGGGAGCCGAGCTTGCTCGCGAAGAGGCCGGCACATTCAACATTTCTATCGACAGTTACGCCGCCTTCGCGAGCAAGCTCGGCTCCTACAAGGGATCAGCGTTGATTGAGGTACCTGCGATCAAACTGCCCGCTCACCCAACCGCTGCACCAGCCTCACCAGATATCCGTCCGGATCCTGAACAATAAACTCGCGCTGACCCACCTCCACATCCGCCGCCCGGTACCACGTGTCCTTGCACTCGCGGTACAGGGCAAATCCGGCATGACCCAGTTTCTCGATGACGGGGGCGACGGCGACAACATCAATCTGCAAGTTGATACCTCTGCCAAACGGCTTGTCCAACGGCGCGGTCAGCCATTGACCCGCCTGCGGATCGACTTGCTCCAGCATGACTTGGGCGCCATTGAGATCCAGATAAGCAAAGCCGTCTTCCGGGCGCTGGTAGGCGATGGTGAACCCCAGGCAGGACACCCAGAAATTCAGGCTGTCCGGCAGGTCGGTGACCATCAATTCCGGGACGAGCGTGTTGCGTTTGAACATGAGGTGAATTCCGTTTCATTGAATATTTCGTCGCGAGTTTATCTCGATTCGCTATCCAATCCACACACTCAACACCCCGGCAGTCAAAGCGACCAGCGCCGTATTCAGACACACCAGCGCAAAGCCAAACCTGACCAGTTCACTCTCTTCTTTGGCCTGTGTTTTGGCTAACCCAAGAATCAACATAACGATCGACAACGAGCCTAATGCCGCATGCCCGGCCGCGCTGTTTTGCACCGCTGCCAACAACAAACGCGAAGACTCGGGCAGCATCGCGATGGCGGGCATGAAGATCGCGTTGCCGCCGACGTTCGACCCGGTCATGTAGCCTGATAGCGCACCCAATAATGCAACCAGCGAGGTCGCGGCGCTGGGCGATAGACCTGAGAGCAATTGCATCAGGCCCGCGAGAAAACCCGCTTTGACCATCATCTGCGACATCGCCAGAAAGAAGAAAATCGTCAACAACGGCCGTTTGGCTCGGGCAGCCAATCCGCTCAGCATGCCGCTGTCGGTAACGTTTTTTCGCGTGTGAAAGCCTAACCCGATCAACACCAGAATCAACGCCACACCGGGTGACGCCAGTGGTTTCCAACTGACCTGAGCACCTTGCACCAGCCAGTGATTCTGCCAACCGGTGATTGCCCACAGGACTTTCAGCGCGACGATGCTGACGATCAATAACAGATACGGCCAGGCCTGCCGCGGCCAATGCAGCTCATCGCGTTCGCTCGTGTTGCGAGACCGTCGCCATAGGCCGGCGGCCAGTGCAGCGGTCGCCGTCACCAGACCTGCGGCAACACCGGCGACTTCCGGCCCCAGCCAGCGACTGGTGCCATACAACACGCTGATGAAGATCAACCAAAACGCGCCCAGCGCCCGCCATTCCTGCCATTGCCGCGCACCCGCCAGATACAACGCCAACGCTGCCAATCCGAGGAAAACCAGCGCACTGGTCAGCGCCGACGTTTGCGCTAGCATGGCGGCATCGAGATGCGCCAGCGAAGCGCCAATCACCGAGGCCAGGCCCAATGTGCCCCACGGCATGATCGCCATCCCGGTAAGCGCAATGCGCAAGGCAACCCGGCGTTCGAATAGACTTAACAGCAGCGGCACCGTCGCAATCAGCGACACACCGAAACCGGTCATCGCCTCCAGCAACGGCGCCAGCCCGAGCACGATAAACACCACTTGATCGCCGCGCCCCAGTCCCAGCGAACGCACCCATTGGCTGACGGCTAAATTGACGCCCAGCCGCTCGATCACCATCACAAACGCCAGCCCCGGCACAATCACGAATGCAGTGCTGGCGAACAACACGGCGGTGTCTTGAGCGGCGGCCAGCAGGCTGCTCGATTGCCAGGCATCAGCTGCGCCTGCAATCCAGAGCACCATCACCAGCAGCGTGCCGGCGACAGCGGCCTGAACCGGAGGCCGGCGCAGCACGACCAACATGGCGGTCACTAGCAAAACAGGGGAGAGATGAAACAGTGCGTCCATGGCCAACATTACCCTGTGCAAATTCTCGATCAGCCGGCGAATGCCGACTGCGAGCACGATAATATTTCGCGCGACTGGATAAAGGTGCGCAGTTTTCTGCTAGTTTTCGAGAAATTTTCTCGCGAGCCTGACATGGTAAAAAGCGCCGCCACACCCCAATCACTGGATAAATTCGACCGCGCCATCCTCGAACTCGTCCAGCGCGACAACGCCATGCCGCTGCGCCTGATGGCCGAGCAGGTCAATCTGTCCACGGCGGCGGTTCAGCGCCGCATCAAGCGGATGGAAGAGGCGGGCGTGATTACCGGCAATGTTGCGGTTGTCGATCCGAATGCGGTGGGTCGCCCGATCACCATCATTGTTGAAGTGATGGCCGAGCGAACCAGCATCGAAGCGCTGGAGGCAATGAAGGCGCACTTCCGGGTGCCCGAGGTTCAGCAGTGCTATTACGTCACCGGCGAGGTGGATTTTGTGCTGGTACTGACGGTCGCCAGCATGCAGGAATATCAGGCGCTGGCGCGGCGATTGTTTGCCGAGAACACCAACGTAACGTGGTTCAAAACCATTGTGGCGCTGGATCGGGTGAAGGTCGGGCTTGAGGTGCCGGCGGGTTGATGCGGCGCGGCTGAAAAAGCTATCGCGAGCAGGCTCACTCCTACAGGGGAACGCATTTCAAACTGTAGGAGTGAGCCTGCTCGCGAAGGGGGTAGTCGGGCCACCGCAAAAGCCCCCCTTAACTCCCCAATCCATCCAAAAACCGCGAAATTTGCCGCGCCCCGCACAGCCGAACCACCGGCACCTGCGGCGCAATCGCCAGCCGATTCGCCTCGATGCTCGGCCGATTCACCCGGTCGTAATTCCAGACAAACTTCAAAAATCCCACAAACGCCTTGTCCAGCCGCTCCGTACAACCCGCCGGCAGATCCGCCCGAGGCTTGTTCAGCGCGCTGCGCAGAATCACTCGCTTGATGCAGACAACGCGAGGCGTATCGAGCCAAACCACTAGGTCGGCGCGAGGCAATCGCAAATCAAACGTGCGCCGCGAATAATTGCCCTCGCACACCCACGCATCGCCGGCGACAGACTGACGTACTCGCTCGCGGAAAATTTCATTGTCCGGTTCGATCCAGCCGGGCTCCCAGAACAGTGTGTCCAAATGAACCACCGGCAGCGACAGTCGATGACCAATCTCGCGGGCGAGGGTGGATTTACCGCTGCCCGAATTACCCAAAATCACAACGCGCTGCATGTGCAAATCCCTTGCTGAAAAAAAGCGCGCAAGTCTAAAGCAATCCTTGATCGAAGGCGCAGCAAAAGGCGTCACTTGGTCAGCCTGATCGGCGCTGCGCTTGAGATGTCCGCAGCCGTTGGGCAAACTCCGCCGTTTGACTGGCCGCCACACCTTCGCAAAGGGTCGCACACCGCCAAAAGCCGTCGCTCGAAGGAGTCTTTTGTTGAACCACAACACCTTGTCCCAACGCCTGGAACGCGTGGCTACGCACGTGCCGGCGGGCGCACGCCTGGCCGATATCGGCTCCGATCACGGCTATTTGCCGGTGGCGTTGATGCGTCGTGGCGCGATCACCTCGGCGGTAGCGGGCGAGGTCGCGTTGACGCCGTTTCGCGCCGCTGAACGCACCGTGCGCGAAAACGATCTTGAGCAACACATCACCGTGCGCCATGCCAACGGTCTGGCGGCGATCAAACCGGGCGACGCGATCACTGCGCTGACGATTTGCGGCATGGGCGGCGAGACGATTCGCGACATCCTCGACAGCGGTAAAACCCATCTCAGCGGTGAAGAGCGTTTGATCCTGCAACCCAACGGCGGCGAGCAGCCGCTGCGTCAGTGGTTGATGGACAACGGCTACACCATCCTCTGTGAAGAACTGCTGCACGAAAACCGTTTCTACTACGAAATCATCGTCGCCGAGCGTGCCGGGCCAGTGGCTTACACCGACGAAGAACTGTATTTCGGTCCCTTGCAAATGCGCGCCCGCAGCGCGGCGTTTCTGAGTAAGTGGCAGCGCAAGTTGAAGTACAAACAGAAAACACTGGCCCAGTTCGCCCACGCGCGCGATGCAGTGCCTGAGGCGAAAGTGCAGGACACCGCCCGACAGGTTCGCTGGATTACTGAACTGTTAGCGTGAGCGGCAAAACCGATCGGGACGGCACGCCACAATTGCCGCCGATACGCGGCCCGCGCCAATCACCACAATGCGTTTGCCTGCTCCATTTCCCACTTCAACGTCCCTGTCCGCAGCGAAAAAAGTTCGAACTGATGGGTGATTGTAGCGTCCACCCACAGAGGCAGCATCGCTCGCCAATTCGCGGCGATGGCAAATCCATTGTTCAGGAGACGATCATGAAGAAAATCTGCGCGTGTCTGTGGATCTGCAGCGTGATGCTGCAGCGTGATGCTGCTGCAAGGTTGTTACGAGGGTTCCAACGATGCTCCCAACAAGGAAGGCGACAAGAGCAAAGCGTCATTGCAAATACAGCAGGACAAGCCTGAAGACAGTAAATGAACCCGATGGGTGAGGGAGCAATCTCCCTCACCCTCTATCGGTTTAGCGGCTGGAATTAGAGGTCGCGCCATGGGTGATGTGCTTGGGCCCCGCCAACGCCCAGGCAATCAAACCGAACAACGGCACAAACACGATCAGCACGATCCACACGCCCTTGGTACTCGATTTCCCCTCGCTTTTGCGCACCCGATTGATGGCCCAAAGCTCGATAAGCAGAAGAACTGCCGCCAGTACGATCCACACGGTTTCGATATGCATTGGCTACCTCCTGATGGTCTATGCGTTAGGTGGCAAGAGGTGCGTTGGGTTCATTTATTTTGTGGAATGCCTGATCACACGGTCGACTCCAGCGCAGCGTGGTCGCTGACCACGCTTGCCCGCGCGTGTTGAAAGCGCAAAAAATCCTCGACCGGCATCGCTTTGCCAAACAGCCAGCCCTGACCGAAGTGCACACCATTGGCGCGCAAGTAATCCCGTTGTGCCTCGGTTTCGATGCCTTCGGCGACGATCTTCAATTGCAGACTCTTGGCCATCTCAATGATGTGGCCGGTGACCGATCCGGTCGCGGCATCCTGATCAATGTTGTCGACGAACGACTTGTCGATTTTCAGCACGTCCAGCGGCAGCCGTTGCAGGTGTTGCAGGCTGGAGAAGCCTGTGCCGAAGTCGTCTATCGCCGCCAGATAACCCAGCTCGCGGGCGTGATTGACCGTGGTACGAGCGGCGTCGATGTCGAGGAAACCGCGTTCGGTGGCTTCCAGCCAGATCTGATTCTGCTGCACACCAGCCTTGTGCAGCGCAGCCTCCAGCCCGGGCAGGAAGCGCCCGCTGCTGACGTCCCTGGCGGCGAGGTTGATCGCCACATGCAGGCCGCGCTCCTTGACCAGCAAGGGGCCGATGTCGCGCATCACCGAATCGATGACTTGATCGGTGATTGGCAGAATCAGGCCACTGCGTTCGGCCAGCGGGATGAACGCGTCGGGGCAGACCATCGAACCGTCGGGATGCTGCCAGCGCAACAGGGCTTCGGCACCGACACAGGCGCCATCGCTGAGGCTGACAATCGGTTGATAGTGAACGACGAATTCGCGATTACGCACCGCCAGTTTCAGCTCGGCCAGCGGCGACAGGCGTTGGCGTGTGCGGCGCGCAATCAGCAACACCAGCAGGCCGGCGAGCAAACCGCCGATGGGCAACAGCAGCATTTCCCGGCGAACCAGTCCTTGCATCAACTCATGCCGGGAGATCGCGGCAATCGCCACCCAGTCACCGCTGTGCACGAGGGTGTAGAGGTAACCTCCGTCCAGAGCCGAATGCGAACCCGAGTGCACGCGGCTGAGAAAATGCTCCGCTCCCGGTCGCGAGGCGCTGACCAACTGGCCCGCTGCGGTGCCGACCGTCAGGTGCATATCCTCTTCGAGCATCACATGAAGAAATTGTGCGGGGTCGACCAGCACATTGAACGCCGCGTATTGCAGCGCCATCATCGGCTTGGCCGGGACGATGCGTGACTGCACACCGAGCGACACGCGCACGCCGTCGGTGGTGGTGAAGTCCTCCGGCCATGGCGTTGCGTGGTGACCGACCGGGCCCCAGGAACCGCAGGCGTAAATCTCTTGCTCGACATAACCGACCGACTTCACTGAAAAGGTGTTGATGGTCAGCAGGCGCATCTCGTCGATGCTCTCGGGTGTGCAGGGCGACAGGCTTGAGCCGGCGATGGTTTTGAGGGCGCTGGCGGCTTCGTTGAAGGTGCCGCTGGCCCGACTGGAGGCGACGGCCGCGAGGGTTTCCAGACGTTGTTGCGCGGCGTGCAGATTGAGCACCCAGGCCAGATAACCCATCAACAATACGGGAAGCAAGACACACGGAAACCCCAGGAGAATGCTCCCCCAGACGATGCGTTTTTTGTTCATTTGTCGCCACCTTGGCCCAAGGCCTGTGACGTGCGCACAGCACGGCTGTCTTCCAGCAAAGACAGATTACGGCGGCGCTGGCGGGCAAATATTGCTGTGGATCAAAAAGTCAGCTGAATGGATAAAGCCGTGCAGAAACACTGCGCACGCTGCGGGTTTTCCGCCATCTTTCGAAATAGCTACTAAGGTTTAAAGCTGTATTCACCACGCAAGACTCCGGTGGTGCCGTCAGTCGCCTGCCACGGGGGAAAACGCTGGACAAGGAGGTTTTCATGCAAAGCGCTTGTGTGCATCCATTCAGCGGGCATGCCCCGCACTTTCTTCGCAGTGCCTTGCTGGTCGCCATGGCCAATGCCCTGACCCTGACCGATGCTCACGCCGCCTGTGGCCCGCTGGCTGCTGGCGCCTATAACGTCTCGCAAACCTGCACGCCGGCCGCCGGTGTCGCCGCTGCGATCAGCACGCAAGCGGGCACGAGCATCACCACCACGGCTGGCTCCTCGGTGCTCGTTCGCGGCAACAACAGCAACTCGGCGCTCAGCCTCAGCGGCACGACCGTCAACAGCACACCACCGACCGCCGCCAACGCAGTGTTTTCCAATGTCATCGGCACGACCGGCAACGCGACGCTGACCGTCGACGGCGGCACCAACACCGTCAACATCGGCGGCAGCGGCCTCGATGCGCTGGCGATCACCAATGCCGGCGCGGGTTCTTCGACGGTCACGGTGACGTCCGGCACCACCCTGAACATCCTCAACACGGTCGTCGGCAACGAGCATGACGGCATCGACGTCAACGGCAGCGGCGGCGGGGCGATCAATGTCAGCCACCAGGGCAATGGGCAGATCACCCTGCTGGGCGGTAACGGAATCTGGACGAAGGCCACGGGCAGCGGCGACAACAACGTCAACGTCGGTGCCGGGGTGAATATTCTGGTGAACAACGATGATGCGCTGTCGGCTGGTCTGCCGATCATCGACGACACCTTGCCGACCGCTGGCGTCGGCAACCACGCCGGGGTGCATACCCGCGCGATCAATGGCAACACCACCGTGGTGAATGCGGCCAGTGTTCAGGGACTGGGCATGAACGCCTTCGGCATCTTCACTGAAGGCGGCGCTGGCAACACGCTTCTGAGCAACAGTGGCACGATCAATACCGACGGCCTCAACGGCTTCGGCATTCGTGCGATTTCGACCGTTGGCAGTATCAATGTCGTCAACAACGGCGCCATCACTACCACTGGCGGCGGTGGCCACGGGATTTACGCCAACGACAATACTGGTGGGCTGGGTTCGATCAGTATCGAAAACAATGCGCCGATCAACGTCGGCAACATCGCCAGTAATGTCGGTGCGCGGGCGATCTATATCATCAAGCGCGGTACCGGCGATGTCACCGTCACGGGCAGTGGCGATCTCACCGTGCTCGGCGCGCAGAGCACCAATCGTGCTTACGGCATCATCGTCAGCGCCGAACAGAATAATGTGCTGATCGATTACTCCGGCAACATCACCGCCAGCGGTTTTGGCGCGGGCGGCATTCGGGTGGACTCAACGGGGGGCAACGTCCGGGTCAACTATTCTGGCGATCGAATCGAAACCTTCAACAGCAATGCCAACGGTATTTACGCCACGACTCAAGCCCCGACAGGAACCGTAGACATCGCCGCCAGCGGCACGATCATCACGCACTCCGACGCGGGGACGGGCGACGGCAGTGGCATTGGCTCCTTTGGTTTGCAGGCGCTGACGCTGGGCGGAAATGTCAGCGCGGTGTTCACCGGCACGCTGATTGACGTCAACGGGGCTGGCGCGGCGATTCTGGCCGGTAGCGCGTTCAACGGCGGCACGGGTGCGGGCACGGTGAATATCAGCAATAGCGGGCAACTGATCGCTCGCGGTGATCAGCAGCGTGGCATTCGCACCTTGTCCGGCGATGGTACGCAAACCATCGTCAACACCGGCTCGATTCAAACGCAGGGCGCCAGCAACAGTCAGGGGATTCTGGCTGAAGCGTCGGGTGCGGCGAATGTTTCGGTCACGAACAGCGGAGCGATCACCTCGCGAGGGACGAATTCATCGGGCATCGCCGTGTTGACCGTGGGCGGCGTTGCCAACGTCAGCAACAGCGCAACGATTCAGGGGGGCTGGGCCGACAGCAGCGGTATCGCCTTGGGTGGTGCGACGCAATCGCTGAACAACACAGGCGTGATCGGAGCGCTCAGCGATGTCGCGGTGCGTGGCGATGCGACCACGCCCGGCACGACATTTACCCTCGACAACATTGGGCAGATGACCGGCTCGGTGAACGCAGTGAGTGCGGCGAGCACGGTGGCCAACAGCGGCACCTGGACGCTGCGCAATTTTACCGATTCAACCGGCAGCGGCACGCGGGACACGTGGGGAGTGGCGGCCAGCAACCTCGGTACTTCGGGTGCCAACAGTATCGACAACAGCGGCGTGATCCGTCTGGCAGAGCAACCGGCAAACGGCATCGTTAATTTCAATAGCAGTGGTGCGTATCTGCCGTTTGGGCAGACGTTCAACACGCCGACTGCGGGCGGTGCGGTGCAGGGGCAGTTGCTCGGTGTTAATCGCTTCACCAACAGCGGCACCCTCGATCTTCCGGGCGGCGGCAACACCGTCGGTAATGTGTTGCTGATCAGCGGCGCATCCACGCCAGGCACTAACGGTGGCGGGTTGTTCGTCTCCAATGGCGGTCGCTTGCTGCTCAACACCACGCTGAATGCGGGAGGTGCCGACAGCCGTTCTGACATGTTGGTGGTCGACTCGATCGCGACCAGCAGCGGCGGCGCCACGGGGCTTGCGGTGCGCAATGTCGGCGGGCAGGGCGCGGTGACGCAGGGCAACGGTATCGCGGTGGTCGAGGCGCTCAACAACAGCGCCGGGGCCGGTGATGCCAACGCGTTTCGCCTGGCCAGCCGCGTGGTCGCCGGGCCGTATGAGTATCGCCTGCAGCAGGGCGGCGATGATGGCAGTGCGCGCAACAGCTGGTTTCTGCGTTCCGATGCGCCCGTGCCGGATGGGCCGCCAGAGCCGCCTGCGCCTCCGACGCCTCCAGATCCGGATCCAACGCCCGATCCCGACCCGACGCCAGACCCCGATCCAACACCTGCACCTTCACCTGCCCCGGTGCCCAACTATCGCCCGGAAGTTTCTCTGTACGGTGCGGTACCCGCATTGGCGCTGGTTTACGGGCGGACGATGGTCGACACCCTGCACGAGCGCGTGGGCGAAGAACGCCTGAACGCCGGCGATCCACTGCCCAAGGAAGATGAATCGACGACGACACCGTCCATGGGCTGGGGCCGGGTGATTTATCGCAGCGGCAAGCAGGATGGCGATCGCAAAAACGCCTTGGGCAACACGCCTGAATACAACTATGACCTGACGGCATTTCAGGTCGGCACTGACCTTTATCGCAAGGTCAGAACTGACGGCAGTCATGAGCAGGCCGGTATCTCGCTGTCGGCGGGCACCATCGACGCGGGCGTCAGCCATTACACCCGTCGCAACGCCGGGGAAGACACCTTGCGTGCTTATGGTTTGGGCGCCTACTGGACGCACTTCGGCCCGTCGGGCTGGTATCTGGATGGTGTGTTCCAGGTCAATCGCTTCGACGTTGAAGCCAAGCCTACCAACCTGCCGAAACTGAAAACCCGGGGCTGGGGCTACACCGCTTCGCTGGAGAACGGCTACCCGTATGAGTTCGACAAAAACTGGTACATCGAACCGCAATTGCAGGCGATCTACAGCTACGTCGACCTCGATAGCAGCGACGACGCCGGCGCAAAAATCCGCTTCCGCGACGTCGACTCATTGATTGGCCGCGCGGGTGTGCGCATCGCCAAGGATTGGGACACCGAAGGCGTCGACAAAAGCGCACGGCGCACCAATGCGTGGATTCGACCCAGTGTCTGGCATGAATTCAAAGGGCAGCCGAAGACCGAGTTTTCTTCGGAGACGGGTTACATCCCGTTCGAGTCGGATATTCAGGGCACGTGGGGCGAGGTGAATGTCGGGGTGGACTATCAGGCGAATCGGCGCACGACGTTTACCGCTTCGGCGGGGTATCGCCAAGGGTTTGATGGCGACAGTCATGGGTATGACGCGATGCTGGGGTTCAAGATTAATTTTTAGCGTACACCCACTGTGGGAGAGGGCTTGCTCGCGAAAGCGGTCGTCCTGCAACAATGATGCTGAACGTGCTATCGCCTTCGCGGGCAAGCCCGGCTCCCACGGGGGGCTGCGTCGTACACAAAATCCGCCTACACCACATAACTGTAGGAGCTGAGCTTGCTCGCGAAAGCGGTGTGTCTGCTACGGAGGTGTCGAGCCTGCCGCCGTTATCGCGGGCAAGCCCGGCTCCCACAGGATCCTGCGTCGTACGCAAAGTCGGGCTGCTTCACAAAACTGTAGGAGCCGAGCTTGCTCGCGAAAGCGGTGTGTCTGCCACGGAGGTGTCGAGCCTGCCGCCGTCATCGCGGGCAAGCCCGGCGCCCACAGGGGGCTGCGTCGTACACAAAGTCCGGCTCCACCACATAACGGTAGGAGCTGAGCTTGCTCGCGAAAGCGGTGTGTCTGCCACGGAGGTGTCGAGCCTGCCTCCGTCTTCGCGGGCAAGCCCGGCTCCCACAGGGTGCTGCGTCGTACACAAAGTCCGGCTCCACCACATAACGATAGGAGCTGAGCTTGCTCGCGAAAGCGGTGTGTCTGCCACGGAGGTGTCGAGCCTGCCGCCGTCATCGCGGGCAAGCCCGGCTCCCACAGGATGCTGCGTCGTTCACAAAATCCGGCTACACCACAAAACTGTAGGAGCTGAGCTTGCTCGCGAAAGCGGTAGACCTGCCACAGAGGTACCGAACCTAGACCGCATCTGGCGGCGCGGGCGCTGTGATCAGCCCTTGTACGGCAGATTGCGCATGGTCACCAGCGCCGTGGCGCAAAGCGTTTCCTTGCCATCCTTGACGGCAAACAGATCAGCCGCCGCCACGGTGGTGTTGTTCGACGCATTGATCACCCGCCCTCGGGCGAGCAACTTTTCACCGTCGGCCGGTGCGATCAATTTCACTGTGAAATCCGTGGTCATGTTGATCCAGCCCGGCGGCAGCAATGTGCCCGCCGCCGAACCACCGGCAAAGTCTGCCAGCGCTCCAATGATTCCGCCCTGGAAAAAGCCGTTGTGCTGAGTGAGTTCTTTGCGCGTCGGCTGCTCGATTTCACAGTGACCCGGTTTCAGGTAATTGAAGTGAAAACCCAGCAGTTTTGCCGCCGGCATGCTGAGCACAGCGGCGGGCACGTGCTTGTCGTAATCGGGGTTGCTGGCGGTGAAATCTTCCATGGTATTGATCCTTGTCGTCACATGAGTCACTGGGTATAGCGGCTCAGCGGCAGAAACCAAGGTTTGTGCGGGTTAATAAGGCTTTTGAATATCCTTCGATAACGCGATGCGGTGGGTTACGCCTGCGTTGAAGGCTTTGAGGAAACGCCGTTCGTGATCGGCACTGGGCAACAGGCAGGTGTCGTACTTGCCGAACAGTCGATAGCGATTCAGCGCGACACGGTCGTAGGCCCAATCGCGCAACACACGCGGGAAGATGCGCAACAGCCTTAGCGGTTGCCAGCGCCCGGGCAATTGGCTGATGACTTCGAAAAACGCCTCCGAACGCTCCCAGTAGTGCCGGTCACGAATCACTGCCATCGTGTCGAACTGATCAATCGGCAACCCCGCCCACGCCAGCAGCGCCTGACCCTCGGGCGATTGCACCGCCGCCAGCCGCACGCGGCGTTGCTGATCATGACGAATCAAGAAACGCGCCCAGCCGTTGCACAGTTTGCACACGCCATCGAACAGCACCACGGTTTCACCGGGTTGCAGCAAGGGCGCTGGGGTAGGGCGGGTTTCTGTGGCGGGCATAGGGGCTGATTCTTGGCAGAGGGGCACGTCGGATCATAGCCGGGTGTTGGGTGAATCAAAAGATCGTAGCCTTCGGCAGCTCCTACATGGATCGGCATCTAACCCTTTGGGGGTACTCCCTCAGCGTGATAGGAAGTTTCGCCACGATCCGCATACTGGTCGCACCTTTGACAAAGCCTTGCTTCCTGGCCAGGACGCTATTTTCCGAAAGGTCTGACAATGAAACTAGAACTCGTACAGCTGGCAGGACGCGATGGCGACGTCGCGCACAATCTGCAACGCATTCTGCAAACGATCGCCGATTGCCAGCCGGGCACCGACATCGTGGTGTTTCCCGAGGCGTACCTCACCGGTTTTCTTGGCCATGACAACATTGCCCAACTCGCTGAAAACCTCAGCGGGCCAAACGTGAAGACAATTTGCACCGCCGCCCGCGAACGCGATATCGCGGTGGTGGTTGGCCTGATCGAACGCGACGGCGAGCGCCTCTACAATACGACGCTGTTCATCACCCCAGAAGGCATTGCCCTGAGTTATCGCAAAACCCATCTATGGGTTGGCGAGCCTGAACTGGTGTTGCCCGGCGACCGCTTCGCCACCGTGCAATGGCGGGGCGTGCGCATCGGGTTGTTGATTTGCTACGACATCGAGTTCCCGGAAAGCGCCTGCGCACTGGCCGCGCTCGGCGCCGAACTGATCCTGATCACCGACGGCAACATGCAGCCTTACGGCCACGTTCACCACACCGCCGTGGCCGCCCGAGCTCAGGAAAATCAGCTGTTCGCCGCCATGGTCAATCGCGTCGGCGATGGCGTTGGCGAAGTGTTTGCCGGCGGCAGCACCGTCGTCGATCCGTTCGGCCAGCGTCTGTTCGAAGCTGGCGCGGAGGAATGCCGGCATGTCATCGAACTGGACATGACGCGCATCGCCACGGCCCGCGCGCTCTACGACTATCGCGCCGAGAAACGTTTGAAGCTCGCCGCTGACATCACCGAACACCCGGACGGTCGCCGCGAGCTGCTGATCCCCTGAACCTTGCGCTATCCATAACAACAATGTCGCGGCGAACGGCCAAGCGCTGGCCGATTCCCCAGGAGCTCCTATGAAACTCAAGCGTTTGCTGCACCTTGGCGTGTTCACCGTTTGCGGCTTGGTGGCGGCCGTCAGTTCGGCGCAGGGCCCCACGGTGAACTTCTACAACTGGTACGACTTTATCGCGCCGGAAGCGCCAAAAGACTTCGAGAAAGAAACCGGCACACCGATGCTGCTCGACACCTTCGACAGCGCCGACGTCATGCAGAGCAAATTGATGGTCGGCCGCAGCGGCTACGACGTCGCTGTGGTGACCAACAGCGCGTTGCCCAACCTGATCAAGGCCGGCGTCTTGAAGGAACTCGACAACAGCCAGTTGAGCAATCGCACGAACCTTGATCCGGACATTCTCGCCAAAGTCGCGCAAAACGATCCCGGCAACCGCTACTCGATCCCGTATCTGTGGGGCACCACGGGGATTGGTTATGACGTCGATCAGGTAAAGAAAATCTTCGGCGACGAGACGCCAGCGGATTCCTGGGATCTGATCTTCAAGGAAGAAAACATCAAGAAGCTCAGCCAGTGCGGCGTGGCGATGCTCGACTCGCCGAGCGAGATCATCCCGATCACCTTGCACTACCTCGGCCTGCCGCCGGACAGCACCAACCCCGCCGACTACGAAAAAGCCGAAGCGCTGCTGCTGAAGATCCGCCCGTACATCACCTATTTCGACTCGTCACGCTTCATCACCGATCTGGCCAACGGCAACATCTGCGCGGTGGTCGCCTGGTCGGGCGGCGTGTACGACGCGAAAACCAGCGCCGAGCGGGCGAAGAATGGCCGACAACTGGCCTATCGCATTCCGCGCGAAGGCTCGTCGGTGTGGATTGAAAACCTCGTCCTGCTCAAAGACGCGCCTCACCCGGAGCAGGGCATGCAATTCATCAATTACATGCTGCGCCCCGAGGTCATCGCGAAAAGCACGAACTACCTGAGCTATCCGAATGGCAACAAAACGGCGCTGGCCTTCGTCAATGAGAACCTGCGGAACAATCCGGACATCTATCCGCCGGCCGCGACACTGGCGACGCTTTTTCCTTCGCAGCCATTGCCGCTGAAGATTGAACGGGTGCGTACGCGGGTGTGGAGCAAAGTTAAAAGCGGCACTTAAGGCTCGTCATGTGGTGAGGGAGCAGACTCCCTCACCACCGTTACTGTGTTGTCCTTTGAGTCGCGGGATGGTTGGCGATGCCCTCTACATTGGCGGCGCTGTCCGCGATCCGCGCCGTGATCCACTCACGACTGTACGCCAGCACACTCTGCGCAAACGCTGTCGGAAAGTGAATGAAACCGTGCGGCGAGGATGGCAGCAGGTACACCTCGACCGGCGCCGATTTGATCCAGCGTTCAGCGATGTCGAGCGTGTCGTCACGCAGAGGATCCAGTTCACCGGCAAACAGCAACGCCGGCGGCATGCCGCTGAAATCGCCATAGAGCGGTGAAAGTGGCGGCTGACGCCGTTGTTCATCGGTCATGTCCGGCGTCAGCATGCGCAGCGCTTCAACCATCCCCGGCCCGTCCAGCACCAGCGTATCTGCCCGCGCATTGCGCACACTCGGCGTTCCCGTCAGGTCGTAAACGCCGTAGTACAACAGCGCCCCGCAGATTCGTTGCAGCAATGGCGGTGACTGTTTCAGTGCCAGCAAAGTCGCTGCCGCCAGATGACCGCCCGCCGATTCGCCGACGACGATAACCGGCAGGTCGGCAAACTCGTCCTCATTGAGCAACCAGCGCGCGGCGTTTAGACAATCCTCGAGCAGGCCTTCAATCGGCGTCGACACGGCCAGACGATAATCGACCGACACCACCGCGACGTCGCAGGTGTTGACCATGGCGATGTTGAAGTTGTCGTTCATCTGCGCGTTGCCGATGACCCAACCGCCGCCATGAAAATCCAGCACCACACCTTTCGGCTGGCCTTTGGGGCGGATGATCCGAACCGGCACCGCGCCGCTGCCACTGCTAATCATTCTTCGCTCAGCCGTCAGGCCGTGCTGACGCAATTGCTTCGCGCCGCCACCCACCTGACTGACCCGCAACAACGCCTGAATCAGCCGCGGCGTGAATCGATTACGAATGCGAAAACGCGGCAACCAGGCGAGTTTTTTATTGAAGGCGCGCACCTCCGCCAACTCCCGCTCGCCCTGCGGCCACGGTGCTTTCCGCGTCGACCTGAACCCGCCCATCAACGGTTATTACGCAGAATGGAGAAATTCAGCGCCGCCGCCACGCACAACCACACGAGGTACGGAAACAGGATCAACCCAGTGATCACATCCAGCCGCAACGCCATCACCACCATTGCCGCCACCACCAGCCACAGCAACGCCAGAATCACCATCGCGGCCAACACTTGATGCGCGCCGAAGAACACCGGCGTCCACAGCGTATTCAAGGCAATCTGCGCCGCCCACAACGCCAAAACCACCTGACTGCCAGGAATCAGCGTCAAGCGATAACCGGCCCAGGCCAGCAACAGATAAATCACCGTCCAGGCCAGCGGAAATGCCCAGTTGGGCGGGGTGAAACGCGGTTTGTTCAGCGACGCATACCATTCGCCCGGTTTGAAAATCACGCCGGTGGTTGCCGCCGCCGCGCAGGCCAGAAGAAAAATGAACAGAGTCATCGCCAGTCCTTAGCTGTGATCAGCTGGTTAGGGGAGGAGGGCCGAGTTGGCCGTGTTAGAGAGAAGACGCCTGGCGCGGCGAAAAGTTTGGAATTGTCTGCGGTTCAAGCACTGGCGGGTCAGCTACGCTCAGCGCAGCAGCGAATTTTGGCGAGGATAAAATGGACTTCATCCTGGATTTGATAGCTCACCGCATCGGCGTGTTTGTGCTGAGATTGCTCAGCGGTGGCCGCTTCAAGGGCGAGAGTGGATTTGCGTGGGGCTGGGCGGTGGCGGTGGGCGGGGTGATTCTGATCGCGCCATTCGTGGCGTTTATCGCGTTGCTCATTCATTACAGTGGCCCGTAGCGTTTGTCGGCTACGGGCCATTCACGCTTAGTCCTGATCCATCGCCTCGGCAATCCCTTGATCCTCACCGAGGAACCCGCCGCTCTGATGGTGCCAAAGCCGCGCATAGATGCCGTTTTTGGCCAGCAGTTCGGTGTGGGTGCCTTGTTCGATGATGCGCCCGTCGTCCATGACGATCAGTCGATCCATCGCCGCAATGGTCGACAGTCGGTGGGCAATGGCGATGACGGTTTTGCCTTCCATCATTTTGTCGAGGCTTTCCTGAATGGCCACTTCGACTTCCGAGTCCAGCGCGCTGGTGGCTTCGTCGAGGAGCAGGATCGGCGCGTTTTTGAGCATCACGCGGGCAATCGCCACGCGTTGACGCTGGCCGCCAGACAGCTTGATGCCGCGCTCACCGACCAAGGTGTCGTAGCCGCTGTGACCCTGGCGATCGCTCAGTTGACTGATGAACTCATCGGCCTGCGCGTTGGCGGCGGCAGTGCGCACTTGCGCGTCGGTGGCATCGGGGCGGCCATAGGCGATGTTGTCGCGAATCGAGCGGTGCAGCAGGGATGTGTCTTGCGTGACCATGCCGATGGCGCTGCGCAGGCTGTCCTGGGTGACGTGCGCGATGTCTTGGCCATCAATGCGGATCTGGCCTTTGTCGACATCATAGAAGCGCAGCAGCAAGTTGATCAGCGTGGATTTACCGGCGCCGGAGCGACCGACCAGACCGATTTTTTCGCCCGGACGAATGTTTAGGCTCAGGCCATCGAGCACTTGGCGTTCGCCGTTGTAGTTGAAGCTGACGTTGTCGAACGTGACCGCGCCGCCGGAGGTGACCAAACCCTTCGCGTCCGGCGCATCCTGCACTTTCGGGCTGCGCGTGAAAGTGGCCATGCCGTCCTGCACGGTGCCGATGCTTTCGAACAACGCGGTCATCTGCCACATGATCCAGTGCGACATGCCGTTGATGCGCAAGGCCATGGCGATGATCGCCGCCACGGCACCGGTGCCGATTTCGCCCAAGTGCCACAACCACAGCGCATAGCCGCCGGCGCTCATGATCAGGCCGACGACCAATGCCTGGTTGACGATCTCGAACTGGCTGACCAGGCGCATCTGACGAAAACCGGTCTGTTTGAAATCTTCCATCGCCGCGCGCGCGAAGTGCGCTTCACGGTTGGAGTGGGAGAACAGTTTTACCGTGGTGATGTTGGTGTAGGCATCGGAAATACGGCCGGTCATCGACGAGCGTGCATGTGCCTGTTCCTGGCCGACTTTGCCCAGACGCGGGACGAAATAGACCATGGCCAGGCCAAACAACGCGATCCAGCCAACGAACGGCAGCATCAGTTTCAATGCAAACCCGCCGGCCAGCGCGATGATCGCGATGAAATACACGCCGATGCCGGGAAGAATTTCGATCAGGGTGAACAGCACGTCACGCACGGCCAACGCGGTCTGCATCACCTTGGTGGTGACCCGGCCGGAGAACTCATCGGAAAAGAACGAAAGGCTCTGCCGCAGCATCAGCCGGTGGAAATCCCAACGCAGGCGCAGCGGCAAATTGATCGCCAGAATCTGGTGCTGCACCATCGTGCGCAGCGCGACCAGGCCGATGCTCGCCACCATGACGATGCCCATGCCCCACAACACGCGGGTTTCCTGCGCACCGGCTTCGCCACCAGCCTTCCAGGTCGAGAGCAGATCGACGACCTGACCGAGGAACGAAAAAAGCCACGCTTCGTAGATCGATACCCCGGCACTGAGCAGCGCGAACAGCAGGATATAGCCGCGCGCGCCGCGAGTGCAGGCCCAAAGGAACCGCGCCAGACCTGCGGGTGGTGGCGGTACTTCGTCTGGGGGGAAGGGGTCGAGTCTTTTTTCAAAAGCGCGAAGCATGGTGGTTTCCGAAACGATAAATATGCGGCGATTTTGCCACTTTAAGACTGCATCAGGGTCGGAAGCCGTCATTTACCGATGACTGATTTCGACCCCGACGCAGTGTGGCGCCTAATGGAGATGCCCGTTGCGCTGACCCTCAGGCGCGCTTTGGCAGTTTCCAGTTCGGCCGGATGAAGTGGCAGGTGTAGCCATTCGGGATACGTTCGAGGTAATCCTGATGCTCAGGTTCCGCCTCCCAGAATGGCCCCGCCGGTTCGATTTCAGTAACGACGCGGCCCGGCCACAGTTTAGATGCGTCGACGTCGGCCGCGGTGTCTTCGGCAGTGTCGCGTTGTGCTTCGCTGAGGTAATAGATCGCCGAACGATAGCTCGGGCCGAGGTCGTTACCCTGACGGTTCGGCGTGCTTGGGTCGTGGATCTGGAAGAAGAATTCAAGAATCTGCCGATAGCTGATCACCGCCGGATCGAAGACGATCTCGATGGCTTCGGCGTGGTTGCCGTGATTGCGGTAAGTGGCGTTCGGCACGTCGCCGCCGGTGTAACCGACCCGCGTTTGCAACACGCCCGGATAACGCCGCAGCAGATCCTGCATGCCCCAGAAGCAGCCGCCGGCGAGAAGGGCAGTTTCGGTTTGAGTGGTCATGTCAGTGCTTCCTCTTGAGGGCATTGGTGTCTGGGTAGTTATGAGGGCGGGTTGGCGGATTCCAAGGAAAAAGGCACGGATTAGTTTTCCGGTCTTTCGACGGCGCTCACAAAGCGGTGTTCATCATCCCACCGACAACACCGCTGCCGATCACGACCAGCCACGCGGGAAGCCGCCAAAACATCAACGCGATCAGGGCTGCCAGCGCTAGCCCGAAGTCTTCAAGCGTGAAAATGGCGTTCGTCCAGACGGGGTCGTACAGCGCCGTCAACAGCAAGCCGACCACGGCCGCATTGATCCCGGCAAGCGCAGCCCGCGTGCGCACGCTGCGTCGCAAGCGCTCCCAAAAAGGCAAAACCCCCGCGATCAATAAAAAGGACGGGGCGAAGATCGCCAGCAAGCAAAGCAGGCCGCCTGTCCAGCCGGAAGGTGTCTGGTTCATCGACGCTCCCAGAAACGCTGCGAACGTAAACAATGGGCCTGGAACCGCCTGAGCAGCCCCATAACCGGCAAGAAAGGTTTCATTACTGACCCAGCCGGGCGGCACCACCTCGGCTTGCAGTAGCGGCAAAACCACATGCCCGCCGCCGAATACCAGAGAGCCTGTGCGGTAGAAGGCGTCGATCATTGCCACGCTTCTGTCAGCGGTCAGTCCGGCTAACAGTGGCAGGCCCAGCAGCAGTGCAAAAAACAGCGACAGCCAGATTGCGCCGGACTTGCGGCTGATCGGAATTGGCAGTAAATCGTGCGCATCGCTTGGCCCGGGTTTGCACAGCATCACACCGGCAAGTCCGGCAATGACGATCACGCTGACCTGTCCCCACGCAGACGGTTCAAGCAGGGCGCCACACGCAGCAATAACCATGAGAGCGATGCGCGTGAGATCAGTGCAGAGGTTTTTCGCCATGCCCCAGACGGCTTGGGCAACGACCGCGACAGCGACCACTTTGAGGCCGTGAAGGGCGCCGGGCCCAAGCGCATCGCCGTAACGGGAAACACCCAAGGCGAACAAAATCAGTAGAGCGGCCGACGGCAACGTGAAGCCGGCCCACGCCGCCAGCGCTCCGCGATAGCCAGCGCGGGACATGCCCAATGCGATGCCCACCTGACTGCTGGCCGGTCCGGGCAGAAACTGGCAGAGCGCTACCAGATCGGCATAACTGCGTTCGCTCAGCCAGTGTCGTTTTGTGACGAACTCATGGTGGAAGTAACCCAAATGCGCGATGGGGCCCCCGAATGAGGTCAAGCCGAGGCGCAAGAAGATTACAAACACCGACCAGGCACTGCTGCGCGTTTCGTTAAAGGGTTGGGCCATTAATACGGTTACTCAGCAGGGTGCCCAGAGCTTTTTTCAATGGTGTCTTCCTTGAGTGGAGCGTTTTCAGATGTTGTGAGGATGAACGGGCGGGCCCCTTCGCGAGCAAGTCCGCTCCCACATGGGTTCTGTGTCGGCTCAAAATCCGCGTTTGACGCAGAATCCCTGTGGGAGCGAGCTTGCTCGCGAAGAGGCCGGCCGCGCCACCCCAAACCTACCGTTTACCAACCAGTATCTCGTCGAGGGCGCGATAAATCGGCAGCCCCAGTTGCACAGCCAGTTCTTCGATCAGATCGGCGCTCCCGGAGGTACCACCAACATGCAAAACCCCATCGCAGCGCTGCAACAGCGTCTTCGCATAGTTGCGATAAACCTCGCCACCCAAGCCTGTCGACGCCACCAACGGAAAATGCCCGGCCTGCAGCAACTTGCTACCAGTGGCCAGCGCTACCCGATCATCTGAACCACACACCACAATCGTCCGTGCCAGCGACGTCGGCATCACTTGCTTGAGGTACTGCAAAAGCATGATGGTCTTGCCATCCATAATCCGCCCGTCATCAACCATCGCCAGTGCTTCGGCAAACGGCAACTCCAGTACCTCGATGTCTTCGCCTTCCTCGGCCAGACCACCGCCATCGCTGATGCGATCCTGCGGCTGATACTCACCGACAAAAAAATGCAGGCGTTCAGTCACCGAGCCGGGGCTCATGAACGCTTCGTAGACCTTGCGCACCGATTGCACGCGATAGCCGGTTTCTTCTTCGGCTTCAAGGCGCACGCGCTCTTCAGGGCTGGCGTCATCCAGCAAACCGGCAGCGGTTTCGATCAGGTAGCCGTCATGGCCGTTGACGAACGTCGGGATGCGGAACTGACGGATGAGAATGACGGTGCGCTTAGCCAAATTATAGAGACCGATCGTGGCACCATTGCCGCGATCGTAGACCTCGCGGGTGAGTGCCTGCCAACTGCCGTCACGGCGTTGCAGTTCGAAATCGATTTTCTTCAGGATGTACCAGTTGTCCGAGAGCAGATGCTGGGCGACGATGCGCACATTGCGGTGATTCATGAACAAGCAGCCTTGCTGGAAATTTATGAATTAATACCACACGTCTGCACGAACTTCGCTAATCGGGAGACACACCTTGCACAGCCCCGTTGAGCAAGATGAGTTCGACGGCTTGATCGATGCTCAGTTGCGCCGTATCAACCGTGAGCGGTGCCGGCGACCAGGGTTCATAGTCATGATCAAGCACCGATTGCCACGAGGGTGGGATCAACCCCGGAACATCTGACTGCCGCTGTTCAACGCGCCGACGGTGCTCTTGCAGGTCTGAGCAGATCACTTCGATATTCAGCAGCGCAGCGTTAGCACGGGCGGCAACATCGGCCCACGCTTGTCTGCTTTCAGCCACAGGATTGACGCAGTCGACGATGACAGTGTGACCCGGTCGAAGATTGCCCAGCGCCAGTTCAAGCGCAACAAAATAACCACTGCGGCCGACATCGCCTGCGAGAACATCGGCGTTACGGATAGCTTGTTCAATCGTATCAATCCTCAGGTACGTGGCTTTTAACCGCGTCGCGACAGATTTGGCGAGGGTCGTTTTGCCGGTGCCGGGCAAACCGCTGAACACAATAAGCATGGGGAGCTCCTCAGCGTTGACTCAGCCATTCTTCGCGGCTGATTTCCCAAAGATCCCGGGGCCAGCGGCCGCTGACGAAGTTACCTTCATCGCTGCCAATCAGGCGCATGCCGCTGCGTTCGGAGAGCCGGCGCGAGGCGATATTAGGCGCTGCTTTCGGCACCCGCAGGATCGGGCGATCAAGGGTTTCGAACCAATAATCGGTGACGGCGGCGCAGGCTTCGGTCATCAGGCCTTGACCGTGCCATGCCGGCGCGAGCCAGAGCCCACGGTTGTTGTCCTGCTCATCCATCAGGCTGATGTTGCCGATCAATTGTTCAGGTGCCGATTTCAGCCGCAGCGACCAATGCCACTCCTTGCCAGCGGCCATCGCCGGCAGTGCAATGTCGCGCAGGTAGGTGAGGGCGCCGTCGGCGGGGTAGGGCCAAGGGACGAGGGCGTTCAGGTAACGCACCACTTCCCAGTGCGCAAATCGCTGCTGCACGGCATCAGCGTCGGCCAGTTCCAGCGGGCGCAGGATCAGCCGTTCGGTGTACAACGTCGGTATCTCTTCCATAATCGTGCCGCCTCCTTGAGCATTTCCAATGAACGCCCAAGGCTAACCCATCTTTACCAGGTCGCGGCAGTGGCTTTTGGCAAACTCAGCTTGCCGCTGTCGACAAAACGCATGGTGCCGAACAAGCCGCCGGCGAGTTTGCCGCGCAGCACGTACGGCAGATTGTCGAGGGTTTGCGTCTGACTGAGGCCGAGGGTTTGGCGCAGTACCGAGAACGCGGAAATGCTCACCGGCACGCTGACGATGGTTTCGGAGAAGCGCGGAATCGTGCCGCTCTGATCGCTCACGCCCGAGGCCAGCGAATGGCCGTTGACTTCCAGATCGAGGGCGATGCCGTTGTAGTCGATGGCGGTTTCGTTGGGGTTCTGCACGCGGATCTTGATCGCGAAGCGCACTTCCAGATCCTGGCTCGGCAACGGTTCGAGGCCGACCACGTTGATGTTTACCGGATCTCGGTTGGGAAACAGCGCGCAGGCACTGAGGGACAGCAACAGTAACGACAGAATGACGGCGTGGACGCGGCGCATAAACGGTCTCTCAACAAAAAAGGGCTGAACCGTTGCCGGTGCAGCCCTTTCTGTTAAAGGCCGGACGTCAGCGGTTCAACTGTGCGACAGCCGCCGGTTGGCCAGGTTCAGCTTTGGACGGCATGTCCGGGTTTTCCATGACCTGAAGAATAGAAGCTTCCGGGTCGAAATCGTCTTCTTCCAGCTCGATGAATTCTTCCGGCAGGAAGACGTTCAGCACGATAGCGCACAACGCACCGACGGTGATTGGCGATTCGAAGATGTTGCGCAGCGCTTGCGGCAGTTCGCGCAGCACCTCTGGTACAGCAGCGATGCCCAGGCCCATGCCGAGGGAAATCGCCACGATGAGCATGTTGCGACGGTGCAGGCCGGCTTCGGCGAGGATCTTGATCCCGGCCACCGCGACGGTGCCGAACATCACCAGCTCAGCGCCGCCGAGCACCGGTTTCGGCATCAGTTGCAGCACCGCACCGATCATCGGGAACAGTCCGAGCAGTACCAGCAGACCAGCGATAAAGAAGGCGACATAACGACTTGCCACACCGGTGAGCTGGATCACGCCGTTGTTCTGCGCGAAGGTCACCATCGGCATGCTGTTGAACACCGCCGCCATGGCCGAGTTGAGGCCATCGGCGAGCAGGCCGGACTTGATCCGGCGGATGTACAGCGGGCCTTTGACCGGTTGGCGCGAGATCATCGAGTTGGCGGTCAAGTCGCCTGCAGCTTCGAGCGGCGACACCAGGAAAATCACCGCGATCGGCACGAACGCGACCCAGTCGAAATTGAAACCGTACTTGAACGGCACCGGCACGCTGACCAGCGGCACTTCTGGCATCGAAGCGAAGTCGACGGTGCCCATCAGCCATGCAACGAAGTAACCGAGGGTCAGGCCGATAACGATCGCGCCGAGGCGCAGGAACGGCACGTCAACGCGGTTCAACACGACGATGGTGCCGATCACCAGTGCGGCCAGAAACAGATGGCTGGACGCGCCCAGATCCGCCGCGCCGAAACCGCCGGCAATGTCGGTCATCGCCACTTTGATCAACGACAGGCCCATCAAGGTGATGATGGTGCCGGTGACCACCGGGGTGATCAACATGCGCAATTTGCCGATGAACTGGCTGAGCGCGACCTCGATGAACGCGGCGAAGAAGCACACGCCGAAGATCGTCGAGAGGATTTCATCGGTGCCGCCGCCGCGCGCCTTGACCATGAAACCGGCACTGAGAATCACGCTGATAAACGAGAAACTGGTGCCTTGCAGGCACAACAATCCGGAACCGACCGGGCCGAAACGCTTGGCCTGGACGAACGTGCCGAGGCCGGAGACGAACAGCGCCATGCTGATCAGGTAGGGAATTTCGCTTTGCAGACCGAGGGCGCCGCCCATGATCAGCGTCGGCGTGATGATGCCGACGAAGCTCGCCAGCACGTGTTGCAGCGCGGCGAACACGGTGGCGGTGAGGTGCGGACGGTCGTTGAGACCGTAGATCAAGTCGTTGTTGCGCGGGGCTTTTTCAGAGGCGGTCATGGTGATTTATGCGCCGCGAGGCGGGGCCGGGTCAGAAAATGGAGGCGCAGGATGCCGCAAGAGCGCGGCGAGGGCAACGAGCAAAAATTGCCTGAAAGGTCAGGTTTTATTGGGTGTTGTAGCCAAATCCCTGTAGGAGCTGTCGAGTGAAACGAGGCTGCGATCTTTTGATCTTGAATGGCAAAGTCAAAAGATCGCAGCCTTCGGCAGCTCCTACAGGGGGTTGAAGGCAGCCAATAAGTCTTCTTCGAAGGCTTTCTGCGCATCCCCCGGTACTTGCGCCCGGTGCCGCGCCAGGTGAAACGCCACATCGAAACTCAACTCACCTTCACGCACCGGTCGCAATAAACCCTTGTCCTGCAAACCCCGCGCGTAGTGATCCGGCAAATACCCCACATGCTTGCCCGACAAAATAAACGCCAATGTGCCTTCAACCTGCTCAGATCGCGCCGAACACACCTTGCCCTGAAACGGCTCGTCACTGCGCAGAAACCGGTACGGATGATCGACCCGATCGCACGCCGCCAGCGCCGCATCGCTGGGCGCATCATCGGTGAACAGCGGATGCCCCGCCGCGCAATACAAATGCTGGGTTTCGCTGAACAACTCGTGATAGTCGAACGCACTTTGCACCTGCGAAAAATAACCGATCGCCAGATCCAGCCGCTGCCGCAACAACAAGCGCTCCATCTCGCCGGGCATCGCACTGATCACTTCGATGCGCACCGATTCATCACGCTCGCGAAAGCGCCGAATCGCTTGCGCCACCCGTTGCAGCACCGATTGATCAACGGCTTCAGAAATACCCAGCCGCACCTCACCGATCAAACGCCCGGCGACGCCGTTGGATTGATGGCGAAAGGTTTCAATGGATTCAAACAGCGTGCGCGCGGCGATCAGCAGTTGCTCGCCCTTGGGCGTCACGCCGAAACCACCCTTGCCACGGCTGCACAGACGATAGCCGAGGCGGGTTTCGAGCTTGGCCATTTGCTGGCTGATGCTCGACTGGCTGAGCCCCAACTCACCCTGCGCCGCACTGAAACCGCCACACTCGACCACGCTGACAAACAGGCGCAACAGCTGCAAATCGACATCGTGGAGCTGACCGAGCATCACATTACTCCGCAATAAAGTCAGGATAACTATTCAGGTATTTTTCTAATGTATACGACAGCGCACGCTGCAACCACTTCCCTCGGTCAGGTGTGCGTCATGGCTCCCATGTTCAAGCTGTGTTTCCCCGTGTTGCTGTTTACCGTTGTCAGCATGGCTCAAGCCGAGGACAAGACGCTCAACCTCTACAGTTGGGCCGATTACGTGCCGCCGCAGACGCTGCAACGCTTCGAGCAGGAAACAGGTATTCACGTGCGTTACGACACGTTCGATACCTCCGAAGTGCTCGAGACCAAACTGCTCACCGGCGGCAGCGGTTATGACGTGGTGGTGCCGTCGTCCAGCGTGCTGGCCCGTGGATTAGCCGCGGGGGCGCTGAAGGAAATTCCTCACGAAGGGCTCAAGGGTTACGCCAACCTCGATGCGGATTTGTTGACGAAACTGGCGGCCGTCGACCCCGGCAATCGTTACGCCGTGCCTTACACCTGGGGCACGCTCGGATTGGGCATGAACGTCGAAGCGGTGAAAAAACGCTTGCCGGACGTGCCGCTGAATAGCCTCGATCTACTGTTCAAACCGGAGTACGCCAGCAAGCTCAAAGACTGCGGCATCGCGATTCTTGATTCACCGCAGGAAGTCATCGGCCTCGCTCTGCATTACCTCGGCAAAGATCCGTACAGCACCGACAAAACTGATCTGTCCGCCGCCGAAGCGCTGCTGCAAAAACTGCAACCGTCCGTGCTCTACGTCGCCACGGGTCGGCAGATCAGCGATCTGGCCAACGGCACGGTCTGTCTCGCGCTGACCTACAACGGTGACGCGAGCATGGCGGCGGATCAGGCGCACAGGGCCAACAAGCCGTTCGAAGTCGCTTACCGCATTCCCAAGGAGGGCACGTTGATCTGGCAAGACAACCTGGCCATCCCCAAAGACGCGCCACACCCTGAAGCTGCGCGGGCGTTCATCGAATTCATGTTGCGGCCTGACTCGGTCGCCGAGCTGACCAACACGCTGTTTTTCGCCACCGCCAACCAGGCTGCGACGCCGCTGGTGGATGAAGCGGTGCGCAACGATCCGGACATCTATCCGCCGGCCAATGTGCGCGAGCTGCTTTACGCCGACCGCAGCATGAGCCTCAAGGACATGCGTCAGCGCACGCGTCTGTGGACCACTTTCCGTAGCCACCAGTAACGATAAAAAAAGGAGCACTCCGATGGACGTGCCGATGCTCAACGACCAAGCCCTGACGCGCGACAGCCTGTATGGCACCTCTGCCGAAAGCACTTACGCCGGTATCACCAGTTTCATGCGCCGGCGTTACAGCCGTGACCTGCGCGGTGTTGATGTGGCGGTCAGCGGTGTGCCGTTCGACACCGCCACCAGCAACCGCCCGGGCGCACGTTTCGGGCCGCGCGGGATTCGTGCGGCGTCGACCGGGATTGCCTGGGAACGCCACTGGCCATGGACGTTCGACCCGTTCGATCATCTGGCAGTGGTCGATTACGGTGACTGCGATTTCGATTACGGCTCGCCGCACAGCATCCCGGAAAGCATCGAGGCCCACGCCGAGCAGATTCTTGAATCCGGTGCGGCCATGCTCACTTTCGGCGGCGACCATTTCGTCAGCTATCCGCTGCTTAAAGCCCATGCGCGTAAGCACGGCACGCTGTCGCTGATCCACTTCGATGCGCACAGCGACACCTGGCCGGACGAGGAGGGCAAACGCGTCGATCACGGCACCATGTTCTGGCACGCCGTGAAGGAAGGTCTGGTGGATCCGGCGCGTTCGGTGCAGATCGGTTTGCGCACCACCAATGACGACAACATGGGTTTTCAGGTGCTTGATGCGCGGCAAGTGCATCGGCGCGGTTGCGAGGCGATTGTCGAAGCGATCCGCGCAAGGGTGGGCGATAACCCGGTGTATTTGACGTTCGACATCGACTGCCTCGACCCGGCATTTGCGCCTGGCACGGGTACGCCGGTGTGCGGCGGTTTGAGCACGGTGCAGGCGCTGGAGATTCTTGGCGGTTTGCGCGGGATCAATCTGGTGGGCATGGACGTCGTCGAAGTGGCCCCGGCCTACGACCACGCCGAAGTCACTTCACTGGCCGCCGCCACATTGGCCATGGAAATGCTTTGCCTCTACGCCGCCAAACACAAAGTCGACCTATAACCGCAATTGCCTGTGTAGGAGCAGAGCTTGCTCGCGAAAGCGGCGTATCAGTCGATGCATGAGTTGACTGAACCACCGCCTTCGCGAGCAAGCTCTGCTCCTACAAGGGTGTGTGGCGTTGAGGGTGTCAGGCCACTGGGATGATCGGCCGATCCAGCGTCTCCGGCCCGGTGTAGCGGGGTGCTGAACTGGCAATCGTCTCGAACGGCACGCCCGCCGGCACGCTACTCACACCCTCCAGCCGCGCCAGTTGTTCATCGCTCAGTTGCACCGCAAGCGCACCCAACGTCGCATCCAGTTGTTCACGGGTACGCGAACCCAGAATCGGGATCAGCGCCGTGGTCGAGCGCTTGGCTTTTTCGCGCAGCCAGGCAATCGCGACGTGAGTGGGGCTAACGCCGACCTCACTGGCAACCGCAAGCAAGGTGTCGAGCAAAGCCGTTTCCCGCGCGCTTTTTTCCGCATGCACCAGCATGCCGAGTTTGGCCGCGCGGTTGTTGTCATCGTTGCCGCGATACTTGCCGGTGAGGAAGCCGCCGCCCAATGGCGACCAGAGTGTTGCGGCCAGTCCGAGGGCTTCGGCCATCGGCAGTAACTCCCGTTCGGCGGTGCGTTCGGCGAGGCTGTACTCGACTTGAATCGCAGCAATCGGCGCGAACCCGCGCACCTCTGCCAGCACGTCGGCGCGAGCGATGCGTCAGGCCGGGAAGTTCGACAAACCGGCGTAGTGAATCTTGCCGGCGCGCACCAGATCGTCGAAGCCGCGCAGGATCTCTTCCATCGGCGTCACGCCATCGCTGATGTGCGCCCAGAACAGATCAATGTGATCGGTCTTCAAGCGCTTCAGGCTTTCTTCGACGGCGCGCACCATGTTTTTGCGGCTGTTGCCGGTGTGGGAAATA
This sequence comes from Pseudomonas sp. NPDC088429, assembly GCF_044753305.1. Lineage (NCBI taxonomy): Bacteria > Pseudomonadati > Pseudomonadota > Gammaproteobacteria > Pseudomonadales > Pseudomonadaceae > Pseudomonas > Pseudomonas sp. NPDC088429. The sequence continues at coordinate 69,518 of NZ_JBIVMX010000001.1, read as the reverse complement.
CCGGCCGCCGGCGTGGTGCCCATGCTGTATTTGGTGGCGATGACCAGTCGATCGCGTTCCGGGGCGATGAACTCACTGAGCATCGACTCCGATTGCCCACCCTGATAACCATTGGCGGTGTCGATGAAATTACCGCCGGCCTCGAGGTATCCGTCGAACATGCGTTTGGCTTCGTCACGTTCTGCGCCATGCCCCCAACCGGTGCCGAAGTTGCCGGCGCCCAGCGCCAGTTCCGATACGCGCAAGCCGGTTTTACGGCCAAAAACCTTGTAGTGCATGGCAATGCTCCCGATCCGATTCAGTAAGATTACGGTTGAAATATGGCGCCAATATGATGCTGGTAATATTCCACTGTCAAGACACACTCCGCTGAACGGTACCCTCGTATTTGTAGGAGCCGAGCTTGCTCGCGAAGGCGGTGGATCAGTCAATTCATGCGTCGACTGATACGCCGCCTTCGCGAGCAAGCTCGGCTCCTACAGGGTTTTGCGGTGCTCTCAAGCCTGGTTGGGTAACGGCGATGAGTCCGTTTTTAAGGCGGTCGTGGCATACTCCCGCGCATGACTTTCGACTCCCCCCTCAGCGCCTGGCAACACGCCATCGAGCACAAGGGCTTCATCCAGGATGAAGCTCAGGAGCACGCCGTCTGGGCGTTGCAAAAATGCCACGAAGCTCTGCACGCCGGGGCCCGTTCGGTCACTGGCGTTTATTTGTGGGGCCCGGTCGGGCGGGGCAAAACGTGGCTGATGGATCAGTTTTATCAGAGCCTGCGGGTGCCGGCGCGGCGGCAACATTTCCATCACTTCATGGGCTGGGTGCATCAGCGTTCGTTCCAGTTGACTGGCGTGGCCGATCCGTTACGCGTTCTGGCCAAAGAACTGGCAACCGAAGTGCGGGTGCTGTGTTTCGACGAACTGTTCGTCAACGACATTGGTGACGCGATCATTCTCGGTCGGCTGTTTCAGGTGATGTTCGACGAAGGCGTGGTGGTGGTTTGCACGTCCAATCTGCCGCCGGATGATCTGTACGCCGATGGCTTCAACCGTGATCGCTTCACGCCGGCAATCGCTTCGATCAAGGCGCACATGCAGGTGGTGCCGGTGAACGGCGCCGAAGACCATCGTCTGCACCCCGGCACCGGGCTGCAGCGTTACTTCGTCGCCACGCCGGAGCAGGGCAGCGCGCTGGACGAAGTGTTTCAAACGCTGAACGCCGGGCAACCCGCCAGCGCCGAACCCGTTGCCGTCGGCCACCGCGTGCTGAACGTGGTGCAGGCCAGTGCGACGGTGCTCTGGTGTCGCTACGCCGATCTCTGCGAGCAACCGTTCGCCGCCATGGATTTCATCGCGCTGTGTGATGCCTATCAGTCTATTCTGTTGAGCGAGGTGCCCAACCTCAGCGCGCAGAAACGCGAAGGGCGTATTGCCCGTGGCACCGAGGACAACGCCGAGCGCGTGGCGGCGGGGGATCGCGAGTTGCCGCAGTTGTCGGTGCATGACGACGGTGTACGGCGCTTCATCGCCCTGGTCGACGAGTGCTACGACCGCAAGGTGCCGCTGTACATTGAGGCGCAAGTGCCAATGGATGCGCTGTACACCGAGGGTTATCTGGAATTCCCGTTCCGTCGCACCCTCAGCCGTTTGCAGGAGATGCAATTGCAGCGCTTTGCCGAAGCGTGAGTGAAGAGGGCGCCAACATGACCCAGCCGCTGTCCCATCATTTGCTGACCATGGCCTATCAAAATGCCTGGGCCAACCATCGTCTGGCCAAGGCCTGGGCGCAGCTCGATGACACGGATCTCGCCGCGCCGCGCATCAGTTTTTTCCCCAGTATCCGCCTGACCCTCAATCACATCCTCACTTGCGACTGGTTCTATGTCGACGCGCTGGAACGCGAGTTGCGCGGGGCCGAGCCGCACCCGGATTGTTACGTGTTTTTCAATCAGGACGAGCCGTTTATCGAGGCTGCGTCCCTGCGCGAGGAGCAGGCGCATGTGGATCGTCGGCTGATCGCCTATTGCGAGCAGATGCGCGATGCCGATCTGGGCCGAATCGTCACCATCGCCCGCGACACGCCGCAACATGACAGCCGTTTGCGCATGCTTTCGCATCTGTTTGAACATCAGATTCATCATCGTGGGCAGGTGCACGCAATGCTCACTGATACCTCGGTGAAGCCGCCGCAACTGGACGAGTTTTTCTGCGCGGGAGAGGCCAGGTTGCGGGCTGAAGACTTCGCCGAACTCGGCTGGACGGAAGAGCTGATTTGGGGGCATTGATTTTTCGAAAGCAAAATATCGCAGCCTTCGGCAGCTCCTACAGGGGAATGGGATCAATGTAGGAGCTGCCGAAGGCTGCGATCTTTTGATCTTGTCGACAACACCGTGCTCGCGCTAAGGTCAGGCAGCCTATCAGTGCGCACTTTGCGCGCCGGGGTTGTGTGTTTGGGGATGGAAATGGATTCCGCAGAAATTCTTGTACTTCAGGCCAGTTACACCAATCCACTACATGCCGAGGCCATCGGCGTGGTACTCAACAACTATGCAGAAGATCCCATGGGCGGCGGTCATCCGATTGCCCCCGAGCTGCTGCAACGCCTGCCGGAAGAGCTGGCCCGGCGACCGCATGCGTTCAGCGTGCTGGCGTTCGTTGGCGGTGAGCCGGCCGGTTTGGTGAACTGCTTTGAAGGCTTTTCGACGTTCGCCTGCCGACCGCTGGTCAACGTTCACGATGTGGCGGTGGTGAACAAGTTTCGCGGTCTCGGCTTAAGCCAGAAGATGCTGCGCAAGGTCGAGGACATCGCCCGCCAGCGTGGCTGCTGCAAGATCACCCTTGAAGTGCTCGAAGGCAACGCTATCGCCCAGGGCTCTTACCGCAAATTCGGTTTTGCCCCGGGGATGTTTAACCCGGAGCACGGCCGCATGCTGTTCTGGATCAAGGATTTGCAGGCATAAAAAAAGGCGCCCCAACAGGGCGCCCAACTGTCATCTGCGGTGACCGGAGCACAGTCCACGCAGGTCCATCGGTGATTCAGTTGCGATAAGACTCGGTCACTTGGGCCGTCTGGTCGTCGGGAACCCGCAGTTCTTTGGTCTTGGCGTCGCTCACCTGTTCGCTTTGCGCGTGGTGAACGGGAAAGTTGTTGAAGTAGTAGCGCATGCGTTCGGCGCCCCCTTCGGCAAAAGCGCTGGCAGAGCCAAGGGCTAGCAGCCCGGCAAGCATTACAGTCGTGGTTTTCATGGTGCCTCCTACTGAACAAGTCGGAGCCGTTCGTCCATGAAGCAGAACTCGAAAGCGAGTGTGTTCTTCAGGAATTAACTCGGGGTTAACACCCTAATACTTGTGGCGAGGGGATTTATCTGTGGCGAGGGGATTTATCCCCGATGGGGCGCGCAGCGGCCCCTCTTTTGATCTGAAAGAGAAGGGGGCCTGCTGCGCAGGCCATCGGGGATAAATCCCCTCACCACAGATAACCCCCCTCACCACAGTATTTCTCCCACCACTGGTTTTGTGTCGTTAAGACTAAAGCTTCCAGTCCAGACTCAGCGTCACCGTGCGCGGATCACCCCAGAACACGCCGTTGTAGAAGCCGACATTGTCGTAATACTTCTCGTCAAACAGGTTGTCGACGTTCAGCGACGCCGACACGTGCTCATCGAATTGATAACGCGACATCAACTTGACCACGGTGTAAGCACCTTGATGAATCTTGGTGTTCTCTGTAATGAAATCACCATTCGCCTCACGCCCGACCGGTCGATCAGCGTAGTCGAACATCGCACTCTGCCAATTCACCGCACCGCCCACCGTTAGTGCCTGCCAATCACCCGGCAATCGGTACGCCGTCGATACGCGCAGCATGTTCAACGGCGAACTGGTATTGGTGCGCTGTTTGTCGCCGTTAACCGAGTGGGTATAGGTGTAACCGGCCGTCATGTTCCAGCCCGTCATCACTTCGCCAGACACTTCCGCTTCGAAACCGTTGACCTTGTTGCCCTTGCCGCCAGACTTATAAAACTCTTCGCCGCTAGCCGGATCCGGTGGTACCGAATCGTCGAGTTCGGCCACGTTGTCCTGCTTGCTCCAGAACACCGCTGTCGCGACGTTGAGGCGTTCTTCCAGCAGACTGCCCTTGAGACCGACTTCGTAGTTACTGCCCACCACCGGATCCAGGTAGTTGCGGCTGCTGTCGCGGTAACTCTGCGGTTTGAAAATATCGGTGTAACTGGCGTAGACGGTGTATTCCGGCGTCAGGTCGTAGAGCAGACCGGCGTACGGCGTCCAGATGTCGTTCTGGCGCTGAGTGGTGCTGTCGACACTGGTCAGTTGCAGGTTCTCGTCATAGTAACGATCGTCCTTTTTGCCTTCCCAACTGCCATAGCGGCTGCCGATCACCGCGTGCAGTTCATCGGTCAGGCTCAGGCGCGTGGCGATGTAGCCGGCCTTCTGGCGGGTGCTGCTGCGCGAGCCGGTGCGGCCGGTAACGGTGTCGGAGAACTTGGCGATATCGCCCATGTATTTCCAGTCAAGAATGCTGTCATAACCCTCTGGCACCGCACCCGCGACGATGGACGGGGAATACGAACGGTGATTCGCCTCGCCGTAACCGAGCATCATTTCGTGCTCACGGCCGAGCAGGCTGTACGGGCCGGACAGATTGAAGTCGTACACATTCATTTTCTGGTTGCCGAGCATATGGCCCCGGTAGGCGTACATGCCGCTGCGATCGGCTTCCGGGAACCCGGTGCCGCCGTAATAAACCTTGCCGTCGACATCGCTGTCGCGGTGGGTATAGGCGGCTTTCAGGTGCCAGCCACCGGCCAGTTGCTGATCCAGCGTGGCGAACGCGGTTTTATCGCGCAGTGGCCACGAACTCCATGACGTCGCCATGTTGGTCGAACGACCGAGCCCGGCCTTGGTGCCATCGGCATTCCAGTACGGCAGCGTGCCCCAGGAGGTGCCCTGAACCTGTTTGTCCTGATAGTCATAACCCACTGCCAACACGGTGGAGTCAGTCAGATCCGCCTCGAGAATGCCGTAGCCGACTTCACGTTGCAGGGCGTAACTGTCGCGGAACGACTGGCTGTCGCGATACGCCAGCACCGTGCGCCCGCGCAAACGACCATCGAAGGCCAGCGGGCCGCCAACGTCGACGTAGCTGTAGTAATCGTCATAACTGCCGCCGCTGACCCCGGCCAGCGCCTGCAATTGAGCCGTCGGGCGTTTGCGTACCATGTTGATCGTCGCCGAAGGGTCGCCAGCGCCCGTGGTCAGGCCGGTAGCGCCGCGTACCACTTCGATGCGGTCGTAGATAATGGTGTCGGCATCGGTCTTCATCCGGTCGAAGGTGTTGAGCATCCCGTCGATCTGGAAATTGTTGATCGAGTAGCCGCGCGACGAATAACCGACCCGATCCGAATCGTTGTGCTGCACGACGATACCCGTGGTCTGGCTCATGGCTTCGGACAAGGTACCGAGTTTGAAATCGTCCATTTGCTGACGGGTGACCACGGACACAGATTGCGGGGTTTCCTTGATCGACAGGTTCAGCCGGGTCGCGGTACTCATGGCGCCGGTGGTGTAGGCATCGGTGTTTTCGGTGGTGGTGCCCAAACCTTGGGCGGTAACGTTGGTCGACGCCAGTTCGAGCGCTGTAGAGGCAGGCTCTGGCTGTTTTTCAACGTCTGTTTCGGCCAGCAAGTCAGGGCTCAGTACAGCACCGCAGAGGCCGAGGGTGAGGGTCATGGAACGGGTGATGGGCGCGAACATCGCAGCCGACTCCTTGTCTTCGAGGGGAAATATCCTTTGGTTCAAAGACGAAGAGGGCGGATGCGATTTAGTAACAAACAAGAAATATTGTTATTTGAAGATGTTTCAAAACCCTGTAGGAGCTGCCGAAGGCTGCGATCTTTTGATCTTGTCTTTTAAAAAAAACCAAAAGATCGCAGCCTTCGGCAGCTCCTACAGGGGAATGGTGGGCATGAAAAAGGGGCCTTTTTGGCCCCTTTTCGTTAATGCTGTTGCGCCACTTCGGGTGGTGCCTCTGCAGGTTTTTTCGGCTTCATCAGGCTGAAGTCGATCAAGGCACGTTGCTGCTTCTCATACGGGTTGCCGATCAACAACGGGCGCGGCTTGAAGCTGTCACTGACCAGGCTCTTGCTGCGATCCAGTTCATCGGAACTCAAGCCGGCCAGATCCGCCCAGGTGTGAATCAGGTGCGAACTGCTGTACGGCCGATCTAGATCAGCGGCGAAGTTCCAGTCATGGTTTTCACGCCACTTTGGCGATGCCCACGCCATGAACGGAATGGTGTACATCGGCGCTGTCGGTTTGTTCTCGTTACGGCCCAGCGTGGTGTGGCCGACCGAGTCGAACACGTCTTCACCGTGGTCGGAGAGGTACAGCAAAAAGCCGTTCGGATCGGACTTGGCGTAGTCCTTGATCAGGCTCGACACCACGAAGTCGTTGTACAACACGGCGTTGTCGTAGCTGTTGTAGGTCGGCACCTGATCGTCACGCACGCCGGCCGGTACGCCGGTGCGATCCTGGAACTTGTCGAAGCTCGGTGGATAACGGTACTGGTAGCTCATGTGCGTGCCGAGCAAATGCACGACGATCAACTTGCGCGGTGCCGGATCGGTCAGGGCCTTGTTGAACGGCTCGATCACGTCGCCGTCGTACTGCGCGGCGTTCTGGTTGCGGTTGTTGTTCAGGTACACCTGCTCGTCGGCCTGTTCGGAAAAGGTCGTGAGCATGGTGTTGCGCTTGGTCATGGTCTGCTGGTTGGTGATCCAGAAGGTCTTATAACCGGCCTGTTTCATCATGCTGACCAGCGACGGCGTCGACAGGTACAGATCCGGATTCTCTTCATCAGCGAAGGTCAGCACTTGCTGCAAGGCTTCGATGGTGTAAGGACGTGGGGTGATGACGTTGTCGAACACCGCGAGCTGATCTTTGAGCTTGTCCAGTTCCGGCGTGGTCTTGCGCGGGTAGCCGTAGAGGCTCATGCGCTGACGGTTGGTCGATTCGCCGATCACCAGCACCAGGGTCGCTGGCTGATTGGCCGACGCGTCTTGCAGGTTTTTCAGCGGCGGAATCTTGCTCGCGCTGTGCAGCATGTCCTGCATGTCGGCCAGGGTGTTGACGTAGCGGTGATAGGCCACCGCCATCTGCCACGGCACGGCCGGCTCGATGCGGGTTTCGAACTTCTCGAAGCCTTCAGTGAAGCTGCCGGTGCGCATGGTTTGCTTGATCAGCGGGTAGCCAGCCACTGCAATCACGATCGCGGCGGCAGCCACGTAGGCACGGCCACGCGGCATGTACACCGGGCGCAGACGCGTCCACAGGAAGTAGGCGAACAAGGTGTGAGCAAGGAACGCCGGCACCATCCACCAGGCAAAGTACTGGGTCATGTACTCGCCCGCTTCAGAAATGTTCGACTCGAACATGATGAAGATGACGCTTTGCGAGAATTCTTGCTGATAGATGAAAAAGTAACCGAGGCTGGCCATCGAGCAGGCCCACAGCACCACGCCGATCACGGCGGCAATCAGTTTCGTGCGCTTGGGGAACAGCAGCATCGGCGCCAGCCAGATGGCGCTCATCACAAACGCCTGACGGAAACCGGTGAAGCCTGAAGTGCCGGTCAACTGGATCAGCAGCTGGGTAATACCCGAGAAGTACCAGAAGAAAACGAACAGCCAGAGAAAACCGGCCCAGTCAAAACCTGTCGCAGTCGTTTTGCTGCGTTTGAACAATGCCATTCAGCACTCCAGCTCTGTTTCACAACCACCGCCGGAACGCTTCATGAAACGAGAGCATGAAACCGACGAACGGAGGCCGAACGCGAACGCCCGGCCAGAATGCGCCGGAGTATGGGCAAGGCAATGTGAAAACTTTGTTAGTTGCGAGTTACAACAGGAAGTGAATCATGTCGGGAACGACACAGGCCGTTCCCGAAAGAGGCGGGGATCAAGCGTTGGGCGCGCGAAGGACAACCGGCCGCGGTTTGGACGCGGGGCCCTGAGTCAGCGCGCGCAGCTGCGCCAGCTCCTGTTTCAATTGGTCGCGCTCGTCTTTCAACTGGCGCAATTCATCGCGACGGATTGTCACGTACAGGGTTTGTGGCGGCATTGCTGTGTGTACTGTGCCCATTGCTCACCTCGCAAATGGCGTGTCTCAACTGTAAACCATCCCCGTTTTTGGGGCAGTGACTTACTATCGGCGCCAATTTTGATTTCTTTTGCCGGTGAATGGAACTTTTTTATTTTTCATGGTCGGTGTGTCTTCGCCACGTTTCGGGGCGTTATCAGTCTGGATCGGGCACAATGCCCGGAAACTTCATCGCAACGCTCTGGACTAACCTCCTATCAGTCGCGTTGGGCTATAACCAATGACACACATTTATTTGTAGTAAGGAGCATCAGCACATGCAACTCGGGATTATTGGACTGGGCCGCATGGGCGGCAATATTGCGCGGCGTCTGATGCTCAACGGTCACACCACCGTTGTTTACGACCGCAATACCGCTTTCATCGATAACCTGGTCGCCGAGGGCTCCACGGGCGTCGCCGACTTGCCGGCACTGGTTGCCGGTCTGGCCAAACCGCGTGCGGTCTGGGTCATGCTACCGGCCGGCGCGCCGACCGAAGACACCATCAACACCCTGAGCACACTGTTGGAGGCCGGCGACACCATCATCGACGGCGGCAACACCAACTATAAGGATGACATTCGCCGGGCCAAAACCCTGAACGAGAAGGGCCTGCACTACATCGACGTCGGCACCTCGGGCGGCGTCTGGGGCCTGGAGCGCGGCTATTGCATGATGATCGGCGGCGACGCTCAAACCGTGCAGCGCCTCGACCCGCTGTTCGCTGCGCTGGCGCCGGGCATGGGTGACATCCCGCGCACCAAGGATCGCAAGTCCGATGACCACCGTGCCGAACACGGTTACATCCATGCCGGTCCTGCCGGCGCCGGGCACTTCGTGAAGATGATTCACAACGGCATCGAGTACGGCATGATGGCCGCGTTCGCCGAGGGCTTCGACATCCTCAAGACCAAATCCAGCGAGCGCCTGCCGGAAGATCAGCGTTTTGATCTGAACGTGGCCGACATCGCCGAAGTGTGGCGTCGTGGCAGCGTGGTGTCCTCGTGGTTGCTCGATCTGACGGCTGATGCACTGGCCAGCGATCCGAAACTCGACGGCTTCTCCGGTTCGGTAGCGGACAGCGGCGAAGGTCAATGGACCATCGAAGCAGCCATGGAACAAGCGGTGCCGGTACCGGTGCTGTCGAACTCGCTGTTCTCGCGCTACCGCTCACGCGGTCAGGGCACCTTTGGCGACAAGATTCTTTCGGCCCAACGCTTCGGCTTCGGCGGCCACGTGGAGACACCGAAGAAATGAGTCATACGATCCGCAAGAAATCCAAGGCAGAACCCGCTCCACCGACCACGTTGTTCCTGTTCGGTGCCCACGGCGACCTGGTCAAGCGCTTGCTGATGCCGGCGCTGTACAACCTCAGTCGCGACGGCCTGCTTGACGAGAATCTGCGGATCGTCGGCGTTGACCACAACGCCATCACCGATGAGGCCTTCGCGCAAAAGCTCGAAGACTTTATCCGTACCGAAGTGGCGGCGAAGGTCGGCAAGGGCGATCAGATGCTTGATCCGGCCTTGTGGGCCAAGCTCGCCAAAGGTATCAGCTACGTCCAGGGCGACTTTCTGGACGACAGCACCTATTCCGCGCTGGCGGCGAAAATCGCCGACAGCGGCACTGGCAATGCGGTGTTCTATCTGGCCACCGCGCCACGTTTCTTCAGTGAAGTGGTGCGCCGACTGGGCAGCGCCGGTTTGCTGGAGGAAACTCCAGAAGCGTTCAGAAGGGTGGTGATCGAGAAGCCGTTCGGCTCCGATCTGCACACCGCAGAAGCGCTCAACGCCTGTTTGCTCAAGGTGATGTCCGAGAAGCAGATCTATCGGATTGACCATTACCTGGGCAAGGAAACCGTGCAGAACATTCTGGTCAGCCGGTTCTCCAACAGCCTGTTCGAAGCGTTCTGGAACAACCATTACATCGACCACGTGCAGATCACTGCGGCGGAAACCGTCGGTGTTGAAACCCGTGGCAGTTTTTACGAACACACCGGTGCGCTGCGCGACATGGTGCCCAATCACCTGTTCCAGTTGCTGGCCATGGTCGCCATGGAACCGCCGGCGGCGTTCGGCGCCGATGCGGTGCGCGGCGAGAAGGCCAAAGTGGTTGGCGCGATTCGTCCGTGGACGACCGAAGAGGCGCGCGCCAACTCGGTTCGCGGCCAGTACAGCGCCGGCGAAGTCGACGGCAAAGCCTTGAACGGCTATCGCCAGGAGCCCAACGTCGCGCCGGACAGCAGCACCGAAACCTACGTGGCGCTGAAGGTGATGATCGACAACTGGCGCTGGGTCGGCGTGCCGTTCTATCTGCGCACCGGCAAGCGCATGAGCGTGCGCGACACCGAGATTGTCATCTGCTTCAAACCGGCGCCTTACGCGCAGTTCCGTGACACCGAAGTCGATGAACTGCAGCCGACTTACCTGCGCATCCAGATCCAGCCGAACGAAGGCATGTGGTTCGACCTGCTGGCGAAACGGCCGGGGCCGGCGCTGAACATGGCCAATATCGAGTTGGGGTTTGCCTACAAGGATTTCTTCGAGATGCAGCCGTCGACGGGTTACGAAACCCTGATCTACGACTGCCTGACCGGCGATCAGACGCTGTTTCAGCGCGCCGACAACATCGAGAACGGCTGGCGCGCCGTGCAACCGTTCCTCGATGCCTGGCAACAGGACGCGAGCGTGCAGACTTATGCTGCCGGTGACGATGGCCCGCAAGCCGCCGAAGACTTGCTGACTCGCGATGGTCGCGTCTGGCATGGCCTCGGATGAGTGACCTGCCGAAACAACCCATCCGTTTTCTGCTCAGTGACATGGACGGCACGCTGTTGCTGCCCGATCACACGCTGAGCCAGCGCACCATCGATGCGGTTCGTGCCTTGCGTGAGGCGGGCGTGTTGTTCAGCCTCGCCACCGGGCGTCCACCGAAAGCCATGTTGCAGCAGATCGAAGCTTTGGGCGTTGATCTGCCGACGGCTGCATTCAATGGCGGCACCATCGTCAATCCGGACGGCAGTTTGCTGGCCGCACATTACCTGCCGGCCACCACCGCGCTGATTGCACTGGCGACGTTCGCCGATCAACCGGACGTGGAAATCTGGGTGTTCAGCGGCGGCGACTGGCTGCTGAAGGATCCGCACGGGCCGATGGTGCCGCGCGAACAGCATGGGCTCGGCTATGCGCCGGTGGTGGTTGAGAGTTTCGAGCCGTATCTGGAGCGCATCGATAAGATCGTCGCGACCAGCAACAACACTGAACTGCTGATCGAACTGGAAGCGCGCTTGATACCGAAGGTCAACGGCATGGCGCAAGTCTCGCGTTCACAACCGGTGTACCTCGACGTGACCGCGCTGGAAGCCAACAAAGGCACCGCACTGACGACGATTGCCGAGCACCTGGGCATCCCGCTGGAACAGACCGCCGCGATCGGTGACGGCGGCAACGACCCGGCGATGTTCCATTGCGCCGGATTATCGATTGCCATGGGCCAGGCTGAGGACGCGGTAAAGCGCCAAGCCGACGTAGTCACCGCCCCCAACACCGAAGACGGCGTCGCCCAAGCCATCGAAAAATACATCCTCCCTCACTGAAAACACCCAAAGCAAACTGTGGGAGCGGGCTTGCTCGCGAAGGCGGTCTGTCAGACACAGCTTCAATTAGTGGCGGATATCGCCGCAGAAAATATCGACATTCCCATCAGTCGCGGCCGTGCGCACCACCACGTAATACTCACCGGCCAGCAACGTCGACAACGGCACCGGCGCGCTTCTTGAGAAGGCCCAACCACGCACCGGTTGGCGTTCGGTGTTGACCTTGTCGTTCATCGCATACGCCACGGGCCCAGGCTGTGCGCAGCTGCCTTTGTTGACGAAGGTGTACAGACGCAAGGGCAGGGAAGCCCCGTTGGGTGCGCCGCTGATGAAGAAGCTGAAGCCAGTTTCCTTGCCCCAGTCGGCGAGCGTGACGTTGCCGATCTGCCCGCTGTTTTGGCGAGTGGCGGTGAGCGTCACGTTTGCGCCGGGCTTGGATTCAGAGGCGCAACCGAACAGGCTGGCGACTACCAACAGTGCGGTGAGTGAATGACTGAATTTCATGGCTGGCCTCCGTTAATGAAGAACTGCAACCACTCAGTTAAGCAGATCGTCGGGCGTCTGAAACCGTCGCATCAACCCGACCACCGTTTACCCTCTTCACGCGCGGCTCTTCGGCCGCTGATCCGCCATCTCGTACCACGACGCCTTAGACGTCAGCTCGACGTGCTTCTGATTGTCCGAGGTGAAGTGCGTATCCAGCGTGCCCAGTGCCACCGAAACCCACTCGGCAAATTCACCCTGTGCCCGCGACCAGAACATCGACGAGCCGCAGTGCGAACAGAACTGGCGCACCACCGATTCAGAGGATTGATAGGACTTGAGGTCTTCACCGCCCTGCAACAATTCCAGATTGCCGCGCATCACACTGCCGAAGCTGGCAAATGCTGCGCCGTGGCTTTTGCGGCATTGGCTGCAATGGCAGTGCGAAAGCGCTTTGGGCCGTGAGCGGATCTGGTATTTGACCGCGCCACACAGGCAACTGCCGCGGAAGGTTTGGGGTGAAGGTGTGAGCATTATTGTTTTGGTTCTCCATGAAGGATGTACAGCGATCACCGAGGCGCGACTGTGCCTGATTTCGCGCGTTTCGGCGAGTTCGACTTGTATCAAAAATCCATCGGCCAGCGCTGTTTCAGGTGCTCGGTCAAATACTCGATAAACGCTCTGACTTTAGCCGTCATCGCCGCGCGCTCCTGCACGCAGGCGAAAATCTCCATGGGCTCGACAACCGCACAAGTTGCGTCGTCGCGTTGTGCAAACAACGGCAGCAGTTGGCCGTTTTGCAGATACGGAGCCGCGACGAACTCCGCCAGTCGGGTGATGCCGGCGCCGTGGATTGCCATTTGCGTCAGCGCGTCGATGTCGTCGCTGATCGCGGTCGCGTTGATATCAGCGTCGTAACGCTGGCCATCGCGGATAAAACTCCAGCGCAGAAAACGTCCGTCCAAGGGGTAACGAAATGCCAGGCACGCATGGTTTTGCAGATCGTCAGGCGATTGCGGCCAGCCGGCGCGCTGCAAATAAGCCGGCGCGGCGCACATGATGAAGGGCAGGGACACGATCTTGCGCGCGACGATGCCGTCCTCCAGTTGCGGCTTGATCCGCAAGCTCAGATCGATGCCGTCCTGGATGTGATTGATCTTGCCGTCGGTGGTCGACAATTCGATCAGCAGGCGCGGATGTTGCGCGGCGAAACCGGCAATCAGCGGCGCCAGCACATGCCGGCCGAACGCCGAGGTCGAGGCGATGCTCAAGCGACCTTGCAGTTCGCTGTCTTCGCGATTGATCGAACTTTGCGCGGACTCCAGATCCGCCGCGATGCGCTTGACCTTTTCGTAATACACCGCGCCGTTTTCGGTGAGTGCCATGCGCCGAGTAGTACGTTGCAACAGACGCACACCGAGGTGTGTTTCCAGGCGATTGATGGTCTGGCTGACCGCTGCGGCACTGACGCCCAACGCCTTGGCGGCGCCGACGATAGAGCCGGATTCGACCACTTTGATAAAACTGGCAATCGCCGCTAACAGATTCATCGATGGCCTGCCGGAAGGGGTTGATTCGTAAGTTCTGCTTTATAAAGCACCTGCATTTGGCCGTCTAGTTGAGGGGTCAGGGCTTTGCTAACGTGCCCGCTCCCTGTCAATGGATGGAAAGCCCTATGAATCAAAGAAGCAATGCAGAAGCCGTTTATGTCAGTCGCCGCAAGCTTTCGGCGCGAGCGACGCCGTATGTGTTTGCGTTGTACATGGCGACCATCATGGCTTTTCTGATGTCGCTGGTGATTACCGCCGCCAATTCAGGCATTGATAACGACTACCTGAGTAATGCGCTGCACGCCTACAAGCTGGCGATGCCGGTGGCGTTTCTGTGCATCCTCGTGGTGCGGCCGATCGTGATCAAACTGGTCGCGATGACGGTGCATCCGCATCGTTGAGCTCGAATACTGTGCCGGTCGCGATGGCGTCTTGTAGGAGCTGCCGCAGGCTGCGATCTTTTGACCTTTTCAACGGCAGATCAAAAGATCGCAGCCTCGTTTCACTCGACAGCTCCTACAGGTTTATTTGGCCCACAACCTTTCTAACTGAATACATGCAAAACCCAATGTGGGAGCCTGCTCGCGAAGGGCCTCACGGTTATCTTCAGTGACAGCGAAAGGGTGCATTCGCCTCAGAAAAACTCATCAAGCAACTGATAAAAGGCAATCCGCCGCTGATCCGGCTGCACGCCGTAAACCTCGAAAAACACCGGCACCCACGCCTCGCCGAGGTTGTGCGTGATGCTATGCGCAGCTAAAGCCAAATCCTGATAACGATCCGCGACCCCCAATCGGCCGCAGTCGACAAAACCGCTTAACCGAGCGTCGTCAGCGAGGAAATTGGGCAGGCATGCATCACCGTGAGTCACCACCAGATCTTCATGGTCAGGGCGTTCCAGGAGCATCTGTTGGAAGACATCTTCAGCAGATCGACCAAGGCGTGAATCGTCGAAATCCTCTTCATCGATCAACCCGGCATTCAGGTGCTCACGAGCCAGTTTTATTTTCGGGGCGAGGCTGTGATCGAACGGGCAGCTTTTGATCGCGACCTCATGCAGCTCACGCAAAGCGTTGGCCACGAGTGTGACGATCTGCTGGGGCGCAAGGTGCGGGCTACTGGCCAGATCGCGCCCGGGCACGGCGGTCATCAATAGCCAGTTTTTCTCCATTTCGGTTGTGGTGTCGAGCACGCGTGGCGCGGGCAGATTCTGGCTTGCCATCCAGCGCAGCCGCGCGACCTCGCCGGGCAGTTCGCCCCAGTGCATGACTTGCTCGGACTTCACAAACAGCGGTGCTGAATTCGCAGATGCTATGCGCCAAACATCGGCACGGGATTCGCCGATGGTTTGTTGTTCGACGGTGGCCTCGGCAAAGCGCCGGTGCCAGTTACGGGGTAAGTCCATTGCATTCATCCCTGAGATCAATAACGCAGACGCGCATTGTGCCGCCCCGGCGGTTTTGATCGCAAACACGAAACTGTTTCCCGTTAATCAATCGAAACTTCGCCATCCGCTCGACTGTCCAGACCCTTACACCGGCGAAAAGACGAGGATCGAGATGACAACGACAGTAGGCGATTTTCTGGTTGAGCGGCTCAGCCAATGGGGCGTAACGCGGATTTTTGGTTATCCGGGCGACGGCATCAACGGCGTGTTCGGCGCGCTCGATCGAGCTAAAGGCAAGATTGAATTTGTGCAGGCGCGGCATGAGGAAATGGCCGCGTTCATGGCCTCGGCCCACGCGAAATTCACTGGCGAGCTGGGCGTGTGCATTGCCACGTCCGGCCCCGGGGCTTCGCATTTGATCACCGGGCTTTACGACGCGCGGATGGATCACATGCCGGTGCTGGCCATTGTCGGCCAGCAGGCACGCACGGCGCTGGGTAGTCACTATCAGCAAGAGCTGGATCTGGTGTCGATGTTCAAGGACGTCGCCGGCGCGTTTGTGCAGCAGGCTTCGGCGCCTTCGCAAGTGCGGCATTTGCTCGACCGGGCGGTGCGTACGGCGGTTGGCGAACGTCGGGTGACCGCGCTGATCCTGCCCAATGATTTGCAGGATCTTGAATATCAGGCGCCGGCCCGCGCGCACGGCACCGCGCATTCCGGTGTCGGTTACACCAAGCCGAAAGTGCTGCCTTATGACGAAGATTTGCAGCGTGCGGCAGACGTTTTGAACGCAGGCGAGAAGGTCGCGATTCTGGTCGGCGCCGGCGCTTTGCAGGCAACGGATGAAGTGATCGCCATCGCCGAAAAACTTGGTGCCGGCGTGGCCAAGGCGCTGCTTGGCAAAGCGGTGCTTCCGGATGATTTGCCGTGGGTGACCGGCAGCATCGGTCTGCTTGGCACCGAGCCGAGTTACAAGTTGATGACCGAGTGCGACACCTTGCTGATGATCGGTTCGGGCTTCCCGTATTCGGAGTTTTTGCCTAAAGAAGGTCAGGCGCGCGGTGTGCAGATCGATCTGCAACCCGACATGCTCAGCCTGCGTTATCCGATGGAGGTCAATCTGGTCGGCGACGCAGCGGAAACCCTCGCGGCGTTGTTGCCGTTGCTCGAACAAAAAACCTCGGGCAAGTGGCGCAAGAAAGTCGAAGGCTGGCGCGGTAGCTGGGAGAAAACCCTGGAAAAACGCGCGATGGCCAAGGCCAAGCCGATCAATCCGCAGCGGGTGGTGTATGAATTGTCACCGCGAGTGCCGGATGAAGCGATCATCACCAGCGACTCCGGTTCGTGCGCCAATTGGTTTGCGCGCGACCTGAAAATCCGTCGCGGCATGATGTGTTCGTTGTCCGGCGGGCTGGCCTCGATGGGCGCCGCTGTGCCTTATGCGATCGCCGCTAAATTCGCCTATCCCGAACGCTCGGTGATTGCGCTGGTGGGCGATGGTGCGATGCAGATGAACAACATGGCCGAGCTGATCACCGTCGCCAAATACTGGCGGCAGTGGAAGAGCCCCAAATGGATTTGCGCGGTGTTCAATAACGAGGATCTCAATCAAGTGACGTGGGAACAGCGGGTGATGGAGGGCGATCCGAAGTTCGAGGCGTCGCAGAACATTCCCGATGTGCCGTATCACCTGTTCGCGATTTCCATCGGCCTGAAAGGGATTTTCGTTGACCGCGAAGAGGACGTGGCGGGCGCCTGGGAGCAGGCTTTGGCTTCCGATGTGCCGGTGTTGATCGAGTTCAAAACCGACCCGAACGTGGCGCCGCTGCCGCCGCACATCAAGCTTGAACAAGCGAAGAAATTCGCCACGACGTTGCTCAAGGGCGATCCGAACGAGGCGGGGATTCTGGTGCAAACCGCCAAGCAGGTTCTGAGCTCAGTTCTCCCCAGCAAAAAATAACGTCCCCCTGTAGGAGCTGCCGAAGGCTGCGATCTTTTGACGTTGTTTTTAAGATCAAAAGATCGCAGCCTGCGGCAGCTCCTACATGGGAGTGGAGTTTGGAGGTGATGTTTGATTTTCATTGGGTGTGCCGGCTGGAGTCTCGGGCGTGAGCATTGGCCGGCATTTGCGGAGGAGGGCACGCATTTGCAACGCTATGCGGCGCGGCTCAACTGTGCGGAAATCAACAGCTCGTTTTACCGCCCACATCGCCGCTCAACCTATGAACGTTGGGCGGATTCGGTGCCGGAAGGGTTTCGCTTTTCGGTAAAAATGCCCAAGCAGATCAGCCATGAACGCCGATTGTTGGATTGCGACGAAGAACTCGAGGAATTCCTGGCGCAGTGCAGCGGTTTGGCTGATCGCTTGGGCTGTTTGTTGCTGCAATTGCCGCCGTCACTGGCATTTGATGCGGTCAGTGCCGAAGCGTTTTTCAATGCGTTGCGCCAGCGCTTCGATGGCGACGTGGTGCTGGAGCCGCGTCATGAGTCATGGGTTGCTGCCGAATCATTGTTGATCGCTTACCGGATCGCTCAGGCTGTGGTCGATCCGTCGCGCATCAGCAGTGATTCTTCCGCGGTTGGCTGGCAAGGGACGCGGTATTGGCGCCTGCACGGTTCGCCGCGTATTTACCACAGTACTTACGCGGAGGCTTATCTGGAGAACCTCGCCAGCGCATTGCAGGCCGCCGATGCGCAAGGTGCGGCGACCTGGTGCATTTTCGACAACACCGCCAGCTGGGCCGCGCTAGGCAACGCGTTGGCACTGATGGCGCTGTCTAACGGCTAATCTCAGACCGCGAGATGCTCATATAAAATCGTCGCACCGACGATCATCAGCACCACACCGCCAACGATTTCAGCACGTTTGCCAACCATAGAGCCCAACACCCGGCCGAGCATCACGCCGATGGTCACCATGGTCATGGTCGCCAGACCGATCGCCGCCGCAGCCACCCAGATGTTCACGTCGACAAACGCCAGGCCAACGCCCACGGCGAGGGCGTCGATGCTGGTGGCAAACGCTGTGACGGCGAGAATCAGGAAGGAGTGCGAACCCGGTTTTTCTTCTTCCTCTTCTTCATGCTTCAGGCCGTTGTAGATCATGTGCAGGCCGAGCACCACGAGCAGGGTGAAGGCGATCCAGTGATCCCATTCGGCAACCCATTGGCTCGCGGCCTGGCCGATCAGCCAGCCGATAATGGGGGTGATGGCTTCGATCACGCCGAAGATCAGACCGGTACGCAGGGCTTCCGTGAGGCGAGGTTTGTGCAGGCTGGAGCCTTTGCCGATGGCGGCTGCAAACGCATCCGTGGACATGGCCAGGGCAAGGAAAATGAGGGAAACAGGATTCACGGAGGTACTTCCAGTCGGGCTATGAGTCAACGACACAACCACACGCCCGACTTTAGGCATGGATGTGTCGTCGGTCTCACCAACCAAAAGGTGTTCGCACCACGGCATGTTGCCGAGAATGTTGATACGAACGCTTCCGCAGTGCACGGAAACAGGCTACTCCCCAACGAGGTGCGGGATGATAGGCGGGGGAGTATGAAAATTTCGTTAAAACTGCCGCTCAAGCTGATATTTACCCTGTGGTGAGGGGATTTTTCCCCGATGGAGTGCGCAGCGCTCCCGGCTTTTAAAGACGGGGCCGCTGCGCGCCCCATCGGGGATAAATCCCCTCGCCACAAGGTTATCTGTCAAGCAGCAAACCTCAGTTGCCATCCGCCACTTTGCGCTCTATCTCATCGACCTTGCGCTGCAGCGTCTCGGCATCCTGCTCTTTCACTCGGGTAGACGAAGGCGTAATCACCTCATCCACGCCTTTGGTGTCGTCATCGTGGTCTTCAAGATCACGCTCAACCACGTTCACCGGTTTGCCGGATGTGTCGGTAGGCGTGGCGTTCGGGGTTTTGTCGTCGTTGCTGTTCATGGTGGTGACCTCCAGTGGTGTAAACATTGGAGGCGGTGGTTTGGCAGGCGTTCAGAAACTTTGCGCTCATGCATTAGCCCAAGAGGGATCAATCGCTGTCTGGATGACCCAACCCATGCGCAACAAAACTCTACTTTCAACCGTGTTCGGCTTGTCTGCCCTGATCATCGGCCATGCTGCTTACGCCGCCAGTTTCGACTGCGACCGCGCCAAGGCTGCTGATGAAAAAGCGGTGTGCGCCAACCGTGCGCTTAACGACATGGACGTGAGCATGGCGCTGCTCTACAAACTGGATCGCCGGTTTCTGCCGATGGGCGGCCGTGGTGCCTTGATTGACGAGCAACAGGCGTGGCTGAAAACCCGTGGCAAATGCGCCGCTGATGTGAAATGCCTCACCGACGTTTATCAGCAGCGAATTCAAGCATTGCAGCAGATCATCGACACCCGCGTGGTCACCCAGGGCCCGTTCTGACACCGCAACACTCCTGTAGGAGCTGCCGCAGGCTGCGATCTTTTGACCTTAAAAAACACAATCAAAAGATCGCAGCCTTCGGCAGCTCCACAGAGGAGGGCGGGTCAGTCTTTGAGAATGTCGCGATCCTTGGTTTCCGGCAGGAAGAACGTACCCAATATCGCCGTCATCACCGCAATCACGATCGGGTACCACAAGCCGTAGTAGATATCCCCGGTGGCCGCGACCATCGCGAACGCCACCGTTGGCAGGAACCCGCCAAACCAGCCGTTACCGATGTGATATGGCAGCGACATCGAGGTGTAGCGAATGCGCGTCGGGAACAGCTCCACCAGCCACGCCGCGATCGGCCCGTAAACCATGGTCACGTAGATCACCAAAATGGTCAGCAACAGTAGCACCATCGGGTAATTGGTTTTTGCCGGGTCGGCTTTCTCTGGATAACCGGCTTCTTTCAGCGCAGCGCCAAGGGTCGCGGTGAACGCATCATTGCGAGTTTTGAAGTCGGCGGCGGGCAGGGCACTGCCGTCGAAACTCTCGACGACTTTGTCGCCAATACGCACTTGCGCCACGGTGCCCGGTTCGGCGGTGACGTTCTCATACGGAATCGCCCGTTTTGCCAACAGCGTCTTGGCCAGGTCACAGGAACTGGTGAATTTGGCCTTGCCCACCGGATCGAACTGGAACGAACACTGGTCGGGGTTGGCGATCACCTTGACCGGGTTTTTCTCCTGAGCGATGAACACATCAGGATTGCCGTACTGGGTCAGCGCATGAAAGATCGGAAAGTAGGTCAGCGCCGCCAGAATGCAGCCGACCATGATGATCGGCTTGCGCCCGATGCGGTCGGACAGGCTGCCGAAAATCACGAAAAACGGCGTACCGATCAGCAGCGAACCGGCGATCAGCAAGTTGGCGGTTTGCGGGTCGATCTTCAGCGTTTGCAACAGGAAAAACAGCGCATAGAACTGCCCGGTGTACCAGACCACCGCTTGCCCGGCCGTGCCGCCGAGCAACGACATGATCACCACTTTGAGGTTGTCCCAACGGGCAAAAGACTCGGTCAGCGGCGCTTTCGACGCTTTGCCTTCGTCCTTCATTTTCTGGAACACCGGCGACTCGCTCAGTTGCAGGCGGATGTACACCGAGACGATCAGCAGGAGGATCGACAGCAGAAACGGAATCCGCCAGCCCCACTCTTCAAACGCTTCAGTGCCCAGCGCGGTGCGGCAGGCGAGTATCACCAGCAGCGACAGAAACAGGCCGAGGGTCGCGGTGGTTTGAATCCACGAGGTAAAGAAGCCGCGTCTATTACGTGGCGCGTGTTCGGCCACGTAAGTCGCCGCGCCGCCGTATTCACCGCCCAGTGCCAGGCCTTGCAGTAGTCGAAGGGTAATCAGAATCACCGGTGCAGCGACGCCAATGGTCGCGTAACCGGGCAGCAACCCGACAATCGCGGTCGAGACGCCCATGATGACGATGGTGATCAGAAACGTATGTTTGCGCCCGATCATGTCGCCGAGCCGGCCGAACACAATCGCGCCGAACGGCCGCACCGCGAAGCCTGCCGCAAACGCCAGCAGGGCAAAGATGAACGCGGTGGTTTCGTTGACACCGGCAAAGAAGTGCTTGGCGATGATCGCCGCCAATGAGCCGTAGAGGTAAAAGTCGTACCACTCGAAAACCGTGCCCAGCGAGGAGGCAAAGATGACTTTGCGCTCCTCCTTGGTGATGCCGCCGCTGCGCGGTGGACTGCCGGTGGATGTTGTGTAAGTCGTGGCCATGGGTGTTCTCCGTCGTGCTTATTGTTGTAGGCCGGAGTCCCCCAATACCGCTTATCTCACCCTGGCCTTGTGGCAGATGCCTGAAGCGCTGATGCGTAAAGCGTGCACAGTTTGCCGTCGGGCAGGTGTGCACGCTTTCCTGAAGCATAATCAGCTTCTGGCAGATATCCACTCGCCAGCATCGTCGTTTACGCCTTGACCCAGCGTTGGCGACTCCAGGCACTCAACCAGTCGACCATGAACACCAGCACCAGCATCGCCAGAATCACCGTGCTGGCCTGCGCTTCCTGAAACAGGCTGAGGCTCACGTAGAGCATCTGGCCGAGACCGCCAGCACCGACAAAACCCAGCACACTGGCCATGCGAATGTTGTTTTCCCAGCGATAGAGGATGTAGGCGAGCAGTTGCGGCGCCAGATTGGGCAGGGTGCCGTAGCAGAAGGCGAGGATCGGATTGCCGCCCTGCAAACGGATGGCCTCGGCCGGTTGCGGCGGCGTGTTTTCCAGCGCTTCGGCGAACAACCGGCCGAGTACCCCCGTGGTGTGCAAGGCGAGGGCGAGGGCGCCGGCATTCGGGCCAAGGCCGGCAGCGAGCACCATCAGCGCCGCCCAGACCAGTTCCGGAATCGCCCGCAAGGCATTCAGCAGCAGGCGCGCAACACTTTGCAGCGGCCAGCCGAAACGTCCCGCCGCCGGCAGCGCCAGAACAATGCCAACAACGGCCGCCAATAGCGTGCCGACAGCGGACATGGCCAGGGTTTCCATCGAACCGTGGAAGATTGCTTTCAGGTAGTCAGCGCTCAAATCCGGGCTGAGAAAACGCTGCACGTAAGCGCCCATCTGCTTCAGGCTGGTGGCGCTGCCCAGTTCACCGAGATCCAGACCCAGATAGGCGAAGGACGCAATCACTGCAACCCCGATAGCGGCGATCAGCAGCAAATTGATCAGGCGATTCATGCCAGCCTCCAGCGCAGCAAGCGGCTGAGTTGATCGGCGGCCAGCACCAACAGCAGGAACGTCAGCAACATGCTGGCGACTTCACCGCCAGCGAACATGCGGATCGACAGATCGATTTGCTGACCCAGGCCCCCCGCGCCGACGAAACCCATCACCACCGAGGCACGAATCGCGCATTCCCAGCGATACACGGTGTACGAGAGCAGCTCCGCGCCGACATTGGGCAGCGTCCCGTAAGCGAATGCCGCCAGTCGGCCGCTGCCAGCCTGCAACAACGCATGCGCCGGGCGTTGGTCGGTGGATTCGAAAATCTCCGCGTAGACCTTGCCGAGCATGCCGCTGTAGGTAATGGCAATCGCCAGCACGCCCGCTGCCGGGCCGAGGCCGACCGCACGCACGAACAGCAGTGCCCAGACAATCTCCGGCACGCTGCGCAGGAAAATCAGCAGCCCGCGAACCGGCCAGCGCAGCAAACGTCCTAAACGACTCGGCACGCCACCGCGAGAGGCGGCGGACAGTGACAGGGCGCGACTGGCAATCAAACCGGCAGGTACCGCCAGCAGCAACGCCAAGGCCATACCGGCAGTGGCAATGGCCAGGGTTTGCAGGGTGGCTTTAAGCAGGATTTGCAGAAAGGCTTCGTCGTGCGCCGGCGGCCAGAATTGCGCGACAAATTGGCCCATTTCATTCTGGCTGCCGGGCAACAGCACACTCAGATCCAGTTCGCTGAGTTGAATCCCCGGCCACAACAAAGCAATGGCCAGCAACGTCAGTAGCAACCGTGGCCATGCAGCGGGATCGCGTGAATCGGTTTTCAGCATCGTGGAATCTGCACAGTCAAAGGCATAGCCACAGCGGTCGGCGATTGCAGTTTTTCGTTGGCGTACAGCGCGTCGAGCATGTCCGGGCTGACTTGATCGGACGGGCTGTCGAACAGAATCTGCCCTTCGCGCAAACCGATGATCCGTGGGAAGTGCGACAACGCCAGATCGACCGCATGCAGGCTCGCGATCAGTGTGACGTTGTGCTCACGGGCATGGCGCGACAGGATCGACAAGGTATGCCCGGCCATCACCGGATCCATCGCCGACACCGGTTCATCGGCCAGCAAAATCTCTGGCGCTTGATACAGCACACGAGCAATGCCGACGCGCTGCAACTGACCGCCAGACAATTGTTGGCAATGGGCAAACAGCTTGTCGCCCAGATCCAGTCGCGCCAATGCCGCACGCGCACCGGCCACATCCAGTGGATGCAGCAGGTTCAAGAGACTTTTGCCCAGACTCCACTGACCGAGCTTGCCGGCCAGTACCGCCGTGACCACGCGCTGACGCGGCGGCAACGGCGGTGCCTGATGCACCAGGCCGATGCGTGCACGCAGGCGTTGACGCAGGCGGGCAGACAAGTGCCAGGCGCGCTCGCCAAGCACTTCGATTTCACCGCTGCTGGGCCGCAGTGCGGTGGCCAGCAGATTAAGCAGACTCGACTTGCCAGCCCCGGACGGGCCGATGATCGCAACCTGTTCGCCAACGCCAATCTGCAAGTCGATACCGCGCAGGGCATCGACGCCATTGGCGTGGCGCAGGCTGCCCTGTTTGAGGCTTAAAGTCATTTCAGCAGTTCGGCGGCGCGGGCGGCTTCCTCGATGCCCTTGTAGTTTTCAGGCTTGGTGTCGATGAAGCGGCTGGCGGCTTGCAGATCGAGAATTTTCTTCTGCTCAGGGTTGGCCGGGTCGAGATCAAGGAAGGCTTTTTTGATCTTCGCCGCGAGTGCTGGATCAAGGGTGCCGCGCACGGTCCAGTTGTAATCGAAGTAGGTCGGGGTGGTGGCGAAGACTTTCACCTTGTTGGTGTCGACCTTGCCGGCGTCTACCAGTTTTTGCCAGACGCTGGCGTTCAGCACACCGGCGTCAACCTTGCCGGCCTGTACCCAGGCCACGGTCGCGTCGTGAGCGCCGGAGTAGGCAACGCGGCTGAAATACGCTTCCGGCTTGATGCCGTCGTTTTTCAGCATGAAGTAACGCGGCATCAGGCTGCCGGAGGTCGACGACACCGAACCGAAGGCGAAGGTCTTGCCTTTCAGGTCGGCGAGGCTGTGCACGTTCGGGTCAGCGGTGATGAATTTACTGGTGAACTGCGCATCCTGTTCACGCTGCACCAACGGGATCACCGGCGTGGTGGCATCGGTCTTCAGACGTGCCTGAACGAAGGTGAAACCGCCCAGCCAGGCCATATCGAGGCGATCGGTAGCGAGTGCTTCAACCACAGCCGGGTAATCGGCCACCGGCACAAACTGCACTTTCATGCCAATTTGCTGCTCCAGATAAGCCCCCAGCGGTTCGAACTTGCGCAGCAGTTCAGTCGGCGCTTCATCGGGAATCGCGCTGACGCGCAAAACGTCAGCGGCTTGAGCCATCAACGTAGAAAGGGACAGGGCCAGGCCGGCGGTCAATGCCAGGGTTCGTTTGAGCATGGAAATCTCCGTTTCATAAGCGGCAAAAAGATGTGAAGAGCTGAATGAGGGCGCTACGTGAGGGTAGACGAATCGGCGAGGTTATACGTACTCACGCGCGCAAAGGCCAGCGCCATCGGGGGGATGCGCTCAGAAACGTTCGTCGAGGATCGCCGGCAAGGTCAGTTCCCTGACGTAGCTGGCCCGAGACAAACTAAGGATCATGCGCACCACCTCGACGACATCGTGTACGGGGATTAGATGTCCCTCTCCACGCTGCGCCGCGACATTAATCGGTGTGCTCAGTAGATCTTCGGTATTCAGATAGCCGAGATTCAGGCAGGTCACTGCCAGACGCTGCTCTCTGTAGCCTTCGCGCAGGGTCTCGGCGATCCCGCGCAGGGCGAATTTGGATGCGCCGAAAGCGACTTCCGGACGCCCGCTCTGTGGCAGACCCGACGTCGAACCGGTGAGGATGATTCTGGGATGGGGACTTTTTAGCAGAAGGGGCAGCAGACGTTTGATCAGCAAAATGGTTGAGGTGATGTTGCAGTTGACGATGGCCTGCACTTCGTCGTCTGCGCTTTCGACAAAGTCGTACGCGCTGTCGAAGGCAAACTCTTCCCAGATGCCGAGGTTGTAAATCAGCGTATCCAGTCCGTCGGCCTGTACCGCATGCTCGATCTCCTGAGCAGCCTTGGCTGGGTTCATCAGGTCGGCTTCCACCCAGCGTACAGAGCGCTTGGCATCCGCCACCAAACCGTCTGGGCGTGTGCGGGAAACGCCAATCAACGTGTCTCCCGCGTTGCCCAATCCCTCAATGAAAGCCCTGCCCAAACCTTTGCTGGCACCCACCACCAAAATATTCATCGATCGTCTCCATGATCCAAGTGCTGATTCCGTACAGCATGCAAACAGACGACCTAGGAAATGGCAAACGAATGGGTGTGTCGGAATATTTATGGACGATAAACGCTACTCCCTGTGGTGAGGAGATAAATCCCCTCACCACAGGGTTGTTTATTACTCACCCCCGAGAAACTGTTACCGCACTATTCCGGGCTGTGACAAAGGCAAGGTCTCTGCCTATCCTCCATGACATTCCCAACGTGGCAGCGACGGTTTCCTGTTTCGCTCCCCTCAGCAAAAGTCTTGTTCATGGATCTACTGTTATCCACATCGCTCAATGCCCCAATGTTGATATCCACGCAGTGGGTGGCGGAATGAAGCTTTCCAGACCGCTGCCAATCGACCTGCGCGGACTGATACTGCTTTTTGTCCTGCTGTCGGTCGTCGCGACGCTGTGCAACAGCCTCTATGTCGCCTATCGCGTACAGCGTGACGCATTGATTCACGCGACGCTGGAAGCCAATGGCGCGTATGCGGCGAAAGTAGCTTCGAGCATCGGCGAGTTTCTCGGCGCCGCACACAATCATTTGAGTTACAGCGCGACGGTGCTGGGCGATCACTGGGATGAGCCTGGGGCATTGCGCAAAGAAGCCATGCGCTTGCAGGCGCAGGACACCGATTTCAACTCGGTGACGATTCTCGATGCGAACGGGCAAGTGCTTCATGCATATCCGGACAGCTTGCAGATCGTCGGCGCAACGCTGCAATCGCAGGGTATCCAGCAAGCCCTCAAAGAGCGTCGACCCTTGGTCAGTGAGGTGTACGTTTCCTCGGCGGGCAATCTGGTGGTGTTTGTTTCACAACCGGTTTTCAGCCCGTCCGGTGCATTTCTCGGTGTGGTGGGCGGCTCTGTTTACTTGCTTGAGCAAAGCGCGTTTCACACGGTAATCAGTCGTCATTTCCATCACGACGGCACCTTCGCTTTCGTCGCTGACGGTAATCGGCGGCTGTTGTATCACCCTGACTCGAAGCGGATCGGCGAAGTGCTGGGCTGGAGCCTGACGGTGGATGCCGCATTGCGTGGTGAAAATGGCACCTTGCAAGGCGACAACTACCGAGGTGTGCCCATGCTGGCCGGCTATGCCCGTGTGCCGGAAGCCAATTGGGCTGTGGTGGTCCAGCAACCTCGCGAACGCAGCCTGGCGCCGTTGGCACAGCTGATGCGCGATATGGTTGTGGGGATGATACCGGCGGGTTTGCTCGGGCTGGCCCTAATCCTCGCTGGAACAGCGCTGATCGCCCGACCCTTGCGGCAATTGTCGGCGGCCGCCGACCAGTTGGCCGCGCCTGACACCACGGAGCGCTTGAACCGGGTGCATGCCTGGTACCGCGACGCCGCTGCAATCCGTCAGGCGATGCTGGCCGGGGTGCAATTGCTCCATCAGAAACTCGGTCAGCTCAGTCATGAAGCGCAAAGTGATCCCCTCACAGGCCTGGCCAATCGTCGCGCCATGGACGCTGCGCTGAACCTGCTGGATCAGGCCGGGCAGGGGTATTCCGTGCTGGCGCTGGATATCGATCATTTCAAACGCGTCAACGACACCTTTGGACATGACGCCGGCGACGTGGCACTGCGAAGCGTTGCCGACATCCTCAAGCAGAACTCGCGCTCGGGTGACTGGGCGTGCCGCTCCGGTGGTGAGGAGTTCGCACTGATTCTTCCGGATACCCCGCTGGAGACCGCGCGGATGATTGCCGAAAGAATCCGCGCGCACCTCGAAGAAACCGAGGTGCCGCAGGTGGGCAAGTTGACGATGTCCATCGGTGTGGCGTGCCGCGATGCAAACACTGCGACATCGCCAAGCGTGTTGAAACTCGCAGATGAACGCCTTTACGCCGCCAAGCAGAGCGGACGCAACAAAGTTGTATGAATGGCCGGAAGTCGCTTACGGCAGTTTGGCAATCACCTTGATCTCGAAATCAAAGCCATACAGCCACGTCACACCCACGGCGGTGACCGTCGGATGCGGCGCGTCACCCCAGAATTCGGTGAGCACAACATTCCAGATCGTCTCGAATTTGCTGTGCGGATCGACGATGAAAATCGTCACGTCGACCACGTCGTCGAAGCTGCAACCTGCCTCGCTGAGGATCGCATTCAGATTGATAAAGGCTTGCCGTACCTGGTTCTGCAGATCCGGCTCCGGCGTACCGTCTTCGGTACTGCCGACTTGCCCTGATACAAATAGAAAACCGTTGGAGCGAATCGCTGGCGAGTAGCGATTGCGCTCATAAAGGGTACGGCGTGCGGCCGGGAAAACGACATCGCGCTGAGTCATGGGGTGTCTCCATCGGTGAGTTGATGAAGCCACTGTAGGTATTTGCAGGCGGGCGATAAACGCGCAAGCTTGGCGTTCACTGTTTGTGAATCCCAAACAATCGAGGCGCGAACCTTGGATCGATTTGACGCAATGCAGGCGTTTGCCCGAGTGGTCGAGGCGGGGAGTTTCACCAAAGCCGCCGAAACCCTGCACATGAGCAAGACCACCGTGACGCAACTGGTACAGCAACTGGAAGCACGGTTGCGGGTGAAATTACTCAATCGCACCACGCGCAAGGTCAACGTCACCGCCGATGGCGCGGCGTATTACGAACGCGTGATCAAGCTGCTCGCCGATATGGACGATGCCGAAACCAGTCTGCCGGGCGTGGCGGCATTGCCGAAGGGACGATTGCGAGTGGATGTGCCGAGCCCGCTGGCGCGGTTGATCCTGATTCCTGCGCTGCCAGAATTTCACGCGCGCTATCCGGATATTCAGATCGATATGGGCGTCAGTGACCGCATTGTCGACATCATTGATGAGAACGTCGATTGCGTGGTGCGTGGCGGCGAGTTGCTGGATCAGTCATTGATGGCGCGCAAGGTCGCCGATCTGCGATTGGGCGTGTTTGCCGCACCGGCTTATCTGGCTCGTTCAGGCACGCCACATCACCCGCGAGAACTGGAAGATTCCCATCACCGCGTGGTTGGTTTTCTCTGGGCGCGCACCGGCAAACCAGTGCCGTACGCCCTGCACAATGCCAGCGAAAATCTGCACATCAGAGGTCGCCACGTGTTGGCGGTCGACGACGGCAACGCCTACCTCGCGGCCGGGCTGGCCGGCATGGGCGTGTTGTGGCTGCCCACATACATGTCCAGCGAGCATGAAGCGCGGGGCGAACTGCTGCCGCTGTTCGAAAACTGGCAGCTCGAGCCGATGCCGCTTTACGTGGCGTACCCGCCAAACCGCCACGTCAGTCTAAAATTACGCGTTTTCATCGACTGGGTGGTTGAGGTCTTGGCGCAGCACGCACCGGTTATTCAGCGCTGAGGTTATGAATCAACCATTCGCTGAAGCTGCGTGCCATCGGATCCTGTTCACTGTCGCGGTGGGTCAGCAACGCCCAGTTCGGCCCCCGAATGCTGTCTTCCACCAGCGGTTGCAACACGCCGTCAGCCCGCGCCTGACGGCTGAGCAATTGGCTCACCAGCGCGATGCCCAGACTCGTACACGCGGCGTCCAGCAGTAATCCCGGATCGGAGAAGTTCAGGCCCTGATCCTGCTGGCCGACATCGATTCCGGCCTCGACCGCCCAATGGCTCCAATCCATTTCCCGCTCGCCATGCAACGTCGTGCGCTGTGGCACCGGCAGCGCCAAAACGCTCGGATGACACGCCGGATAGAGTCGATCGGCGTGCAGCACTTTGAAGCTGCATTCAGCCTGTGAACTGATGTCGTCGCGCACCGCCAGATCGATGGTTTGCGTGGCCATGTCTGGCACTTCGTCGGTGCTGTAGATCCACAGATCAACCTCAGGGTGCAGCGCGCGGAAATCCGCCAGGCGCGGCAACAACCAGTGCCGAGCAAACGCCGGCGTGGTGTTGAGCACCAGTTGATTGGGCTTTTGATACTGGCCCAAACGGCGAATCCCCACCGCCAATTGCTGCAGCATCGCCTGGGTGGTGCTGAGCAAATCGTGGCCGGCATCGGTCAGCGCCACGCTGCGTCCGCTGCGAAAAAACAGCGGCTGCTCCAGATACGCCTCAAGGCTGCGGATCTGCTGGCTGATCGCCGACTGCGTCAGGCTCAGCTCTTCAGCGGCCTTGTGAAAACTGCCCAGTCGAGCGGCCGCTTCGAAGCCGCGCAGGGAGCTGAGCGGCGGCCAGTGTTTAAGCATATCGATAAGCTCCGCTAATCAGTTGTCTGCTAAATCCATCGTTTGTTTGCCGATTTTACGGCCCGTAGCATAAGCGCATTGAACACAGTGGCTTAACTAACGAGGCTTATCATGCAGCACAACGACAATAAAAACAGCGCCTGGATGATGCCGGCAGAGTGGGTGACTCATGCCGCGACGTGGATGGTCTGGCCGCACAACCAGACGTTGTGGGAATCCGGTTGGCGCGTGACGCTGGCACAGGTGCAGGAAGATTTCGCTCGCGTCGCCAATGCCATCGCCCGGTTTGAGCCGGTGAAACTGGTGGTCGATCCAACGGCCATTGCCAGCGCCAAAGCCTTGTGCGGGCCGAACATCGAACTGATCCCGTTGGCGGTGAATGACAGTTGGTGCCGCGACTCCGGCCCGACGTTTGTCTGCCACCCGCAGCAAGGCCTGGCTGGCGTGAGCTGGCGCTTCAACGCCTGGGGCGGCAAGTCGGCGCACGATCTGGACGAAAGCCTGGCGCGCCGCGCGCTCAATCACCTCGGTCTGGAATGCTTCGGCACGCCGCTGAGCAACGAAGGCGGGGCGATTCATGTCGATGGCGAAGGCACGCTGATCACCACCGAATCGGTGCTGCTCAACCCCAATCGCAACCCGGGCATGAGCAAAGCCGAGATGGAAGAGATCTTCAGCCGCCTGCTCGGCGTGAAGAAAACCATCTGGCTGCCGGGCGATCCGGATTACGTCACCGGCGACATGACCGATGGCCACGTTGACGGCGTCTGCGCCTTCGCCCGTCCCGGTGTGTTGCTGGTCGATGCGACGCACGATCAATCATCGGTGTACGCCGAAGTGGCGCGGGAAAACCGTCGAGCGCTGGAGCTGGCCACCGATGCGCAAGGGCGAAAATTCGAGCTGATCGAACTGTTCGAAGCCACTGATGCCGTCGACACCGAAGCCGAAGTGTTTTGCGCCTCGTACACCAATTTCTACATCGCCAACGGCGCAATCATCATGCCGGCCTATGGCATCGAGGCGGACAACGTCGCGGCGAACGTGCTGGAAAAAGCCTTCCCCGGTCGCGAAGTGGTGCCGGTGCAGATCAACCATTTGGCGCATGGCGGCGGCGGTGTGCATTGCATCACCCAGCAGCAGCCAGCCTGGCCGGTGAAGGGTTGAAACCATGACAACCCTGACCATTGCGACCACCCAGATGCCGTGCACTTGGGATTTACCGGGCAACCTTGATCGTGCCGAGCAACTCGTCCGCGATGCGGCGAAGCAGGGCGCGCAAGTGATCCTCTTGCAGGAACTCTTCGCTACGCCGTACTTCTGCATCGAACAAAGCCACAAACACATGGCGCTGGCCGAGGAGTATCGCGACAGCCGCGTGCTCGCGCGTTTCGCCGCACTGGCCCGCGAGTTGGGCGTGGTGTTGCCGCTGAGCTGGTTCGAGAAGGCCGGCAACGCCTACTTCAATTCGCTGAGCGTGGCCGATGCCGACGGGCGTTTGTTGGGCGTGTATCGCAAGACGCACATCCCCAACGCCATCGGTTATCAGGAGAAGGAATATTTCAGCCCCGGTGACACCGGTTTCAAAGTCTGGGACACCGCGTTCGGCCGTCTCGGCGTGGGTATTTGTTGGGATCAGTGGTTCCCGGAAACCGCGCGTTGCCTGGCCTTGATGGGCGCTGAAGTGCTGCTGTATCCGACCGCCATTGGTTCGGAACCGGGCTGCGCGGTGCTGGATTCCCGCGACCATTGGCAGATGACCATGCGTGGTCACGCCGCTGCCAATCTGCTGCCAGTGGTGGCGTCGAACCGCGTCGGGCGCGAAACCGCGACCACCGATTCGAGCCTGCAAATGAGCTTCTACGGTTCCTCGTTCATCAGCGATCACAAGGGCCAGTTACTCGCCACAGCCGACCGTGACAGCACTGGGTTTTTACTGCAACGCGTCGATCTGGCGGCCATGCGTGAAGAACGTTTGAGTTGGGGCATCTACCGTGATCGTCGTCCGGAAATGTATGGGCCGCTGCTGAGTCAGGACGGTCGCCACCTTCATGCACTCTGGAACACTCAAGGGGTTTGACATGGTTACCCACCACAAACGATTGCTCGGCGCGATGGGCCTGGCGCTGATCTGCGTGATGCCGTCGCTGCACGCCGAAGACAAAACCCTGCGGCTGTACAACTGGGCCGATTATTTTGCCGAAGACACGCTGAGCCGCTTTACCGCCGAGACCGGGATCAAGGTGATTTACGACGTCATGGACGGCAGCGAAACCCTCGAAGCGAAGATGCTCTCCGGCGGCAGCGGTTACGACCTGATCTTCCCCGGTGACACCGTTGCCGAGCGCTTGATGCGCGCCGGCAGCCTGATGCCGCTGGATCAATCGAAGCTGACGGAACTGGTCGACATCGAGCCCGGTTTGCAGAAACTGCGCAGCCACTACGAGCACTCCAGCAAAGCTACGGTGCCGTATACCTGGGGCACCATCGGCCTTACCTACAACGAGGAAGAGATCAAAAAGCGCATGGCTGATGCGCCGGTCAACAGCCTCGACATGTTGTTCAAACCGGAGCTGGCGGCGAAGTTTGCCGACTGCGGAATTTCGATGATCGATTCGCCGGACGAAGCGCTGGCGGTGGTGCTCAATTACCTCGGTCGCGATCCGCGCAGCGGCAAAGCGGAGGATCTGGCTGCAGCCAGTGAATTGCTGATGAAACTGCGGCCGTACATTCGCAAATTCCAGTCGCAACCAGTGACCGATCTGGTCAACGGCAACCTGTGCCTGTCGCTGGGTTACAGCGGCGACATGACACAAGCCCAGCGCACCTCGGACAGCGCCGGCAAGCACACGAAGTTTCAGTACCGTGTGCCGCGCGAGGGCACCACGGTGTGGATGGACACCATGGCCATTCCGGTCGACGCTAGACACCCGGAATACGCCTACGCGTTCATCAACTTCGTCATGCGCCCGGCGAACATGGCGGCGATCAGCAATTTCACTGGTTACCCGACGTCCAACGCCAAGGCGCGGGCGAGTGTCGATGCAAGTATGCGCGACAACCCGGACATCTACCTCGACGAAGCGACCTATGCTCGTTTGATTCCGGGCAAGGACATCCCCCAGGCCGACATGCGCCCACGCATGCGTACCTGGACTAAATTCAAAACGGCCACTGGCCAATGATCCAGGGCCGGCGCGTTCGCCGGCCCTGGTTTTTACAGGAATACACTGCATGTCGACTCGTCGTGAGTTCATCAAACAAGTCACCGTTGCCGCCGGTGTGGGCGCTGCGTTCATGGGCCTCGGTCTGTCGCCGGGCAAGGTGCTTGCGGCCGCTCAGGGGCGCTGGTTCATGCCCGACGAAGGCGACAAGCACGAACGCGCCTACATCGCTTTCGGCGCGCAGGACGCGATCTGGGAAGACTTCACCGAAGACGTCCAGGAAGCCCTCGGTCGCATCGCCCGTGCCATCGCCAAATATGAGCCAGTCACGGTGTTCTGCCGCCAGAACGAGCGCAGCATTGCCGAAGAGTTCTGTGGCACGAGTAACATCACTTACGTCACCACGGCGCTGGACGACATCTGGATGCGCGACATCGGCGCCAACTTTGTCATCGACGACGAGGGCGGATTGGGCGCGGTGGATTTCAACTTCAACGGTTGGGGCGATAAACAGCAGCACAGCAAAGACGCGAAAATCGCCGCGCTCGTGTCCAACGGCGCACAAGCGACCTATATCCGCAGTGAGTTGACGGGCGAGGGCGGTGCTATCGAAGTCGATGGCCACGGCACCGGGATCATGACCGAGAGCAGCTGGATCAACCGCAATCGCAATCCGGACTGGAGCAAGGCCGACGTCGAAGCGGAATTGAAAGAGCGTTTGGGGCTGCGCAAAATCATCTGGCTGCCGGGGATCAAGGGCAAGGACATCACCGATGCTCACGTCGATTTCTACGCGCGCTTCATCAGGCCAGGCGTGGTGATCGCCAACCTCGACACCGACCCTGAATCCTACGATCACAAGGTCACGCTGGCGCACCTGGACATCCTCGAGAACGCCACCGATGCTGACGGGCGCAAATTGCAGATCCACACGATTTCGCCGCCACTCAATCCGCGCAAAAGCAAGTTCAGCAAAAACAACCCGGACTTCGCTGCCGGCTACATCAACTACTTCGTGATCAACGGCGCGATCATCGCCCCGGAATTCGGCGACAAAGCGGCGGACAAGAAGGCCTTCGATCTGCTGTCCGCGCTGTACCCGGATCGCGACATCGTGCAACTGAACATCGATGCCATCGCGGCCGGTGGCGGCGGGATTCACTGCGTAACCAGCCATCAACCACAGGCGTGATTGACTCTTTCGCGGATCAAGCCAACTATCGGCGCATAACAACATGACCGATGGAACAAAACTTGATCGAACGACGCCAATTCAGCGGAGGCATGAAGGGGAAAAACCTCCGCTATCTGAATGAGCAAAGCGCTGATAGCCCGCGCCTGACCCGTACCGGTTTTCTGCTGCTGGAACACTTTTCGTTGCCGGCATTTACCCAGGCGCTGGACACGGTTGTGACCACCAATCTGCTACGCCCGGGACTGTTTGCCTCGCGCACGTTCGGCTTGGGCGACGGCGAAGTGGTCAGTGATCTGGGGCTGGTAATTCGGCCGGATGCGCGTCTTGATCTGGCAGCGCTTGAAGAGCTGGATCTGCTGGTGGTGTGCGGCGGTTATCGCACCGAGCTGCGCGCGAGTGACGAGTTTATTCACCTGCTCAAAGCGGCGGCGGAGCGGGGCGTCAGTCTCGCCGGTTTGTGGAATGGCTCGTGGTTTCTCGGCCGCGCGGGTTTGCTCGATGGCTATCGTTGCGCGATCCACCCGGAGCATCGCCCGGCACTGACCGAAATCGCCAAAGCCACCCACGTCAGCAGCGAGCCGTATGTGATTGATCGCGACCGACTCACGGCGTCGAGTCCGTCCGGCGCGTTCCACATGGCGCTGGACTGGATCAAAAGCCTGCACGGCAAAGCGCTGGTTGAAGGCATCGAAGACATTCTGGCGTTTGAGGAATCGCGTTACCGGCGGATCAAGCCTGACGAGAACATCTGCGTCAGTGCGCCGCTGCGTGAAGTGGTGAAGCTGATGGACGCCAATCTGGAAGAGCCGCTGGAGCTGGAACAACTGGCGGTGTACGCCGGGCGCTCGCGTCGGCAACTGGAGCGATTGTTCAAGGAACAACTGGGCACCACACCGCAGCGCTATTACCTGGAACTGCGGATTACCGAAGCGCGGCGTTTGTTGCAGCACACCGAGTTGTCGCAGGTTGAGGTATTGGTGGCCTGCGGTTTTGTCTCGCCGAGCCATTTCAGTAAGTGCTACAGCGCGTTCTTTGGTTATCGGCCTTCAAAGGAAAAGCGTCTGGTGAAATAGGCGCGTTTTGGAAGTCTCTGTTTTAAAACAAAAAATATTTCACTTCGTGCTTCCCAAACCTCACAAACCTTGGTAAATTGCGCCCCGTTCTCACAGCGAACCTAACGAAGTAGCTGGAAAGAGCAGTAGGGGCGTCGCCAAGCGGTAAGGCAGCAGGTTTTGATCCTGCCATGCGTTGGTTCGAATCCAGCCGCCCCTGCCATATTCAAAAAAAACGCCAACTTCGCAAGAAGTTGGCGTTTTTTTATGCCTGCGATTTGGCCAGGCTTGGTGATACAGGCGTGCGCGGCGCCGAAGCACCGCGTACGCCGTCCACTCAGTGCGGTGCGCGCGGAATGGTTTTCATCAGGTCTTCGGGGCTGATGTGGCCGACCACGCTGCCCGGTTGCGGCAGGTTGAGGATGTGGCCTTTCATTTTGCCGATGATGTGCATCTCGCACGGCTTGCAATCGAACTTCAGCGTCAGCACTTCATCGCCGTGGATCAACTGCATCGGCGCGACTTTGGTGCGCACGCCGGTCACGCCTTTCGCCTGTTTCGGGCACAGGTTGAAGGAGAAACGCAGGCAGTGCTTGGTGATCATCACCGGCACTTCGCCCGGCTCTTCGTGAGCTTCATACGCCGCGTCGATCAGCTTCACGCCGTGGCGGTGGTAGAAGTCGCGCGCCTTCTGGTTGTAGACGTTGGCAAGAAAGGTCAGGTGCGAATCCGGGTACACCGGCGGCGGAGTGGTTTCGGCTTTACGGCCGCCACGCGGGTGAGCGGCGACACGCGCGGCAGTCAGTTTCTCGATCACTTCACGGCGCAGGGCTTTAAGCTGCGAGTTGGGGATGAAGAACGCCTGTGGCGCATCCAGCTTGATGTCGGTGGCGTGGTACTGCGTGGTGCCGAGCTGACCGAGCAGATCGCGCAACTGTTCCAGCGCTTGCTCAGGCTTGTTGGCGACGCCGAACGGGCCGTTCAGGGTGACGCTGGCGCTGATGCCTTCTTCACTGGTGGCGGTGACTTCCAGCTGTTCTTCACGCAGACGTGCGACCCAGCTCAGGGCGACGCGACGTTCGGACGAGGTCTTCTGCAGCGCCTGTTGCCAGTTGTGATCGAGGTTGCGATTGAGCGGGTGATTCGGGCGCAGCTTGAACAGGCCTTCGGGCATTTCGTTCGGCTCGACGCGGTAGCGGTAGCGCTTCTCGCCGTCCTCTTCGAACTCGCCTTTGGCTTCAGCGATGTTGGCGCGGAAACCGACCACTTCGCGTTTCACCAGCACGTTCAAACCGTCACCGTTGGACAGCGGCTCGTGGGTGATGACCTGCATGTCGCGTTTGCCGACTTTCTCGACGGTGCCCACCGGCAGGCCGGTGAAGGTCGGCGAGTCGAAGGCGCCGATGTCGATCTTGCGATCGGTTACGAAGTAATCGGTGCTGCCACGGTGGAAGGTTTTTTCCGGGTCAGGCAGGAAGAAATGCGCGGTGCGGCCGCTGGAAGCGCGGGCCAGGTCCGGGCGGTCTTCGAGTACGTCGTCGAGGCGCTGGCGGTAGTAGGCGGTGATGTTTTTCACATAGCCCATGTCCTTGTAGCGACCTTCGATCTTGAACGAACGCACGCCGGCCTCGACCAGCGCGCGGATGTTGGCGCTCTGGTTGTTGTCTTTCATCGACAGCAGGTGTTTTTCGTAGGCAATCACGCCACCCTTTTCATCTTTGAGGGTGTACGGCAAGCGGCACGCTTGCGAGCAGTCGCCACGGTTGGCGCTGCGCCCGGTCTGCGCGTGGGAGATGTTGCATTGGCCGGAGAAGGCCACGCACAACGCGCCATGGATGAAGAATTCGATGGCAGCGTCGGTTTCGTCGGCGATTGCGCGGATTTCTTGCAGGTTCAGCTCACGGGCCAATACCAACTGCGAGAAGCCGGCCTGATCGAGGAACTTCGCTCGCTCTAGGGTGCGGATGTCGGTCTGGGTCGAGGCGTGCAGCTCGATCGGCGGAATGTCCAGCTCCATCACACCCAGATCCTGAACGATCAGCGCGTCGACACCGGCGTCGTACAGCTGATGGATCAGCTTGCGCGCCGGTTCCAGTTCGTTGTCGTGCAGGATGGTGTTGATGGTGGTGAAAATGCGCGCGTGGTAACGGCGAGCGAATTCGACCAGCTCGGCGATTTCGCCGACTTCGTTGCAGGCGTTGTGGCGCGCACCGAAGCTCGGGCCGCCGATGTACACGGCATCGGCGCCGTGCAGGATCGCCTCACGGGCGATGGCGACATCGCGGGCAGGGCTGAGCAATTCCAGATGATGCTTGGGCAAGGACATAGTTTTTTTAGTCAGGCTGTCACGGTTAGGCGCGCATTCTACCCCCGAAACGCGCGCCCGGCACGCCCGTGCTGCCCGATGGCACCGGGCCCTTGCAGGAGCTACGGCATGCTGCGATCTTTTGACCTTTTCAGATCAAGATCAAAAGATCGCAGCGTGCCGCAGCTCCTACAGGATCCAGCGGTGGTCGCCGAATAGGTGGGCGACACACAAACCTGTAGGAGTGAGCCTGCTCGCGAAAGCGGTGGTGCATTCAATAAAGATGTCGCCTGACCTGACGCTTTCGCCAGCAGGCTGGCTCCCACAGGGTCCAGCGGTGGTCGCCGAATAGGTGGGCGACACACAAACCTGTAGGAGTGAGCCTGCTCGCGAAAGCGGTGGTGCATCCAACATAGCCGTCGCCTGACCAGACGCCTTCGCGAGCAAGCCCGCTCCCACAGGGTTGGGCGGTGGTCGCCGAATAGGCGGGCGACATAGAAACCTGTGGGAGTGAGCTTGCTCGCGAAAGCGGTGGTGCATTCAATAAAGATTTCGCCTGACCAGACGCCTTCGCGAGCAAGCCCGCTCCCACAGGGATCCAGCGGTGGTCACCAAATAGGTGGGAGACACACAAACCTGTAGGAGTGAGCCTGCTCGCGAAAGCGGTGGTGCATCCAACATAGCCGTCGCCTGACCTGACGCCTTCGCGAGCAAGCTGGCTCCCACAGGGTTGGGCGGTGGTCGCCGAATAGGTGGGCGACATAGAAACCTGTAGGAGTGAGCCTGCCCGCGAAGGCGTCAGTTGGTTCGGCGCAAGGCTGGGGTGAAAATCAGGCCTTGGCAGCCATCGCGGTGACTTCTACGCGCATGCCTTCGACGGCCAGGGACGCAACGCCAACCGCAGCACGTACTGGCCATGGCTTGGCGAAGTAGCGTTTGTAAACTTCGTTAAACGCGGCGCGATCGGCCATGTCGGTGAGGTAGATGGTCAGGTGCATCACGCGATCCATCGAGCTGCCCGCACGTTCCAGCGCAACCTTCAGCGCTTGCAGGGTGCATTCGCTTTGCAGAGTGATGTCGCCGAGTTCCAGGCTGCCATCGGCACGGGTCGGAATCTGCGTGGACATCATGATCCCGTTGAACGTGGTCACGTCCGAGGAAATGGAGTCCGCGTCCGGATCGGGAGTGAAGATGATGTCTTGGTTGGCCATGGGTGATCCCTTGTGTGAGCGACTAAGAATCGCGCCAGTTTACAGATTCGTCACCGACATGGCCCGTTTCGGCATTCGGCACCATACTTTCGCGCGGTATTGGCAAACGATCTTCTCTTCTCAGACAGGAGCAGGGCCATGAGCAACAAACCGACGATTGTGCTGGTTCACGGATTCTGGGGCGGCGCCGCGCATTGGAGCAAAGTCATCCTCGAACTGGCGCGCAAGGGCTACACCGATCTTCACGCGGTGGAGATGCCACTGACATCCCTCGCCGACGACGCCGAACGCACGCGCAAAATGATCGCGCAACAAAGCGGCCCGGTGTTGCTGGTCGGCCACTCTTACGGTGGCGCAGTGATCACCGAGGCGGGTAATCAGCCGAACGTCGTCGGCCTGGTGTACATCGCCGCGTTCGCCCCGGATGCCGGCGAAAGCCCCGGCGGTCTGACCCAGCAACACCTGCCGGCCGCCGCACCGAATCTTGCGCCGGACAGCGACGGTTTCCTCTGGCTCAAAGCCGATAAATTCCACGAAAGTTTTTGCCAGGATCTCAGCGCCGATGAAGCGCTGGTCATGGCCGTTGCACAGAAGGCCCCGTTGGCCAGCACCTTCGGCGACACGATCAGCAATCCGGCATGGAAGAACAAGCCGTCGTGGTATCAGATCTCCACCGAAGACCACATGATCCACCCCGACAATCAGCGGCAGATGTCGGCAAAACTCGGTGCGAAAAAGATCATCACACTGGATGCCAGCCATGCCTCGCTGGCCTCGCGTGCTGCTGAAGTGGCGGCGTTTATCGATGAGGCGGCAACGGCTGCGGTGAAACCTTAGGGATCAGACCAGCTGCGTCGCCGCCTCAGCCGCGAGGGCTGCAAGGACACTCGGTCGAGCGGCGATGCGCTGCATGTAAGCAGCCAGCGTCGGCCAATCGTCAATGCAGCGTAATCACCCGCCGACTCTCGCCAATGCGGATCCGGTCGAGTGCGCGGTTAAGTGCATCCAAAGCGTCCAGCAAAGCTTTGGCCTCGGCTTCGCGACCATCGCCCCAGAGCCGTTCAGCCATTTTGTTCAAGGCCTGAATCGATCGCTCAATCTCTGTAGCGGTGGCGGCTTCTTTATTCGGTGGCGTTTTCTTCGGCATTGATCAACCTGTTCACTGATTCCAGCCGCAGAAAAAAGCGGCTACGACAAACATGTTTCCTCGTCCTGCCGGCCTATCCAACCATTGCGATACAAGCAGGACAAGTTTTTCAGTCATTTGCGGAGAGACCAACCGTGCCTTTCCTGAGATAGATTCAGGCGTGACCCTCAGATGGGCGGCTCAAGTAGCCGCCCATTTGCTTTATCTCTCTCGCGCCAGAAATAACCCTCCACAAATTCCGAAGAGAAAAGCCGAATCCCGTTGCTGAAAAAGCAATAGTCATTTGCGATTTCGGCGGATTGTTGCCGTCAGGCTCAGAAGTTAGCATCGATCCATCGTTGCAACTCAGGGCCTTTGGCGCGAGTTCGAGACAGTTCGCACCGTCAATCTGTCGCTCCCGCTGATCGTCGCCACATTCGATCTACTTCGGAAACTCCAATGTCCAAACTCTTCAACGAATTCGCGCTGGGCGACACCACGCTGAAAAACCGTATTGTCATGGCGCCGCTGACCCGCTCACGCGCACCCCATGATGCTGCCGATGAACGCATCGCGTTGTATTACGCACAACGCGCTACCGCCGGTTTGATCGTCAGCGAAGGCACGCCGATTTCCCGTGAGGGGCAGGGCTATCTGTTCAACCCCGGTATCTTCACGGCCGAGCAGATCGCCGGATGGCGCC
The DNA here is from genome assembly GCF_044753305.1 of Pseudomonas sp. NPDC088429. NCBI lineage: Bacteria > Pseudomonadati > Pseudomonadota > Gammaproteobacteria > Pseudomonadales > Pseudomonadaceae > Pseudomonas > Pseudomonas sp. NPDC088429. Next base: position 28,934 of record NZ_JBIVMX010000001.1, on the reverse strand, counting down.
TCACCACCGACTCGGTGCATGCGGTGGGCGGCAAGATGTTTGCGCAGCTCTGGCATGTCGGTCGCGTTTCGCACCCATCGATCCAGGAAGGTGGAAAACTGCCAGTGAGCGCCACGTCGAAGCAAGCAGTCGGCGCGACTGCGTTTGGTTACGACGCTGACGGCAAGCCGGCGCTGGTACAGCCACCGGCGCCACGCCAACTGGAAACCGCCGAGGTGTCGCGGATCATCGGTGAGTTCGCCCAGGCTGCGCACAACGCGATCGAGGCGGGTTTTGATGGCGTGGAAATTCACGGTGCCAATGGCTATCTGTTCGAGCAGTTCATGAACCCGCTGGTCAATGATCGAACCGATCAGTACTCGGCGGATCGCCTGGAAAACCGTCTGCGCTTCACTCTGGAAGTGATCGATGCCGTGGTCGCACGCATTGGCGCGGCTCGGGTGGGCATCCGTATTTCGCCGTATGGTCAGCTGTTCGACATGCCGTTGTATGAGCAGATCGACGAAACCTACACCGCGTTGGCAGCCGAGATTGGCGCGCGGCAATTGGCCTACGTTCATGTGATGGATCAGTCCGGGTTTCCGGCTCCGGGTACCGAGGGCGGTGGTGGCGGGCCGAAGGCAGCTTTCCTCGATTTGCTGTCGACCATTCAGTCGAAACTGCCTGACACCGCGTTGATTCTGGCGGGCGGCATGTCGCGCCAGCGTGCGGATGACCTGATCAATGACGGCATCATCGACCTCGCCGCGTTCGGCACCGCTTACATCAGCAACCCTGATCTGGTGGCGCGGCTGCAGAACGACTGGCCGCTGAGCGAAGCCAAGCGCGAAACCTTCTATGGCGGTGGCGCCGAGGGTTATGTCGATTACCCGCCTTATAAAGGCTAAGTAGCCGCTCACGCATTGGCAGCCGTCACCGTAATTCGGGGCGGCTGCTTTTTCGTGCCCGGTGCAAACAGGCCTGAAAGGATCTCGTGGCGGGACAAGCAGACGAACTTCTGCTGTAGTGCCCATCAACTGTTCTTGATGATCGGACTTTTTATGCACCTCAAAGCGCACCGGTACTTTGCCATGGTCGCCGTGACTGGAAGTTTCTCGGCGACGGCTCGGCACTTCCGCGTACCGGCGTCCTCCGTTTCTCGCTTCATCGCGGCGTTGGAACGAGAGGTCGGTCAGCAACTTCTGTATCGAAACACCCGTGCAGTGAAACTGACGGACGCGGGCGAGCGCTACTACCAGCAGATCCGCGAAGTGCTCGAACTACTCGATGCCGCTGATGAGGAAATCACCGGCAAGGGTGGCGAGGTTCGTGGACTGGTACGGATTAACGCACCGGTCGCGTTCGGCAGCCTGCACATCGTCAAACTGTTGAACGGTCTGTACGACCAGTATCCCGAACTGACGGTCGAGCTGACCGTCACCGATGCCTTTATCGACCCGGTGCAGGAGGGCGTCGACATCATCTTCCGGGTCGGACACCTGAGCGACTCCGGGTTGATCGGCCGCAAAATCTGCGATCAGCAATACGTCCTTTGCGCCAGTGCGCAGTACATCGCGAAGCACGGCAAACCCGCGTCGCCAGAGGAGCTGCGGCATCACGCCTGTCTGGTTTACAAGGGCACGGGCGGGGCGCAGCGCTGGTATTTCACAAAGCCTGGCAGCGACAAGACCGAGATCATCGACGTGCAGGGGCCGCTTCGAAGTAACAATGGTCAGGTCTTGGTGGAAGCGGCGCTGGCGGGCAGGGGGATCGTGTTCTTTCCGTCCTGGCTGTTTAGCCGCGAGAGTTTCGTGAGCCAGCAACTCATTCGGCTGTTACCGGATTGGCAAGGATCGGTGGAGCCAACGCCTAGCCCGATCCATTTGCTGTCCCCGGAGAATCGCATGCGCTCCCAGAAGGTTCGCGTGGTGTGGGAGTACTTCATCAAAGCGATCGGCACTCCGCCTTATTGGGATGATCTGGGGGATTGATGCTTAGGCGCGGGCCGCCAGCGTCCGCACTGGCGTGGGACTCAGCGCGTTTCGCACTGCGGCGCCGGCTCGCCGCTCAATGCATCGACCATGGGCGGGTGCTCTTGCACCGCTTGGCGCAAATCTTCGGTCACGCGCAATTCCGCGCCTGTCGGCGAGAAAGTCGCTGCGGCTGCGAAAGGCGCGGGGTTGGCCGGAACCGGGCGTTTGCCGCGTCGCCAGAAAAAGAACGTGACCATGCACAGATTGACCAGGGCGAAGACCCAGAACAGACCGTTTGCGCCGAACGAGTTCATCACTGGCGAGATCATCATCGGACTGATCGCCGAGCCCAAAGAGTTGATCAGCAGCAAACCCTGAATCATCGGCACCAACGCTTCCGCCGGGGCGCGGTCGGCGGCATGACTGACGGCAACCGGATACAGCGCAAACACGCCGCCGCCGAGTAAAAACAGCATCACCGCGAGCATCGTCGACGACAACGGCAGCCACACGATCACCAGCGACAACACCGTGCACGCCACGGTCAGAAGGGTCAGCACCTGAAGGCGATCCTGACGGTCAGACCAGCGTCCGACCGGGTATTGCAGAAGCATGGCGCCAAGGATCGTCCAGGCCATCATGCTGCCGACTTCCCCCACGTTCAGACCCATGCGTTGCAGGTACAGCGGCAGCAACGTGTAAATCGCCGCGATGCTCACGCCCGAGCCGAAACACCCGACCAGCCCGGTCGGCGTCACGCCCAGCAACTGCCGGGGCTTGAGCGGCTCGACCTGATCGAGCAGGGGCGACACGCGCGGCAGGATCACGATTGGCAGCACCGACAGCGATGCGAGCATGCCGGCAACCATGAACGGTGCGCTGTCGCTCAAACCCGTGATCTTGCCCAGCGTTGCCTGGCCCAGCACGCCAGCGCCGTACAAGACGATCATGTACAGCGCGAGCAAGCGTCCGCGAATCTTCGCGTCACCCGCCAGCAGCAGCCAACTCTCGATCACCAGAAACACGCCGACTGTGGCCCAGCCATTGATCAGGCGCAGGGCGAACCAGCCCCACGTGTCGTAAAACAAACCCTGCATGAGGATGGTCACGGCGATCAGCGAGGCAAAGCTGCCGTAGGCACGGATATGGCCGATGCGCAGAATCAGGCGGTCGTTGAACAAGGCGCCCAAGGTCAGACCGATGAAATAGGCCGATGACACGACACCGATCATCGTCGCCGACGCACCGGCGGCGTCCAGGCGAAGGGTGGTCAGGGACGACAGAAATCCGTTGCCCAAGGCAATAATGAACAGCCCGAGCAGGGGCGCCAGCGCCATGGCCAGCAAACGCGGAGACATAGAAACCTCAAGGGATCGGGCAGCGGAACGTGCGTCTCTGCGCAGGGCAATGCCAAACCGAAGTGTGTTGTGCAAGCGCCCGCCGAACGGGCAGGGCAGTTCAATCGGCCGCACTTGAGCAAGTGTGGCCAGCCATTCTGGTACGTGATTTTTAACAGCGAAGCTTTCAGCCACCGACTCGGATGACTGTTTGAGAGCGCGGGATTCTAAGGCTTGTGCAGGATTTGCCAATAGCTGTTTGCTGCGACGTTAGGACGCAGGTGAGTTACGGCAGATCCGCCGCCTGAGCATCGAACGATGAACACCGCTTACATCCGGTGATGCTCCAGCAAGAAGTCGACGAACAAGCGCACTCGCGCCGGCATTGTCGAGCCTCCGACGAACACCGCATGAATCGGTTCCTGATCGCCGGGGTTCCAGGTTTCCAGTAGCGGTATGAGGTCGCCGCGCTGCAGATCCTCGCTGACGCTGAACTCGCCGATGCGCGCAATGCCGGCACCGACTCGGGCGAGTTGTGCCAGTGCTTCACCACTGCTGCATTCGATGTTGCCGCTGACTTTCAGGGAAAACTCGCGGCCGTCGCGCATAAACGGCCAGTTGGGTTCGGCACGGCGAAAGTTGAAGCGCAGGCAGTTGTGACGGAGCAAGTCTTGCGGTTCTTGCGGGGTGCCGTGACGCTGCAGATACGCGGGCGATGCCACCACCACTTGGCCGGTCGTGCCGATCCTGCGCGCGGTCAGCGGGCTGTCGGGCAGATGGCCAAAGCGCACCGCCACGTCGGCCTGGCCAGCGAGGATGTCGACCACTTCGTCGCCGAGCGTGAGGTCGACGACGATATTCGGGTACTGCGCGCTGAACGCGGCCACCAAGGGCACGATAGCCAGCCGACCATGGCCAAGCGCCGCGCTGACGCGCAATCGGCCCTTGGGTACGCCTTGATCGGCGATGGCGTCTTCAACCTCGTCCATGTCCGCCAGAATACGTCTGGCACCCCGCAAGAATGCTTCGCCCTCAGCGGTGAAGGTGATCGCTCGCGTGGTTCGCAACAGCAGGCGCGTGCCCAGACGCTGTTCGGCACGCGCGATGATCCGGCTGACCGCCGAGGGCGTGAGCCCCAATGCGCGCGCCGCCGCCGAAAGACTGCCTTCCTGCGCCACGGTGACGAACACGCTCATTTCACCTGACCTGCCATTGACGTCCATTTGTGCCTCTTACGCAAAGGTGATTGCCGAAATCGCTATCTACCGCCTCAAACGCCTGGATCGTAGCATTGGCGGCATAGATAAGGAGCCTTTCCATGCGTATCAATCCACCTCTTGTTGCACTCGCCATTGGTGCCTTTGGCATCGGCGTTACTGAGTTCGCCCCGATGGGCATGCTGCCGGGCATTGCTGCGGATCTCGGCGTGTCCATTCCCGCCGCAGGCCTGCTGGTCAGTGCTTACGCGTTGGGCGTACTGCTCGGCGCGCCGTTGATGATCCTCACCACCGGCAAAATTCCGCGCCGAACGTTGCTGATCGGTCTTATGGCGATTTTTACCTTGGGTAATCTGATGTCAGCGCTGGCGACCGATTACTACAGCCTCATGATCGCCAGGGTGGTGACCTCACTGAATCACGGAGCGTTCTTTGGCGTTGGCTCCGTCGTCGCTGCCAGCGTGGTCGCGCCGGAGAAACGTGCCGGGGCGGTCGCGGCAATGTTCATGGGCCTGACTCTCGCGACCATCGGCGGTGTGCCGCTGGCCGCTTGGTTTGGCGAGTTGTTCGGCTGGCGCACTGCATTTTGGGGGATTACCGGCCTTGGCGTGGTGACCATGGCGGCGTTGTGGTTCGCGCTGCCCAATCTGCGCGCACCGCAAAGCGTGGGCGTACTGGCCGAAATACGCGTGCTGGGCCGAGGCCCGGTGCTGGGCGCGTTAGCCCTCACCGTCGTCGGCTCGAGTGCGATGTTTACGGTCTTCACCTACATTGCACCGATCCTCAGCAGCGAGACCCACGCGTCCTCCGCGTACATCACCGCCATGCTGGTGCTGTTTGGTGTGGGCCTGACACTGGGCAACATGTGGGGCGGCAAGGCTGCGGATCGTTCGATCGATCGCACCCTGATCGTTTCGCTGAGCGTGCTGATTGTGATCTTGCTTGCGTTCACTGTCCTGATGCGCTGGCCTTTGCCGGCCGCGGTGGCCATTTTGATCTGGGGTATCGCCAGCTTCGCCCTGGTACCACCGCTGCAGATGCGCGTCATGGAAGCGGCCAAAGACGCGCCCAATCTGGCCTCGGCGGTAAACATCGGTGCGTTCAATTTTGGTAATGCGATTGGCGCGGCGCTGGGCGGCGCGGTGATCAATGCCGGGCTGGGTTATCCGGCGATCTCCCTGGCCGGTGCAGCGATGGCGAGTCTGGGCTTGCTGATGGTGCTGGCGTTTACCTGGCGCTCGAAAGCAAGTGCAGCGGCGCTGACTCAACCCTAACGAGAGGGCGATCAGGCGCCATCACGAGTGATTCGAGCTTTGCGCGAGACGGTGCTTCGTCAGCCCTTTTGAACCTATTTCAAAACAGCCTGCTCAACCGGGAAATGTTCGGGGGTGGATGTGATGAATGTTTTCAGAAATCAGCTGACGACTGAGCAAGAAGCAAGACTGCTTGCCTTGGATGCCTGGCATCGGATGTCGGAAAATCGAGCACTGCGCATGGACTGCCCCGATGCCTGGCACGACGAACTGTTGCGCCAGTCCGACGAGATGGATCGGTTGGGCATGTTAACGCTGACCGAATGGTGCGACCTGCGAAGGGATGCAGATGAAGCCTATCTGCGCGCGGTGGCGGGTGAGGATTATCACGTAGGTCATCAAGTTAGCGTGTATCGAAGTTGACGGTACCCGCCGTACAGCGGGTACCGCTTCCAATGTGCGAGAAGGCCTGCCTACCTGCTTACCACTTGTAACTCACTTTGGCGGTAATCTCGCGGCCCGGGTTGTAGAAGTTCGCGGTGCCGGAACCGACCACGTGCTGCTCATCCAACAGGTTACTGAGGTTCACCGCAAGGTCGGTGCCCTTGGCGATTTTGTAGTTGAACGCGGCGTCGAACAGCGTGGTGCCATCGCTTTTGCCTGAGTTGGCGGCGTCGAAGTAATACGAGCCTACGTAGCGCGCACCCAAGCCAACGCTGACATCCGTGGCGGGGACGTCGTAATAACTCCACAGCGAAGCGGAATGCTTGGGTGCCGTGGCGAATTCATTACCCTTCAGGGAGCTGCCGTCGTACAACGAACCGCGCTGTACCTCGGACTCCATATAGGAATAACCACCGATCAGGCTGAGGTTCTGCGTCACCTGCGCCTTGGCCTCCAAGTCGAGACCGCGCGCACGCGATTCGCCCACTGTCTGTTGCTCAATGATGCCGCTCGGCAGCACCACGGCGATGGTGACGTTTTCCTGGGTCAGGTCATAAACGGCTGCGGAGAACAGGGCGTCCATCCCCATCGGCGCATACTTCACGCCTATTTCGTACTGCCTGCCGGTCTGCGGTGTGACACCAACCTGCGGCGGCGAGACGGATTCCACCATGCTCACATAGGTCGACACCTCATCGTTGACGATGTAGGTCAATGCACCTCGGTAAGAGGTTTCGGAGAAGGTGTCTTTCTCAGTGGATTCCAGACCTTTGCTGGTCAGATCCATCGAGTCGTTGCGCACGCCCCCGGTGACGATGAAACGCTCGTAGAACGACAGGTTCTGCTGCAGGAATACGGCTTTGGTGGTCGCGTCTCGCTTGTTCACGGCGTACGGCGCGATTGAGCGTGAAACGCCGGTAAACACTGGGTTTGCAATGTCAATCGAGGTCGTCGGAGCGTAGACCGAGCTTTCCTTGGTGGTCGAATCGAGGTACTCCACGCCGACCAGGCTGCTGCTGTCGATGTTCTCGAAGCGGGCATCGTATTGCAGCATCAGATTGCCGTTGAACTGATCGGCTTCGGTGTCCGTTCCAAACTGATAGCGGTCAACGGTAGTACCGACTCGCGCGGCGCTGTCGCTGAGGTAAACGTAGCCGAAATCATCGGTCAACTTGCTGTAACGCAGGTTGCTGCGCAGCACGAAACCGTTGTCGAAGTCATGGGTGATGTTACCGCTGAGGCTGGTGCGCTCGACATCGTGAAAGTTGTAGCTGGGCTCGCCATAGAACTTGCTGCGGTCGTATTCCTTGTCCAGCGGATAGCCACCACTGTTGGGCGAACTTTCGGTTTTCAGGTAGTCGAGAATCATCGTCGCCGACGTGTAATCCGTCGGTGCCCAGGTGAGGCCACCCATAAACAGCTGGTTGTCGTCCTGCGAGTGATCGTACTCGCGGTCGCTGTTCTGGCCTTTGGCAGTAAAGCGGCCAGCCAGGGTTTTTTCGTCGTTCAGCGCATCGCCGACATCGATGCCTGTCTCGACATGGTCAAACGAACCGTAGGTCACATAGCCTTGGCTAAACTGCTCGAAGCGCGGCTGTTTGGTAACGAAGTTTACCGAGCCTCCGGGATCGGCCGGGCCGAAAAGGGTGGAGTTGGCGCCGCGCAGAATTTCGATGCGCTCATAAGCGAATGGATCTTCGCGCACGCCGCGCATCGAACTCAGGGTCAAGCCGTCACGGTAGGTGGTCGCCTGGAAACCGCGGATCTGGAAATAGTCGTTACGGTCATCCGTACCGTAGAAGTCAGTGATCACGCCCGGCGTGTATTGCAGCGCCTCTTCCGTGGTGCTGACGCTGCGCTGTTCCATTTCCTTATTGGTAACCACCGATACCGATGCCGGTGTATTGAGAATGCTGGTGGCCACTTTTCCGCCTACCCAGAGTTCCTTGGCGACCACCGAGTTGGCGTCGTCGTCGGCACTGACCCTGACCTTGGCATTGATGATGAGGGGGGCGAGGCGGTAGTCCTCGATACCCGTTGCGTCGAGTTCAAGTGGGCCGGCAGGCGCTGGTTGAGGTGTCAGCAGGTAAGCGGACGGGCCTTGCTGCTCGATCTGCAATTCGCTTCCCTGCAATAACGTCGACAGTGCGGTCGACGTATCCAGCGTGCCGTTCACGCCTGCCGTTGTGCGATTCGCAACGCTCGAGGCATCGTAGGAAAGACTGATGCCAGCCTCGCGCGCAAAGCGGTCAAGCGCCGGCGCCAGTGGGCCGGCAGCAATATTCCACTGCTGAACCTGTTTGCGCTGTTCGGCGCTCGAAGATTGCGCCAGCGACGGCAGGGCGTAGCTGCTGACCATCAAACCCAGAATCACACCGTGTACGGCGTGGCTCAGTGGATGGCGCTGTGTGACCGCGGACGAACTCATTTTCTCGCTCCAAGGAAGGGTATCGACAGATTGGCCTGTAAGTCGGCCTTCCTTACAAGTCGAACGAGAATGAGAAACTACCTCATTATTTTTGCCATATAAGACAAAAGAAGCTTATTCAACTGGCAGCGGTCAACGTCACCCAATAACGCGTCCGATAATCAACGCGTAAATGCAGCGACTGCGCGACCAATGTCAGTACCTGATCGTTGTCGGCGAGTTGAAAAGTGCCGGAAACCCGAAGGTCGGCAACCTCTTCGGCGCAGCGCAATACGCCGGGGCGGTAGCGCGACAACTCCGCGATAAAATCCCCAAGGCGCATATTGCGTGCGCTGATCACCCCGTCATTCCAGCCCCAGACATCCAGGCCATTGTCCCTGTACTCACGGGCGCCACTTGATGTGAACAGCAGCTGATTGGCGGTCTGGGCACTGCCGCTACTGCTGGCGGCCAGGGTTTGACTGGCGCCAGGAAATACCGTGACGGTGCCTCCCTGAACCGCGAGCAAGGTGCCGTCGTCACGTTCCCGCGCCAGGAAGCGGGGACTTTGCGCGCGTATGATTCCGTCGCGTGTTTGTACCCAAAAGGGACGCGCGTGCGCCGCATGTTCATCCGCGCCGACATTCACGATGACCTCACCACGCCGCAGAATGAGCAGACGTCGCTGGGCGTCGAAATCACTGTCGACAGCGCTGTCGCTATTGAGCTGGACAAGGCTGCCGTCATCGAGCTGCAAGCGGCGCTGCTCGCCGGTGCTGCTGCGTTGCTGCGCAAGCATGGCCGGTACGGGTGTGTAATCACGGCCAAGCCAGGCGGCGGCGCCAACCGTGGCCAAAAGGCCTAATAGCTTCAGGCTTTCCCGTCGGCGCAGGCCATGGCGGGAACCATCAAGGGTTTGTCGGGCCAATTGCGGCGGCATGCTCGCGAACTCATCCCCAAGCGATTCCACACGCTGCCACGCCAATCGATGCTCCGGACGCTGCTGCAGCCAAAGCTCAAAAGTGCGCTGCGTTTGCTCATCTGCCTTGTTGAAGCGAAGGCGCACCTGCCAGTGGATGGCCTGGTCTACAACGGCCGGATCCAGCGCCTGCGACTCATGCCTCGACATAACGCAACCGATAGCAGTGTTGCAGCGCGGTGGTCAGGTCGCGCTCCACCGTCGCCCGGGAAACGCCGAGTTTTTCGGCTATTTGCGCACAGGTCAAACCGTCGAGCCGGGCAAATAAAAACGCCTGGCGAACTCGCGGTTTGAGCATGTCGAGCATGCGGTCGATTCGCTCGAGCGAATCCAGAATGAGCAGTCGGCTTTCTTCCGAGGGCACCTCGTGTTGAGGCAGCAACGCGACGCTTTCCAGGTAGGCACGTTCGAGTTCGCGACGACGATACTGATCAATCATCAGCCCGCGGGCAATGCTGCTCAGATAAGCACGGGGTTCACGCAAGGGGCTTGATTGCCGGGATTTGAGCAGACGCACGAAGGTGTCTTGCGCCAGGTCTGCGGCGTTATCGCGACAACCAATGCGTCGGCTTAACCAGCCATGTAACCACGAGTGGTGGGTGCGATAGAGCAGCGCCAGATCTGCAGTGCCTAGTGTGTCGTCGCTGCTCATCGGCATCCCGGAAAGTACATGATTGATAATTACTCGCATTCTACTCAGGCGATAGGCCTCAGGTAAATGCCTGCGTTCAGCGTTTGTTTTCGCTGGAGGCAATCAATCAGGACGTCTTGGGGAGCGTGCTTTATTGCAAGGGTTTTAGCGTGCCGTGGGGGGGCATGCCTCACCTGCGGCGATCACGCGGTAGGTGAGGCACTGCGCGCAATTCTCAGACGCCAGAAACGACAAAGCCCTGAATAATCAGGGCTTTGTCGGTACCAAATATGGCGGAGGCGATGGGATTCGAACTCATGGACCTGTTACAGTCGACGGTTTTCAAGACCGTTGCCTTAAACCACTCGGCCACACCTCCGTTGCGTTGCGGGCGCCATAATACCTGAATGAAACACACTGTCAAACTCTCTGCATGGGTTGGTGCAGAGCGTCTGTTAGGATCTGTGCGACTGATCGTTTCAGTCCAACAGGAGTGTCGCCATGCGCGAACAGGATTACGCAGTTAATAACGGCGTGCAGGCTGAGCAGCTAGAGGTTAGCCGCGTCCTGCGCAACACTTACGGCCTACTGGCTCTGACCCTCGCATTCAGCGGCGTGATGGCTTTCGTTGCGCAGCAGATGCGCGTTGGCTACCCGAACATTTTCGTGGTGCTGATCGGCTTTTACGGGCTGTTCTTCCTCACTAACAAACTCCGCGACTCCGCGTGGGGCCTGGTGTCGGCGTTTGCCTTGACCGGTTTCATGGGTTTCCTGCTCGGTCCGATCCTCAACCGTTACCTGGGCATGCAGGGCGGCGCTGAAGTGGTCAGCTCGGCATTCGCCATGACTGCACTGGTATTCGGTGGTCTGTCGGCTTACGTGTTGATCACTCGTAAGGACATGAGCTTCCTCGGTGGCTTCATCACCGCGGGTTTCTTCGTCCTGCTGGGCGCAACGCTGGCTAGTTTCTTCTTCCAGATCAGCGGCCTGCAACTGGCGATCAGCGCAGGTTTCGTGCTGTTCTCGTCGGTCTGCATTCTGTTCCAGACCAGCGCCATCATCCATGGCGGCGAGCGTAACTACATCATGGCGACCATCAGCCTGTATGTATCGATCTACAACCTGTTCATCAGCTTGTTGCAGATCTTCGGCATCATGAGCCGCGACGACTGATCGCTGTCGTTAGAAAACGAAAAACCCGCCTCGGCGGGTTTTTTGTTGTCTGCAGGAAACCTTACGGGATCAATTGATAATGATGCTGCCGTCTATGTGCTGTTTATAGAGGGTGTAAGGCAGCAACAGCGTATCGAGGACGCCGGATGCTGCTGCATCGATCAGCACGCCGGGGTTGGCATTGTTGTAGTCGAAGGTGTCGACACCGTCTTTCACTTCCGCATGCATCAGGCAGAAGTCGTAGGTCACGCCGCTGTAGATTCGGGGCACGGCGCCGCAGTAGGTTTTTTCGTCCTTGAGGCTCTTGGCCGTGGCTTGATCGCTGCGCACGACCGTTTGCACCGTCCCGCAACCACTGAGCAGCACCGCTGCAATCAACATGACCTGAGTTTTCATCACCGCCAATCCTTCGCCGGAAAAAACTCAATCTACGCCGAACCTGCTGGAAAAGCACTCACGCCATCGGCGGTAAACGGCGCTTGACCGGGGTCTTCTTGACGATCGCGGTGTTGGTTTCCGCCAGCGTATTGAGGCGGTCGAGGAGGGTGTCCAGTTGTTCCATCGAGCGCACATGCAGGCGGGCGATAAAGCAGTCTTCGCCCGTCACCTTGTCGCATTCGGTGAATTCGGGGATCGACATGATCTGCCGCTCGACTTCCTGCAACTGCCCCGGCAACGGCCGCACGCGGACGATGGCTTGCAGTTGATAGCCGAAGCATTTCGGATCGATTTCGACGGTGTAGCCCTTGAGTACGCCGCGTTCTTCCAGACGCTTCAAGCGCTCGGCCACGCTGGGTGACGACAATCCGCTGATCTGCGCCAATGCCTTTAGCGAGCGGCGCGAGTCTTCCATCAATGCGCTAATCAGAATCTGGTCGATATCGTCAGTCATGTAGCTCCTCCCGGATTAGGCGATTTCAGATAATCACCCGCGATAAAAAAGGCAGATCCGCAGTTTAGCCTGTCTTTTGCTCTGGAGAGAGCCCCTGTCCACTCGGCATACTTTTGTCACAAAGACAGGAGATAAACGATGGACACAACAACCCGCCGCGGCTCGTTTGAAATGACCGCCGCCATGCTGATATCCGGAACCATCGGCTGGTTCGTGTTGGTCTCCGGGCAACCGGTGCTGGACGTGGTGTTCTGGCGCTGCGTGTTCGGCGCTGGCACCTTGTTGCTGATTTGCGCTGCGTTCGGCTTTCTGCGCCCGGGCATCCTCACTCGCACCACATTCTTGCTGGCGGTGCTCAGCGGTGTGGCGATTGTTGGCAACTGGCTGCTGTTGTTCGCCTCGTATTCGAAAGCCTCAATTGCCATCGGCACGGCGGTGTACAACGTGCAGCCGTTCATGCTGGTGGGGTTGGCGGCGCTGTTTCTCGGTGAAAAAATCACCCTGCAGAAGCTGTTCTGGCTGGCGATTTCATTTATGGGGATGCTGGCGATTGTCAGCGCCCACGGCACGCAGGGCGCGAGCGGAAACGATTACCTGATGGGCATTGCCCTGGCGCTGGGCGCGGCGTTTCTCTATGCGATCGCCGCGCTGATCATCAAACGTTTGACCGGCACACCGCCGCACTTGATCGCGCTGATCCAGGTCTGCACCGGCGTACTGTTGCTCGCACCATTCGCGCATTTCTCCGCGCTGCCGCAAGCGCCGAGTGCGTGGGCCAGCCTGATCACGCTGGGCATCGTTCACACCGGCCTGATGTACGTGTTGCTCTACGGCGCGATCCAGAAACTGCCGACAGCACTGACCGGTGCGCTGTCGTTCATCTATCCGATTGCGGCGATTTTCGTCGACTGGTTTGCCTTCGGTCATCGACTGCAACCGCTGCAATGGCTGGGCGTGGCGGCGATTCTGCTGGCGGCAGCGGGCATGCAACAGGGCTGGGGTTTCAAGTCCAGAGCCGGTGTCGCTGCACGGCCTTAAATGGCTTTGATCAAGTCTTTGAACGCGCCTTTCAACAGCTGATTGCCGGCATCGACCAGATGATTGTCATCAAAGTACAGCGGCTCGCCATTCAGCGAGCCCATGCAATTGCCATCGGGACACAGCAATGGCGTCGGGTCGATCACTGTTGCGTTGCACTGTTTGGCAGCGGCTTCGATGGTGAAATTGGCGATCCTGTTGCGTTTTTGATAGTCGACCAAAGGCACTGAGATATCGGCGGTCTGCTGGAAAATCCGCTGATTGAGGTTCAGGCCTTTATAAACGCTGAAGGGCATTTCCGGGATCGGCCGGACGATATACACCGGATGGTTTTGCGCGATCTCACACACGGTTTTGCTGTACTCGGCCACGTATTCGTCGATGAAGGCCGATTCACCTTTGGGGCTGTCAGGGAAGTGAATGCGATAGCTGTTGCCCCGGCCGGGATCGGAGTACAGCGCGGCCCGACTGAACAGCACCACCGGAACGCCCTTGTATGAATCCTTCAAGATCTGCAGCTTTTCATGGTTGAAGGCTTGGCACTTGGCTTGAAGATCCTTGTTGTGCATTTCGAAGTTCTGCAATTGAGGACAGCCACCGCGTGACCACGATAGCGCGGCGTGCGGATTGTTCATCTGCACCGCAGCGGCGGTCGATTCGGCATGACTGTCGCCGAACAAAATCACTGAAACGTCCCCGGTGCCCAGCTTGCAGTCCGCCGCGTCGTAGGCGTTGGGGTAGCACGCTTTTGGGTAGAGTTTGCTGGCGTATTGCGGTTGTCCGAGGTCGACGAATGCAAACCGCGCAGCGGGATACTTCTTCACTAGCGACGAGGTCACCGACGCCACGGCAATGACCGCCACCGTCAGCGCGGCGAACTTGAACAGCGTGCGCGGCGGCGTGGTGATCTTGCGGGTTTTCGATTCCACGTATCGGAATGACAGCGCACCGAGCACGAACGACAGAACAATGCCGCCCAGCACATGCGGCCAACTGCTGAGCAAACCGCACAGATACAGTAGCACCACCAGCGGCCAGTGCCAGAGGTAAACGGAGTAGGAAATGCTTCCGGTAAATTGCAGCGCCTTGTTGCGGCTGAACAGCGAATGCGTGTTGCCGTAAATCACCAGCATCGTCCCCAGCACCGGCAGCAGCGCCAGATAACCTGGCCAGAGATCGTTTTCGGAAAAGCCCAGAACGCTGATCAAAATCGCGATCAAGCCAAACGCTTCGCTGAGCAAGCCATTACGCTGGCTGAGCCGCAGCGGAAACAGAAAGACCAGTCCGCCGGCAATCATTTCCCACGCGCGGGTGGGCAGCATGTAGAAGGCAAAGGTTGGATTTTTTTCTGTCACAACCACGGATGCGGCGAACGAAACCACGGCCAGTGCGAGCAGCGCATAGCGGGTCTTTTGCGAACCGAAGAATTTGTACAGCCCCATGACCAGCACGGGGTAGAGCATGTAGAACTGCCATTCGACTGAGAGCGACCACGTGTGCAGCAGCCAATTCTCGTGCAGCGGTGCGTCGAAGTAATTGCCGTCTTTGGCGAACAGGAAATTTGAGCTGAACAGCAGGCTGCTCTTGATAGTGCGGATAGATTCGCGGAAATCATCCAGCGGCAGATACACGTAGCCGAAAATCAACAGCGCCACGCACAGTGTCGCCAGCGCCGGAATGATCCGCCGGGCCCTTGAGGCGTAGAAGCCGAGCAGGGAAAACTTCTGTTGTTGCAGGCCGCTGAAGATGATCCCGGTCATGAGGAAACCGGAGATCACGAAAAACACGTCGACCCCGGCAAAGCCGCCATCGAAACCGAGGACGTTGAAGTGAAAGAGCACCACCGACAAAACGGCGAGTGCCCTCAAAGCATTGATGTTTTCCCTGAACTGCATGTGCGCATCCATTCACGTACTTTGCGATGGCGCATTGTAGTGATCATGTCTGCGTTGTTACATGGGAAAATTCGCCGCGCGTCAGATGTTCCAGCGCGGCGCGGTTTTCGCCAGCCGCTGACGCATGTCGCCGATATTCGCGGCGAGTTGACGGGTCAATAAGCGATAACCGTCCAGCGCGCTGTAAACCGGTGCGTCCAGGCCGGCGTCCGGCAACTCCACAGGTCGATCGAGACGTTGGCTTGCGCCGGTTTTCAACGCCCGCGCCATGCCGATCAATTGCACCCGAATCTGCCGGTGTTCAGCCTTCAGCGCTGATTGCAGATGCGCCATGGCCTCGGGGTCGTTAGCGTCCGGGCGGGTGTTGCCGAGGATTTCCAGGGTGCTGATGCACATGCGCAGGTTGCGCTGGATCGCATCCAGTTCGGTCATGGAAATCTTCACTTCCTTGGACACCGACGGCATCAGCGAGCGCAGTTGCACCATCACCGTGCCCAAACGGCCCATCAGTTTCAAATGCTCGTCTGCGCTGACCGGTTGGCCGCTGATGATCCGTCCATACACCGTGGCGCAATCGCGCAGCGCGTCGGCGAGGTTGTAGCGCCACGAGTACACGGCGTACAGCGGCAGCGCGAAGGAAAAGGCCAGGGCGAGGGCGATGCCGATCAAAATATCGACGCCGCGCCACAAGCCGTCGGTGATCGGGTTGTCACCATGCCCGGCGACGATAAACACCGTGATCGCCGAGAGCAGAGCGGTGTAACCCCCCTTGCCGATGGCGTGATACGAGAAGAATCCGCAGACCACCGCCATCGCAAAGTACGTCAGCCACGGCATGCCGAGCCACGCCTGTTGCGCCACGAGAACCAAGCCTACGGCGGCGCCGATCAACGTGCCGGTGGCGCGTTCGGCGGCTTTTTTGCCGATGTTGCCGTGGTGCTGCAAGCCGCCAATTACCACAAGCATGGTCACCGAAGCCCACTCGCCGTGGGGCAGATTGATGCCGGTGGTCAGCAGAATCGTCGCCAGCAACCCGAGGGCAACACGCACGGCGTGGATCAGTCGGGCGTGGCGGTAGCGCCGGTATGGATCGAGCAACGGTCGCAGGATTCGGCGCAACAGCGGTGGCAGTCGGTGGGTGCTGTGAGTACTCAGTGCGAACCTCTCGTCAGTGTTTTTTCAGATCAATGGAAAGGGAAAATGTAATTCATCCACGCCGCCATGCGCAGGAGAATTTTGCGCATCGCGCCGATGTGATGAAAGTGCTGACTGTACAGCGCCGCCTGACCGTAAGCGCCGCCGGGCATCTGTTTGGCGTACTGGGCGTAGTCCGGATCGGTGATTTCAATGATCACTGGCACTCGCCCGGCCGGCGGTGAACCGGTGTAGCCGATCAACGTGCCGGACGGTTGAATCTGTCCTTCGGCAATCACGCCGATGACGCTTTTCACCCGACCTTCGAAGACCTTGCCGGGAATGCCGTCGAAGGCGACTTCTGCCTCGTCGCCGACGGTCAGACGCAGCAGGCTGTTCTGACGCATCCACGCAGCAAAATACTGGCCTTCTTCGGGGATAAACACCATGGACGGGCGCAGCGGCAACTTGCTCGCCATCATCCCCGGACGCAACGAAACGTGGGTGACGAAACCTTTGCTCGGCGCGCGAACGGTGGTGTTGTCCAGTTCGAACTGGGCGTTGTCGAGTTGCGCCTGCAGGTCATCGGTGCGTGAGATGGCGGCATCCAGTTCGCGCTGAGTGCCGAAGTTACGGCGGATCAATTCGGTGATGCGATAGCGATCACCCTTGGCAGCGACCAGTTGCGCCTTCAGCGATTTCACCCGGTTTTCAAACGGCGTCGGATCGATGCGAAACAGCACATCGCCTTTTTCCAGCGGCTCGTTGCCGTGCACCGGTACTTCGATCACCTGGCCGCTGACGATGGGAATCACTGGCACAGAAACGAAGTAGGAACGCGCCACCTCGGAGTAGGGGTGGTTGTAGTTCATGGTGAAAATCAGCGCACCGATGATCAGAATTCCGCCCAACACGGCGGTGGGAACCGTCCATTTATTCAGCGGGATGCGGAAGATCTTGAACAGCGCGACACAGAATGCGGCGTACGTGAGGATGAGCAGCAGATCCATGCTCAGTTCCCCTCTTTATCAGAGCGCGGTGACTGCGCTTCAAGCCGCTCAATACGACCTTGCAGCTCTATGACTTGCTGCTCCAGCCGCAGCACATGGTTCTGCACCGGTTTGCCGTCGCCGAAACCCCAACCGCGATCCTCGCGATACGCCATCGCCCAGATCCACAGAAACGGCCACAACGCGTGCAGGGTGAACAGGCTGACCCAGCCCGTGGCATGGATCGCATCCTGATGCGGGTGATTACGGTGGACGGCAATTTCGTACGGAATGTCATGCAGCACGATGATCCCGTAGAACAGCACGAGACCGACAAACACCAACAGACCTAACGCGACGTAATCAAGCATGTTCAGCTCCCGGCATCCAGTGCAGCGCTGGAATCAGTGTAGACACTGAAATGCCGGGGGCTTTGTGGATTTAGACGAGAAGCTGATGACTTCCCAATCCGCTTAGAAGATGTAGTCCGTGGTCAGGAAACTCGAATCGCGGCCACGAATGATTTCGCTGATCAGATCCTTGTTGCTGTCCTGGAACTTGGTCGCCACCAGCGTGCGGATCGAAAACACCCGCAAGGCGTCGTGCACCGACAACGTCCCTTCAGCGGAGTTTTTGCGCCCGTTGAACGGATAAGTGTCCGGGCCACGCTGGCATTGCGCGTTGAGGTTGATCCGCCCGACCTGATTGGCAAAGGTGTCGACCAGTCGGCCGACCGCCACCGGGTTGGTGCCGAAGATGCTCAACTGCTGGCCGAAATCCGACTCCAGCACGTAATCGATCACCGTATCGAGGTGACGGTACGGCACGATCGGCACCACCGGGCCGAACTGCTCTTCCTGATAAACGCGCATCTGCGGGTTCACCGGGTACAGCACCGCCGGGTAGAAGAACGATTCACGGGATTCGCCGCCATTGGGGTTGACCACTTGCGCGCCTTTGCTCTGCGCGTCGGCCACCAGAGCGTGCAGATAATCGACTTTGCCAGCCTCCGGCAACGGCGTCAGCGACACACCGCTGTCCCACGGCATACCCGGTTTTAGCGTGGCCAGTTTGGCGTTGAATTTTTCGATAAAGCTGTCGACCACGTCTTCATGGACGAAGAGGATTTTCAGTGCGGTGCAGCGCTGGCCGTTGAACGACAGGGAGCCGGTGACGGCTTCGCTGACGGCATTGTCCAGATCGACCTCCGGCAAGACGATGCCCGGGTTCTTCGCGTCCAGACCCAGGGCGGCGCGCAAGCGGTGTGGTTTTGGGTGCAGTTTTTTCAGGTCGCTGGCGGCTTTGTTGGTGCCGATGAAGGCGAAAATATCGATCTTGCCGCTGGCCATCAGCGCGCTGACAGTTTCGCGGCCACTGCCGTAGATCACGTTGATCACGCCGGTCGGGAAGCTGTCGCGGAACGCTTCAAGCAGAGGGCGGATCAGCAGGACGCCGAGCTTGGCCGGTTTGAACACCACGGTGTTGCCCATGATCAGCGCCGGGATCAGCGTGGTGAAGGTCTCGTTCAGCGGATAATTGTAAGGGCCCATGCACAGCGCGACGCCCAATGGAACGCGGCGGATCTGGCCGAGGGTGTCCTGTTCCAGCTCGAAACGGCTGGAGCGGCGGTCGAGTTCCTTGAGCGCGTTGATGGTATCGACGATGTAATCGCAGGTGCGGTCGAACTCTTTTTCCGAGTCCTTGAGGTTCTTGCCGATTTCCCACATCAGCAGTTTCACCACGGCGTCGCGCTGTTGGCGCATGCGGCCGAGGAAGGCTTCGACGTGCTGAATGCGTTCGGCCACGCGCATGGTCGGCCACAGGCCCTGGCCACGGTCGTAGGCACGCACGGCGGCGTCGAGGGCGGTGAGGGCGGTGTCGGCATCAAGCAACGGCGTGCTGCCGAGGATGACTTGTTCGTCGCCATTGTCACCGTGCAGATACACCGGGCTGCGCACCGTGGCGAGCGGGCCGTCCCAGCGGCGCAACTGGCCGTCGACCAGATATTCACGTTGCTCGACCTGACCGTCGAGGCGATATTTTTCCGGGATGTCGCTGACAGAAGGGAACAGATTGCCAAGGATGTTTGCTGTGCTCATGTCGCTACCCCGCGTACCAATTTGAAAGTCTGTAACGGTTATACGCCTGAATGCCCTGAATTTTAAACCCGCAAATGTCACCCGAATGTCACGCAAACCCCCAGAACAAAAGGGGTGGCCCCATAGCCCCCCTGTAGGAGCTGCCGAAGGCTGCGATCTTTTGATCTGATCGTTCCCATGCTCTGCGTGGGAATGCCTCAAGGGAGGCTTTGCGTTCCAATCGGACGCAGAGCGTCCGGGGCTGCATTCCCACGCAGAGCGTGGGAACGATCATCAACAGGGGGATATGTCGGATTCGGCTGGCCCCGTTTGCCCCCCTCACTGTCCCGCAATGCCCTCAACCTGCTGGCGCGCCTGCCTTAAGGTGTGATCACAACAAGAAGCGATGCCACCCTTGAGGATCGTCATGCGGGCAATTCCCATCACATTACTGCTGACTTTATCCGTGGCGCTGTTTGGCTGCGGCGAAGCCCCGAAACCCCCGGCCAGTTCAAGCACCAACAACGCCATGCCCAAAGACCCGGCACTGGCGCAGATCTACGCCAACAGTTGCCAGCTCTGCCACGCCAATCCCGCCGCCAACGCGCCGCTCACGGGTGATCGCAAAGCCTGGGAACCGCGCATCCAGCAAGGCGCCGACACGCTGCTCGACCACGCCATCAACGGCTACAACGGCATGCCGCCGATGGGTCAGTGCGTCGAGTGCAGCGAAGAACAATTTCTGCAATTGATCGGCTTCATGGCCGACCAGCCACTCCCACAATAAGGTGCCCGGCATGACGATGGATCTGACACGGCGCCAGTTATTGCAGCGGGCTAGCATCATCGGCGCGTTCAGCGCGTTGGCGAGCAATCCGGCTCTCGGCCAATTGATGCGCGCGCCACGGCTGATTCCGTGGCGCAACTGGTCGGGCGGGCAGAGTTGCCTGCCGGCGGCGCGCCTTGCGCCGAAGAATCTCGACGAACTGACAAGTGTGATCAAACAGGCCCAAGGCAAGATCCGCCCGGTCGGTTCGGCACATTCCTTCAGCGCTCTGGTGCCCACCGACGGTACGCTGCTGTCGCTGAGCTACTTCAATGGCCTGCTCGATCACGATGCAAAAACCTTACAGGCGGAATTCGCCGCCGGCACACCAATGTCGCGCATGGGCGTACCGTTAAAAGACATCGGCCAGGCCCTGCAAAACATGGCCGACATCGATTACCAGACCCTCGCCGGCGCGATCTCCACTTCGACGCACGGCACCGGGAAGAACTTCCAGTCCTACTCCGCTCACGTTTGCGGCATGCAACTGGTGACCGCCAGTGGCGAAGTACTCGACTGCGACAGTCAGCGTCATCCCGAGGTGTTCAGCGCGGCGCGGGTCTCCCTCGGCGCCCTCGGCGTGGCGACCAAAATTCGTCTGCAAAACCGTCCGGCTTATCGTCTGCGCGAACGCCAATGGATCGCCAAGACTGAAGAGCTGCTGGAAGACATCGACAAGAACACCAGCGAAAACCAACACTGGGAAATGCTCGTCGTCACCCACTCCGACTACGCCTTGTCCGTCGCCCTCAACGAAACCGATGAGCCGGCCACGCCGCCCATCCCGCCGGAAGAAGAGGGCGGCAACGAGTTCGTCACCCTGATCGAAAAGATTGACAAATACGGCAGCGACTTCCCCGACCTGCGCCGCACCATGCTCAATAGCCTGCGCCATCTGGCGAGTTTCGATGATCGCATCGGCGACTCGTTTGACATCTACGCCAACGTGCGCACCGTGCGCTTCAACGAGATGGAGTATTCGGTGCCCGCCGAACACGGCCCGGCCTGTCTGCGCGAGATTCTCAAGCTGATTCAGGACAAGGATCTGCGCACTTGGTTTCCCATCGAGTACCGTTACGTCAAAGCCGACGACATTCCGCTGAGCATGTTCGAGGGCCGCGACAGCTGTTCGATCTCGGTGCACCAGCATTACCAGATGGATCATCACAATTTCTTTGCGGCGGTCGAGCCGATTTTCTGGAAGTACAACGGCCGCCCGCACTGGGGCAAATTGCACACGCTCAACGCGAAAAACCTGCAACCGCTGTATCCGCGCTGGCGCGAGTTTGTCGACGTGCGCCAGGCGCTGGATCCTAGCGGGCGATTCTTGAACGCGCATTTGTCATCGATTCTGGGGGTGAGCTGATGGCGGTTAATCGACGTAACTTCCTGCTCGGTACATTGGGCGTCGGCGCCTTGCTGGTCGGGGTTGGCGCGTGGTTGCGGCCGGGCGATCGTGGCGGGCCGTACAGCGATTATTTTCGTGCGCTCAACCGTGAGTTGAAAGATAAAGGCCCGATGCGGCCGGTGCTGCTGATCGATCTGGATCGACTCGATCACAACATCGACGTGGTCATGCAGTCGGTGAAGCGCGGCGGCAAACATTTGCGGCTGGTCGAGAAATCGCTGCCATCGCCGGGGCTGCTGAGCTACATCGCGCAACGCGCGGGGACACAGCGTTTGATGTCGTTTCATCAGCCGTTTCTCAATCACGATGCGGTGACGTTTCCGCAGTCGGATATTTTGCTCGGCAAGCCGTTGCCGGTACGTTCAGCCGAGTTGTTTTACCAAGCCCACAAAGGCCCGTTTGATCCGTCGAAGCAGTTGCAATGGCTGCTCGACGGCCCTGAACGATTGCAGCAATACCTGCAACTCGCACAGGGCTTGGGCACGCGGATGCGCATCAACATCGAGCTGGATGTTGGCCTGCATCGTGGCGGGGTCAGTGATGTGAATGTGCTGGGGCAAATGCTCACCCTGATCAGCGCCAACCCGCAGCATCTGCAGTTTGCCGGGTTTATGGGCTACGACCCGTTCGTGGGCATGGGCGTGCCGGGGATACTCGGTTCGCCCGAGGAATTGTTCGCCAAGGTCATGGTAATTTATCAGCGTTGCGTTGACTTTACCCGTCAGCAGTTTCCCGGTTTGTGGCACGACGGACTGTGCCTGAACACCGCCGGCAGCCCGAGTTATCGCATGCATGAACATGAGAAGCTGAGCACGGAAGTGTCGGTGGGCACGGCGATGCTCAAACCGACGCATTACGATTTGCCGTCGCTGACCGAGCATGTACCTGCGACCTATATCGCCACGCCGGTGTTGAAAAGCACCGGCGCGGTGAACATCCCGGCGCTGGACGACAAGTCGCGGCTGTTTTCTTGGTGGGACGCGAATCAGCGCGAGACCTTTTTCATCTACGGCGGCAACTGGATGGCCGAATTCGAATCGCCACAGGGTTTGCAGAGCAACACGGTATACGGGCGCAGCTCGAATCAGGAAATGGTCAACGGCTCCAGCGCTGTCGGCCTGAATATCGAAGATCAAGTCTTCCTGCGCCCGACCCAGACTGAAGCCGTGCTGCTGCAATTTGGCGACCTGCTGGCGGTGCGCGGCGACAAAATCGTCGACACCTGGCCGGTCTATTCCTGAAGCAAAAGATCGCAGCCTTCGGCAGCTCCTACATTGGGCGGTATTCCCCTGTAGGAGCTGCCGAAGGCTGCGATCTTTTGATTTTGATTCTCCATGCCAACCCGGCAGAACGGTCTACGCTTGAAAACGCCATGACCAAATCAGCACAAGCATGGCGTCTCAATCTGAAGAACAAGGAAGATCCAATGACTCAATTGATCACCCAGGTATCCCCGCAATCCTTGACCGATGTGCTGCAAGCCGCCGGTTATCGCGTCAACCAGACCGAACAGAACGGCATCGTCCAGCTACTCAGCGCCAGCCAGGGCATAGGCTACGCCGTGCGTTTCGGCAATCCGGCAGCGGAGCAGGGCAGCTACGTCGACTTCACCTTCAGTTGCGCATTGCGCGTGCAAGGTGAGCTGCCGGCCGGCGTCGCGGAACGCTGGAACGCCACTCGGCGTTTTGCGCGGTTGTCGTTGCAGGGCGAATTTCTGGTGATGGAAATGGACGTGGTGGTCGGCGCCGGGGTCAGCAACGATCACCTGCGCGGCAACCTCGAATTGTGGGATCGCCTGTTGCAGGAGTTCATCGTCTATCTGCGCGATTTCAGCCAGACCGCGCAAGCCACCCCGGCAACCGTCGCCGAAGAAGAAGTCGCCCTGACCTGACACACATCCCCCTGTAGGAGCTGCCGAAGGCTGCGATCTTTTGATCCTGGTTTTTAAGATCAAGATCAAGAGATCGCAGCCTTCGGCAGCTCCTACACGGGTTTGTCTGTGGCGGATGAGGGCGTTGTCGGCTTAGAGTGGTCGGCCACACACGGATCACGGACGGATCTGCCATGCACGACGATTACCCCACTATTCACATCGAACGCTTCAGCGAAGCCCACATTGAGGCCATCACTGCGCTCTACAACGACCCGGCCGTGGCGCGGCAGGTGTTGCAGATGCCGTTTCAATCCACCGAAGTCTGGCGGCAGCGGTTGCAGGCGGAAAACGATCGGGCGGTGAAGCTGGTGGCGCTGCATGAAGGCGTGGTGATCGGCAATCTCGGGCTGGAAGCGTTTTCACGGATTCGCCGGGCGCATGCCGGCAGTTTCGGCATGGCCGTTGCGGTGGCGTGGCAGGGCAAGGGTGTCGGGTCGAAATTGTTGACGGCGGCGCTGGATGTCGCCGACAACTGGATGAACCTGCACCGCGTCGAGCTTTCGGTGTATGCCGATAACGAAGCGGCGATCAGCCTCTACCGCAAGTTCGGTTTCGAGGATGAAGGGCTGTTCCGCGATTACGCGGTGCGTGACGGGCAATGGGTCGACACCCTGAGCATGGCCCGTCTGCGACGCAGCACTAAAACCTGACTCAGTCGCCCAGGGCGAACGCCACCGCCGACTGTGCATGCAGTTCGGTGGTGTCGAGCAGGGGCAGGGCGCTGTGTTCGGGTTTGATCAACATGCCGATTTCGGTGCAGCCGAGGATGATTGCCTGAGCGCCGCGTGCGGTCAGGGATTCAATGACTTTTTGGTAGGTCTGCCGCGAGGCTTCGCTGATCACGCCGACACACAGTTCGTCGTAGATGATCCGGTGCACGTCCTTGCGCTCGGCTTCGTCCGGCACCAGAACCTTCAAACCCTGAGCGATCAGGCGCTGCTTGAGGAAATCCTGTTCCATGGTGAACGCCGTGCCGAGCAGGCCAACGGAGCGTGCGTCGATTGCGATCGCAGCCTGGGCTGCCGGTTCGGCGATGTGCAAAAACGGAATGGTGATCGCTGCCTGAATCTGCTCGGCGACCTTGTGCATGGTGTTGGTACACAGCACCACGCATTGCGCGCCGCCCGCTTCGAGCCTGCGTGCAGCGTCCACCAGAATCGCCGCCGCATCGTCCCAGCGCCCGGCGTGCTGGGCTTGTTCGACCGGGCCGAAGTCGACGCTGTACATCAATATTTGCGCCGAACGCAGTGGCCCGAGCCGGTCGCGAACCTGTTGGTTGATGAGTCGATAATATTCGGCGCTGGACTCCCAGCTCATACCGCCGATCAGGCCGATGGTGCGCATTGAAATTCCTCGATCATTGATCTGTGTTTTACCCGAGTGTCCTTTTCTTCCAGGCCTGATGCCAGCAGCAATTGACTGTACCGCTGATCTTTCACGCAAGTGTCACGGTGTGTTGCAAAACCGCAGGCGATTTACCGTACACCGGGGCTTCGATCTGCCACTATCGAACATCGCAGGATCCTTTCCGAGGCACACAGCAATGAGCGACGTACAGCAACTGGGCGAGATGCTTCGTCATTACGCCGAAAGCGAAGCGCACAAAAAGCAACTGTTCGAAACGCAGTCGCAAGTCTGGGCGAGCCGCATTGAAGGGCTGTTCGGCGATATTCAGCGATGGCTGGAGCCTGTGCAGGCGCCGAATCTGCTGGAAGTGAGCCGCGAGGCGTACGTTGCGTTCGGCCCGAGTACGCCGGTTGAGACCTCGACGTTCAAGACCGAGAAGCTGAGCATCGTGATTGCCGGCAAACCGGTGGAGTTTGTGCCCGATGTGATGGGAAGCGCCGGGCAGATTTCGCTGGCGGTGATGGGGCTGACGGCGGCGCGTTACGGCAGTATTTCGTTGGTGGGGCTGCCGGGCGGCGAGTGGCAGTGGCGCAAGACCAATGGTTTGAAGGATCCGGACACGTTTGTGTTCGATGCGAATTTTTTGGCGTTGCAATTGCAGAGCCTTATCCCCCGCGAACGCGGCTAAGATCAAGGGCATACCCCCTCACCCCAGCCCTCTCCCCCAAGGGGGCGAGGGGGAAAGGGAGCCGATCTTTGTTGTGTTCAATTGCAAGTTCGACTCAGGACTTTCAGGTCGATGTATCTCGAATATCCAACCCGGTCAGTTCCCTCTCCCTCCGGGAGAGGGCTAGGGTGAGGGCAACCCCAGACCCACCTCAAATCTCCAGATTACCCCAACCCGATTTCACCACCTCCGGCGCCACCGCTTTCACGCTTTTCCCGGTAGCCAACTCAACCCGCCGCGCCACCTCCGGATCATCAGCAAACGGCACCATACTCGCCTCATCCAGACTCTCCGCCGTCTCCCGCCGCAAGCAGTACTCCACCGCCAGCCACAAAAACACCACGCCCAGCCCATCAAAAAACACCTCGATCATGACGGCCTCCCAGCCTCAGGCAATCTGCGCTTCACGCTGAGCCAGTGCCACATCAGCCACACGCACCGTACGCCAGACGTTGTAAGCCATCAGCAACATCCCGCTAAGAAAAAACACCCCGCCGGCAAAACGCACGATGAACCCAGGGTGACTGGCCTGCAGCGCTTCGACAAACGAGTACGTCAGCGTGCCGTCCTCGTTGATCGCCCGCCACATCAGTCCCTGGGTAATGCCGTTGACCCACATCGAGGCGATGTACAACACCGTGCCAATCGTCGCCAGCCAGAAGTGCAGGTTGATCAACGGCGTGCTGTACATCTGCTCGCGGCCGAAGACTTTCGGCACCATGTGGTAGGTCGCGCCGAAGGTGATCATCGCCACCCAGCCCAACGCCCCGGCGTGAACGTGGCCGATGGTCCAGTCGGTGTAGTGGGAGAGGGCGTTGACGGTTTTGATCGCCATCATCGGCCCTTCGAACGTCGACATGCCGTAGAACGCCAGCGACAGCACGAGAAAGCGCAGAATCGGGTCAGTGCGCAATTTATGCCAGGCGCCGGAGAGCGTCATCATGCCGTTGATCATCCCGCCCCAGCTCGGCGCGAGCAGGATCAGCGACATGGCCATGCCCAATGACTGCGCCCAATCCGGCAGCGCGGTGTAGTGCAAGTGGTGCGGGCCGGCCCAGATGTACAAGGTGATCAACGCCCAGAAGTGCACGATCGACAACCGATACGAATACACCGGCCGATTGACCTGTTTCGGCACGAAGTAATACATCATCCCGAGGAAACCGGTGGTGAGGAAAAAACCCACCGCGTTGTGCCCGTACCACCACTGCACCATCGCGTCGGTGGCCCCGGAATACACCGGATACGACTTGAACCAGTCGACCGGAATCGACAGGTGATTGACCACGTGCAGCATCGCAATCACCAGAATGAACGCGCCGAAGAACCAGTTGCCGACGTAGATGTGTTTTGTCTTGCGCTGCACCACGGTGGTGAAGAACACCACGGCGTAGGCGACCCAGACCACGGCCATCCACACCGCCCCGGAAAATTCGATTTCGGCGTATTCCTTGGTGGTGGTGTAGCCCAGCGGCGGGGTGATCAGCATGATCACGATCACCGATTGCCAGCCCCAGAAAGTGAACGCTGCGAGGGTGTCCGAGTACAGCCTCACCTGGCAGGTGCGCTGTACTGCGTAGTAACTGGCGGCGAATTGCGCGCTGCCGGCGAAGCCGAAAATCACCAGGCTGGTGTGCAACGGTCGCAAGCGGCCGAAGGTGGTCCACGGCAAGTCCAGATTCATGTCCGGCCATACCAATTGAGAGGCGATCCATACCCCCATCGCCATCCCCACGACTCCCCAGAAAATAGTCGCGATGACGAATTGGCGGACGACCTTGTAGTTATAAGCCTGTCCGATTATTGCTGTGCTCATGGTCAGTTCATCCACGGTTGCAAAGTCTTGCCAGGCCACCCGGTCTGACATGGGCTGCACTGTAGGAACACCGTGGAAAACAAAACAGGCTCAGGAATTGTTGATTTGTGCGGATCAGATTTTGGCTTTTCCTGCGGCTATCTGACGCGGTCTGATATGGTTTTTGTGGTTTTTTCCGAATCTATAACGTGTGGATGTTCTGTAGGAGCCGAGCTTGCTCGCGAAAGCGGTATACCAGTCAAACTGATAGTGCCTGACACGCCGCCTTCGCGAGCAAGCTCAGCTCCTACAAGGGATCTCCGGCGCCCATTCCAATATTTTTGGATGTGGGGGAAACCCTTACAAGCCTCCGCCATCGGGGATTTTCCCTTGGGTCGATGATGGCATTTTGTTAAAGTCCCGCCCGCCAGCGGGATTCGGCTGGACGATGGAATCGATGAAGGGAGTCGGGTTTGTGAGTGTGGGCAAAAAGATTTTGGGCCTCACGGCGATGCTGTTGATGCTGACGCTGTGGGCCAGTTACTTCTATGTGTTCAAGGAAAACCGCAACGGCCAGCTCGGCGGTGTTGGCGAAAGTACCGCGTGGTGCGGCACGCCACCGTCCACGCAAGCGGCGTTGCTGGGCAAGGATCAACTGACCTTGCGCGTCACCAATAACCTGCGCGGCGAGTTCATGGTCGGCGGCTCATTGGTGGTGTCCGAGCGCACGTTCAATCGCTACGACCTCGGTCGCAATGAACTGCGCCTGCGCCTGGAACCGCTGCAGTGGACCTTCGGCGCCACGCCGATTTTCCTTGAGCAAGTCAAGGTTCAGCCGCTCAGCCGCAACCTGGCCTCATCCAACAAAAGCGCCTACGCCGAACTGGAACCACGGCCGATCGGTGTTCAGGGCCAGGTCGCCGCGTTCCCGTTCGATACCTATCGCTACGGCTACAAACCGGTGCTCTATTACCTCAAGGGCAGCGAGCGCATCGACCTGCGTTTCAGGAGCATCACCACGCTGATGGAAATGTCCAACACCTTCACGCCAATCCAGAAGTACAACCGCGTCGACTACATCAACGAGAAAAACTCGCTGATCCGCGACGAGGATTACAAGGCTTACGGGGCGCACGAATGTGCCTTTAGCGTTGAGCGTAAGGACTCGTTCAAAGTCGTGGTGTTGTTGATGTTGCTGGTGCTGTGCCTGCCGCTGATGCTGGTGTTTTATCGCGACGAACCGGGGATCGATTTTCTGGCCACGCTGGTGGGGATTGCTGTAGTGCGGGTGGTGCTGGTCGGGCCGGTGCAGGACTTTCAGTTGTACAACATCGACTTTGTGTTTGGCGCGGCGATTTTGTTAGTGGGCACGGTGTCGTTGATCTGTAGTGGTCTAATTTCCCCGGACACCCCGATAGGTGGAAAATACATCTATCGAGGAGTTATTCATGACCAAAAAACGCAGGGCATTCGACGACA